>DAINRO010000010.1:0-45889 GCA_036741795.1 Chloroflexota bacterium
CGCCGATACGAGCGGCACTAACCCTTCAGGCTACGTTTGGATCGATAGCAACTCGCCCGATCCAACAGTCCCGTTCGCATGGGTAGATGCGACCGATGGAACCCTGTCAACGGTTACCGACGACGACGACGATTACGAGACGTTGACTCTACCATTTACATTCAACCTCTTCGGGACCGACTACACCGAGGTAGACCTATCGTCCAACGGGTTCCTGAGCTTCGACACCGATAACGGCTGCAACGACAACTACAACGACGACCCAGACGATGCCGGCCATCCAATACCGCCCGGGCTGGGAGCCTGCGACACCATCGAATGGGGCGGCGTGCCCCTGATTGCCGGTTGGTTCGATGACCTGGACCCGGGCGAGTGCGGCGACGTCTACTACAAGACGGTAGGCTCCGCCCCGAACCGCCAGTTCGTCGCCGAGTGGTTCGACGTCTGTCACAACGACTGTGACGACTGCACCGCGGGAGAGGGCGTAACCTGGGAGATGATCCTTTTCGAGACGTCTAACGACATCAAGGTCCAGTACCTCGACACCGTCTTCAACGCGGACTCGCAGGCCACGGGGATCTACGAAGAGAACAACGGTAACCAGGCCACTACAGGAGTGAACCTGGATGCCACCGTCGGTTTGGGATACCACTGGGCGACACCGGATTTAACGGACAACCTCGCCGTCCTCTACACAACCGCGGCAGCGGACCTCGAGATCGCCAAGACGTCCTCGGCTGCAACAGCGGTGGTCGGTGATCAGATTACTTACACCCTGACTGTCACGAACAACGGGCCCTCTGACGCTACTACCGCCACCGTGATCGACGACCTGCCGGATGCGGTCACGTACGTCTCGGCCACCCCGAGCCAGGGATCGTGCGTCGAAGCCTCCAGCGTTGTTACCTGCAACCTCGGAAACCTCGCCCTTGACGCCACGGCCACTATCCAGATCGTCGTGACCGTGAACGCCGAAGGCACCGTGCAGAACTCCGCATCGGTGTCGGCCACTGAGTTCGACCCAACGCCTGCCAACAGCACCGCAGTGGCCGATGTGGCAGTCGGACCGAACGCCACAGCAGTGCCAACAGCGGCGCCGACGCCGGCGGCCACGCCTGCTCAACTTCCCGAAACCGGCGGCACCAACGAGAGCGGAGCTGGCCTTCCATGGATCGCCCTTCTCGCGCTCGGAGCCCTCGGCATCGTCGCCGCGACGGGCGGGATGGCTCTCGCGCTGCGACGTATCGACTAATCCCTGGCGAAGGACTTGCATTGAGGCCGGGGCTCAGAGCCCCGGCCTCCACGTTTCCCGGTTGACTTACGCCTGACGAGACACGAGCCTTGAGGCGTGCCCGAGCTACCCGAAGTCGAGACCATCCGCCGCGACCTGCAGCCCCTCGTAACCGGACGCAAGATCGTCAGCGCCTGGGTCTCCGAGGACGCGCCCCGTCTCGTCCAGCTGCTCCCCACGGCCGAGTTCGAGCGGTTGCTGCCCGGCCACGTGATCGAGGACGTTTCCCGCCGCGGCAAATACCTCGTCTTCAATCTCTCCGAAGGCATGCTTTGGGTGGTCCACCTGCGGATGACCGGCCGGGTCAAGCACCAGTGGACGGGATGCGCAGGCACAGACCCGTACAATCGCGCCTCCTTCGGCCTGGACGACGAGACCTGGCTTTGCTTCAATGACCTGCGCAAGTTCGGGATGATGTGGCTCGTCGACGATTGGTCGCTGGTCAAGGACGACATCGGCCCGGAACCGCTGGAAGACGGCTTTGAGAGGGACCCGTTTCTTGCTTCGCTCAAGCGGCGATCGGCGCCCGTCAAGTCGATCCTCCTCGATCAGCGCGTCGTCGCCGGCATCGGCAACATCTACGCCGATGAGGCACTCTTCGCCGCCGGGATTGACCCCCGAAAGGCGGCAAACAAGGTCAGCAGGCCGAAGGGGACACTCCTGCACAAGGCCATCATCGACGTGCTAACCGAAGCGCTCGGCGGCCGCGGCTCAAGCTTCCGTGACTACGTCGACGGGAAGGGGAACGAGGGCTCCCATCATCTGAAAGTCCGCGTGTTCCGGCGAACGGGCGAACCTTGCTACGTTTGCGACACCCCGATCAAGCGCACCAAGGTCGGCGGGCGAAGCACCCACTATTGCCCACGGTGCCAGCGCTGACCTAGAAGCGTCCGTGCGGTGAGTTGAAGCCGCGGAACGGCCCGTCCGGCCTGTTCTGCCATTCCGGCCGCGGGACGAACCAGGGGTCATCTCCGGTGTCCGGGGCATCCTCAGGAGCCGCCGCGACGGCGCCGTCGTTGGCCGCGCCGGCACCAGGCGCGTCCCCATCGTCCTTTTGCTCCCCCGGCTCCGCGGCAGGGGTAGCCGGCATGCTTGCCTGGATCCGCGCCGCCGTCGCTAGCTCGCTCGACAAGCGCCGCCAGGCCAACCGCCCTGAAACCTTCTGGGCGACGCACGCGTCCAGGGCCTCTTCCATCGCATCGATCATGTTCACCCACCACTGCGTGGTATCTCCGTGAAGGCGGAACCGGCTCGGAATCGCCGCGAATTCGATGATCTGACCATCAAACGGAGAGTCCTCGCTCTCAGCGGCCTCCGGGTCCGAACTCGGCTGGACAATCGTCAGTGCTGGCGAAGGAGCATACCCAATGCCGTCCGGAACCTCGCTGTGGCTCGCCTGCGACTCCGATTGCACGGGCACAACCGCGACGCGCCCGGTCGCATCTATTTCCGCGCGAGCGGGCGCAACCCAGTAGATCAGCACCTGCTCGGGAGCCATACCAAACTCCATCTCGTGCCTCACGAAGTCCGTGGCCGTGGGGAGATCGGTGAATGAGAAGGCGTGGGCAATATCCGGTCGCTCGCTCCGGAGAAGCACGATCGTCTCGGCGTCGGGAGCTGGCGGGTTGCATACACCCCAGAACAACACCGACTCAGGAGCCAGGCGTCCGCGGAGGTGCTCTTCGATGAATCGCCCGGCATCGGAGGTGGAGCGGAAGGAGAAGCAACTATAGCTCGCCACTCCCGAAGCTTCAGGCCGAAGCAGGATCAAGGGCGGCGCTACTTCAGGCGCAGGCTGTATCGTCTGCAGGCTCTCATCGCCGTCATGCTGACGGCGCAAGAAATTCGTAAATATGCTCATGTCCCAGACCCTCCCTTTTAGTCCTCGTCACCCCGGAAGCAGTACCGGCAAAGGTTTTCCGGGTGCGGTGCTCTGGTACCCAGTCTGGGCGTGCGTGGTGAATAGGGCGGTGAACCGGAAGGGAGTGCGGGTAAAGATTCGGTAAAGACGGGAAGCGATCAGCCGGACCAATCGCGCACTGACGGGATGGCGCCGAACGACGTCGCCTTCCTGACGCCGCACAGGATCGCGCGCTCGACCGCCCTCGCCGCTAGCGCTCCCAGTTGAAGCACCTCGGCGGCTTCTTCGTTGCGCCCGGTAGCAAGCGCAAAGACGATGTCGCCGTCCACAGGCGTGTGAACCGGCCGAATCGTCCTGGCCAACCCGGTCTGTGCGATGACCGCCACCCGGTAAGCCTGATCGCGGGTCAGGGACGCGTCGGTGGCCACCACAGCGAGCGTGCTATTGCCGGACTGGAACGGAGTGCCCGGCAGCCCCTTCCTCACGATCTCGAAGGCTGGATCGAAGGTGCCCGGCGTATCGCCCCTGCTACCCGCTACGATGTCGCCGCTCTCCGGATCAACGACCTCGCCAGCGCAGTTAACGACGGCCAGCGCGCCGATCCTTATCCCCGAAGCCGCGACCTCCACGGCGCTGCCAAGTCCACCCCGCAGGCAGCGTTCCGGGCCGGCCATCTTGCCGACCGTCGCACCCGCTCCGGCGCCGAGGCTTCCGCCGGACAAGGGGGCCTCGCTAGCGTCCTCACACGCTGCATAACCTTCCTCCGCGCCGGGGCGGACTTTGCCACCGGTCGTCGTGAAATCAAAGATGCAGGCGGCGGGCACGATCGGTACGACGCCACCACTGACGGGAAAGCCCCGGCCGCGTTCCTCCAGCCACCGCATAACCCCTGTTGCGGCATCGAGTCCGTATGCGCTGCCACCCGAGAGGAGGATGGCATGGATGCGCTCAACCAGACTGCCTGCCCTGAGCAGGTCCGTTTCGCGCGTGGCGGGAGCACCGCCCCGGACGTCCACTGCGGCTATGGCTGGCTCGTCGCAGAGCACGACGGTGCAACCGGTGGGGGCGGCAGGATCCGTAAAGTTTCCGACGGAAATTCCTGGCACGGCCGTAATCGAGTCGTTCTTGAAAGCCGAATTCTGCATCTTTATTTCAGTCTCACGCGTCTAACTTAAGGTAGCAAGCGTTGTTCTTCGTATAATGGACGTAGATTCGAATAGGCAAAACCGGGACTGGCGATGACAATTAGCGAACAACTCAAAAACAGGAAGGTGCTTCTCGGCGGCGGCGTCGCCACCTTCCTTGTCGCCCTGCTCGCGGTGGCGGGCGCCACCCAATTCCTGGGCGGCGGCGGTGGAGAGCCCGAAGAGGTTGTACTGGCGACGGAAACCGCCGCACCAGCAACGCCGACGCCGTTACCGGTCACGCCAGCGCCGACTTCTCCTCCGGGTCCGCCTCAACCTCCTCTTGGTGACCAGCCCTACAGAATTCAGATCGAACAAATCGGTGTGGACGCACCGGTAGCTGCATACGGCCTGGACGCGAACCAAATACCAGAAGTGCCTACGGGTGCGGGGGCCGCGCAGCTCGTAGCCTGGTACGATTTCTCCGCGAAGCCCGGTACAGGCAGCAACGCGGTTTTTGCCGGCCACGTGACGTGGAGCGGACGCGGCGTCTTCTACGACCTCAAGACCCTTTCAGGCGGCGAAAAAGTGCGCCTCGTCGGCGACGATGGCACAACAATGGTCTATACCGTGACTGATGTGTCCCAGGTCGACCCGAACAATCCGGAATCGCTTAAGGTCATGTCCGGAACGCCGAACGACGTGATCACGATCATCACTTGCGACGGCGCCTACTCTGAGAACAACGACCCGGTATTCGGGGGTGAGTACAGCCACAGACTCGTGGTGCGTGCCAGCCTCGAAAGCATCACCCCCGCGGGCGCGGGCTAGTCCCGGCCGAGAGCAACTCCAGCCGTTTCAACGCATCCCCAAGTCGGGCCAGCGAAAGGTCGCGGCCCAGCACTTCCATCGTCTCGAACAACGGCGGAGCAGCTGTCTTCCCGGTGACAGCGACTCGTATAACGCCGAACAAATCGCCGGCTTTAAGACCCAACTTGTCCGCGATCGGCCGGATCGTACCCTCCAACCCTTCGTGATCCCAGGCTGGCAAGCCCTCGGTCGCCGCAATCACAAGCCGCAGTACGTTAGCCGCCCCCGCGGGGTCGTCTGCGAATTTCTTGCCCAGAAGCAAGGTCGATTCGTACTCCAGCGGACCATCGACGAAGAAGAAATCTGCCATCTCCACGATCTCCGGGAGCAGCTTGATCCGATCGCGGACAAGCGGGATGATGCGCTCCAACGTGGCCGTGTCGGGCCTTCCGGGTACCGCGTCTTCGAGATAAGGCAAAACTTCGGTCGCCAGCCGTTCTGGCGGCATCTCACGGATGTACACACCGTTCATCCACAGGAGTTTTTCGGCGTTAAAGACGGCCGGGTTCGGAATCAGCCGCGCAACATCGAAGTTCTTGACCAAAGTGTCGCGGTCGATGATGTCCGTCTTGTCGTCCAATGACCAACCGAGGAGGGCAAGGAAGTTGATCAATGCTTCGGGCAGGTAGCCCTGGTCGCGGTACTCGAGCACGGAGTGAGCGCCGTGCCTCTTGGACAACTTCGCGCGGTCAGGCCCAAGAATCCGGGAGACATGCGCGAACTCAGGCGGGTCCCAGCCAAAGGCCTGGTATATCAAGAAGTGACGCGGAGCGCTCGGGAGCCACTCTTCGCCGCGGATGACGTGCGTGATCTCCATCAGGTGATCGTCCACGATCGACGCAAGGTGGTACGTCGGGAATCCGTCCGACTTCAGGATCACGAAGTCGTCCAGGGTGTCGTTGTTAAACGTCACCTCGCCCCGGAGGATGTCCTTCGCGACGGTCTCTCCTTCCAGCGGCGTCTTGAACCGCACCACCGACGCCAGCCCCTGTGCATCTCGCCCAGCCCGCTCGGCATCGGGCAAATCGCGGCAGGCGCGGTCGTAGCGGGGCGGCTCCTTGCGCGCCTGCTGCTCCTTGCGCACCTCATCGAGGCGCTCAGAAGTGCAGTGGCACTTGTAGGCGTGATCGCCGTCGATCAGGCGCTGCGCATGCTCCTGGTAGAGCGGCAAGCGTAGTGATTGTGTGTATGGCCCGAACGGGCCTTCTTTGTCCGGCCCCTCGTCCCATTCCAGCCCCAGCCAGCGTAGAGCCGACATCTGCGCCTCAACGCCGCCCTCGACGTGGCGCTGCTGGTCCGTGTCTTCGATGCGGAGGAGGAAGTCGCCGCCATACCGTCGCGCTAGCAGCCAGGCATAGAGGGCCGTGCGGATGTTGCCCAGGTGTGGCTCGCCCGTGGGCGAGGGGGCGTAGCGAGTGCGGACTCTCAGGCCGGCCGCTCCTTTGTGGCACCCCAGGACTCCCAGAATGTGACCTGCTCCACCGGCCGTCTGGGACCCGTCCCGAAGTTGCCCTTTGGCCAACCCATCG
The DNA here is from genome assembly GCA_036741795.1 of Chloroflexota bacterium. GTDB lineage: Bacteria > Chloroflexota > Dehalococcoidia > SM23-28-2 > RBG-16-64-32 > DATKKM01. The sequence goes on from DAINRO010000010.1 coordinate 6,676, forward strand.
GGATCATCGCCAGCGCCTCGAAGGCCTCGGGGATTCCCAATAGATCCTTCACCTCCGGATCGTGCGCCCGGTGCAGCGTCGTCAGCGTCGTTCCAAGGCCCAGCGCCCTTGCCGCGAGCATGAGGTTCTGCACCGCCGGAAAGATGTTGGGGCCGGAGCCGGACACTGAAGCAGTTGCCACATTGACGCACGCGAAAATGAGCACGGGCACGTCCGCGATGTTGTTCGCGAGGTGGTCCGCGGAGCGGTACGTCTTGCCGCGGACTGGGTCGTTGAGCATGGCGTCCCTGATCTGGCCACTGTAATTGGCGTTCCAGCCGTCCAGGTACCACTCGCCGATCTTCTTCTTTTTCTCCGGATCCGTGACAACGACGAAGTCCCACGGCTGCAGATTCCCGCCGCTCGGTGCGCGGATTGCCGCATCCATGACCTTCCAGATCAGCTCTTCGGGAACGGGATCCGTCTTCAGGCGACGCATGGCTCGCAGCGTGTAGATCGCTTCAAAAATGTCCATCAGGGCTCCTCTCTGGGTTAACGGCGCTCAGCGTAGCACAGCAAGGTCGTGTCACCGTTCCACAAGGTATCGCTCCAGATCGAAGCGTTCGCGTTCCGGCGGGATGACTGCTGGGTCAGGGGATCCCAGGAGCACCAGAAAAGTCGGCTCCCAATCAGGTTCAAGGTCCAGCGCATCGCGAACGGCTGGCGCGCAAAACAAGGGCGCTCCTTTCAAGTATCCGCTCAGGCCACGCTCCTCGGCCGCAAGTAGCAGGTTCTGGAGCGCCGCCCCCAGGCTCTGCACGAACATGTCGCGCTCAGCCCGGCGGCGCTCTTCGTCCGGCCATTCCTTTGCTTTCTCATCCTGGAGACAAGCGACGAGCAGTACCGGTGCAGTTGAAATCTGGTCCCGTGAACGCTTGATCACCCGGTCTACTTCCAGCACCGGGCGGTCGCCCTGTACCAGATCGGTGAGCCACGCGTTGGCCATCGCGTCCGCGAGCCTGCGCTTCGCATCCTCGAACGCAACGTAGACGAACCGCCACGGCTTCGAGCCATGAGGCGCGGGCGCAGCGCACGCCAGTTCCACGAGGTCGTGCACGATCAACGGCGGTACCGGATCAGGCAGGAACCTACGGATAGACCGGCGCTGCCGAATCACATCGGACACGGGACGATACTCGGTGCTCATGCGACGTTCAAGCGATCGGCCACTCCAAGCCGTGCCAGAACTCTCTGGGTGGTCGTGGTAGCAGGCCGAGAAAGGAGGCCTCTGAGGTCTTCCTCTGTGTCCATGTCGTTCGCTAACGATTCCAGCCGCACCTCCTTGAACTCCACGCCGGCCTTCTTCGCAGCCTCCCGGTGGCGCCGGAACGACTCCGGACCGTAGTGAAACTCGATCACACTCGGAGGCCGTGCCGCAAGTGCGCTCGTGCCGCCGTCATTGGAGGGAGCGGCGGAGACGCCAGGGTCAGGCAAGGCTTCGACCAGGGACTCGATATCAGCCGGCGTAACTTCCGGCAGATCGCCGAGGATGATAACAACAGCTTCCGGTGGTGGTGACATCGAACTGATCGCCCGTTCAAGAGCCCGTCCGATGCCCGTCACATCAGCGATCTCTGCTATCGGGTCGGACCCGAGGCTGGACGCCAGTGCCAGCACGTGGGAGTCAGGGCTGATCACCGAGATCCCATCGATCTCATCTACCTGGCGCAGCGCCGTCAGGACATCGGTGAGCATGGCCAACGCAAGCTCGCGCCGTTCTTCCAGCGAAAGCGCAGATGACAGGCGACCCTTCGCCTCCCCAAGGGACTTCGCGGGCACGATCGCGCGTATCATCCGCCAGCTGCCGCCAGTACCGAGCGAGCCAGGGCCGTCTTCTTGTCCATCGACTCCATTATCGTGCCCGTTACTACCGCCCGCACTCCTAGCGCCTCGATATCCGGGGCCAGAGCCTCGTCAACTGTGTCGATCACCAGCGTATCCAGGAAATCGGCGTACAGGCGCGCTATTGTCGTTGCGCTCGCTTCGAGGTTCTGGTCGCGCAGCATCCTGTCCGCCGGGCCTTTGATCGTCTTCCCGCCGACAATGGGGCTCACCGCCACGACAAGCGCAGGAGATTCGGCCAGGGCGGAGCGCAAACCCGGCACCGACAGGATCGGCCCGATGCTCACGAGCGGATTGGATGGAGTGACGATGATTGTCTCCGCCTCCTGGATCGCCTCGATAACGCCTGGAGTCGGAGAGGCATCTTCAGCACCATCAAAGATGATCTCCCAGGCATGGCCCTCGGTTCGCCGCTTGACGAAGTATTCCTGGAAGTCCAGAACGCCATCGTCCGAGCGGATCTTCGTCCGCAGCGGATCGTTGGTCACGGGGATGATCCGCACTGGTACGAGTAGCGATGACGTAATCTCCTGGGTTGCCTCGGCCAGCGTCCGGCCCTTGCGGAGAAGGTGCGTCCGCGTGATGCACGTCGCCAGGTCCGCGTCGCCCAGCCGGAACCAGGTGTCGTACCCGTAGCGGCCGATGGAGTCAATCACCTCGAACGTATCGCCCTCAATCCCGAACCCGCGCTCCTCGTCCGCCAAGCCGGCAAGGTGATACGTGACGATGTCGATATCGGGCGAGACGTGAAGTCCGAAGAATTCGGCGTCGTCACCGACGTTGGAAATGACCGTGATATCGGAAGGGGGATGAGCGGCGGCCAGCCCCTGGAGGAAGCGGGCGGCGCCAACGCCTCCCGCGAGGACAGTGATCAACGTGTGTCCAGGGTCAGCGCGCGTCCCAGAGCTGGCGGGTCAGCGTGACATGGCCGACGTGCTGGCTGAAGTGCTCAACGGCGTGCATGATTCCGAAAGCAGCAGGGACGTAGTTGGGGAGGCCCGGGTCCGATCCCAGGTGGGCCCGCCGGTTTTCCGTCCAGTCAATGTCGCCCGCGCCATCCATCAGCGCCAGTATCTCCGCACCCAGTTCGTTGATCATGCCCAGTAACTCCGCAGCATTCTCCGCCTTCGCCTCGAACTCGACGTCGCGATCACGGTCAGGCGGGGCGGCACCCAAGCCGACACTCATCCATAGGCGGGTGCTATTCAGGTTGTGGGTCACGAGCACGGCGATCGAGTTCGTGTCATCGCCCGCCGGCGCCCAGTTCACGGCCTCGTCCGGCAGCCCGTCGACAGCCTTGCGCAATTCATCCAGGTAGTCACTGATGATGTAGCGGGCGGAACCGACGAACGGATCGGGCATCTCGCGGTCGATACTACACTGCCAATTGCGCGACCGTCACGCCGTCACCGCCCTGGTTGGGCTGCGCCGCAAAGTTCCGGACAACGTTGGGATGGTGGGAGAGCATCTCGCGGATGTTCGACCGCAGAAGCCCACCGCCCTTGCCATGGTTTATGCGGAGGTATTCCTCGCCGTATCGAAGCGATCGGTTGATTTCTTCCGAGAGCCTCAGTAGAGCGTCGTCCACGTACATCCCGTGGAGATCGATCTCCCGGTCGCGCGAGAAGCGCGGGGCTGGCGACATCGGGCCCAGCTTCTTGCGGCTTCGTGCCACTAGACCGCCAGCTCCACGACGGTCACACCGTCGCCGCCGCCCTGACGCTCGGCTGGGGCCTGGCCTCGCACCTGGACATGCTTGCGCAGTAGTTCGCGCACGGCCGACCGTAACGCCCCTGTCCCCTTACCATGGATAATCCTGATCTCGCCCACCCCGGCCCGCGACGCTTCGTCGAGGCGCTGGTCCACCAGGATCAGGGCCTCGTCCACCGTCAGCCCGCGTAGATCCAGTTCGGGCGCTACCGTGGGGTGTTCGAATGCCGCCACCGGCCGATCATTTCGTGCAGGCTCATCACGCGCAGCCTTCTCAACGTCAGCCACCTGGCTAACGCTGACCCTTGCTCGCAGGGCGCCAAGCATCAGGTCGAACTCGCCCGACCCGTCTGGTTCGGTCACGGCTTCTCCGGGGGTCGGAACGTCCACCAGGAAGACTCGATCGCCCGGTTCAATCGCGGGCAGGGGACCGCGGCGTTTCTTTCGCTCTCGCTTCTGCACTCGCTTCACCGCGGTCTCCGCCACTGCGACCTCTTCCTGAACTGCTTCCACTGCCTGCGCCCTCTCAAAGACTGTCAGACGGTCCGCTTTCTCCAACTGCTTCAGCGCATCCCGAAGGCGCGCGCGAGTCTGCTGAAGCTCTGTTTCCATCTCCTTCCGCGTTTGTTCGATGAGCTTGCTCCGGTTGGCTTCGAGCGATCGAAGCTCCTTGGTCACGCGCGAGCGTGCCCGTTCCGCCTCGAGTGCGGCGGCGCGCTGCGTTTCACTGGCGGTTTCAGCCTCGTCGCGGTGGCGGTGGAGATCACTGATCAACGTCTCGACGGCGAGCCGGTCCGGGTCGATTCCCTCGCGCGCCTCGGCCAGCACGTCCGCGGGCATCCCCAGCCTTTGGGCGATGGAGAGCGCGTTCGACTGACCGGGCAGCCCGACGCGCAACCGGTAGGTCGGCGCCAGACTCTCCGCGTCGAACTCGACGGATGCGTTGGTCACTCCCGGCGTGGTGTGCGCGAACGCCTTCAACTCGCCGTGGTGGGTTGTCGCGATTGTCAAAGCACCGACTTTCAGCAGATAGGACAGGATCGCCTTCGCCAGCGCCGCGCCCTCGACGGGGTCGGTACCGGCGGCGAGTTCGTCCAGCAGCACGAGCGAGCGGTGAGTGACACGGCGAAGGACGTCGATGATGTTGCCGATGTGCGAACTGAACGTCGACAGTGACTGCTCGATGGACTGCTCGTCCCCGATGTCGGCAAAAACGTCGTCGAAGACGGGGAGACGGGAGTCGGCATCGGCGGGTATGGGGAGGCCCGCCTGGGCCATAAGAGCGAGGAGGCCGACGGTCTTAAGCGCCACGGTTTTGCCGCCGGTGTTGGGTCCCGTTATCAGCATGACAGAGAACCCATCCGGGCCGTCGGCAATGCCGGTGCCTTGAGGATTTCCCTCCCCGAGCCAGGCGGTCACGGGGACGACGTCACCGGTCAATTGCGGGTGACGCGCGTTGCGCAGGTAGAGCGAGCCCGGTTCCTGGAGGAGCCACGGCTGGTCCACGCCACTCCCTTCGGGGTCGAAGGGGATATGCTTCGCCTGAATGACCTCGCCCAGCCGCACCTTTGCGATGAGCAAGTCGATTTCAGCCAGGGCGTCAAGCGCCGCCGCGATCTCATCAGCACGGCTGCCGACGCGAACTGAGAGGTCGCGGAGGATACGCGCGATCTCCCGCTGCTCCTCCGCCAGCATCTCGCGCCACTTGTTGCCCATCTCGACGGTCTCCAGCGGTTCGAGGAAGACCGTGGCGCCCGAGGACGAGACATCGTGGACGATGCCCGGGAGCTGCGCCCGCAACTCTGCCTTCACGGGCACCACGTAGCGGCCATCGCGCAGGGTGATGATCGGGTCCTGTAGGGCCGATTTCGCGCCGCTGCTCACGATCTGTTCAAGGCGTGACCGAAGCCGGTCGTGCACGACACGTGACTCGCGTCGAAGCGTCGCCAGCACCGGTGAGGCGTGATCGACGATCTCTCCCTTACCATTGATCGCCTTCCCTATGGCCTCAGTTATGTCGCGGAAGTCCGCAATCCGGTCCGCGAACGTGCCAAGCAGTGGCATATAACCGCGAAGCTTGTCGATCGTTTCGCGCAGGACCCGTGCCGCATCGAGCGTTGCCTGCACTTCGAGCAGTTCGCCCGGCTCCAGGATCTTGTCGATCGCCGCCTGCCGGACAACGCCGGCCACGTCCCGGACCCCGTTCAACGATACGTTGGGCTTGAGCTCTACAAGGCGCCGTGCTTCCGCCGTCAGTTGCTGGAGGTGGAACACCTCGGAGTATTCCGTCGCCGGCACGAGCGCGGACGCCAGCACCCGGCCGGGGTCCGTGGAGCAATGGCGGGTAAGGCGTTCGACGACCTTGTCGTATTCGAGCGTGGTGAGGGACTTGGGCGATATTGGCACGAAATTAGTTTACTCGGCGGCGTTACCAACCAACGATCGAACCACGGGCCTCGGCGCCGAGGAAAGCTCCATGCCTGCTTACGGCATCCTCGAACGACGCCATCGCCTCGTCACCCAGCGCTGTATGAAGCCGCGCTTCGATCGCGATGCATTTCGCCCCGATCGTGCGCTTCCACTGGCCCGCGACTCGGCCATCCAGAATGATGACACCGTTATAGGACGAGGTTGCAAGGGGTGACGCTGGTACCAGCGGAGGCAATAGCAGGTGCTTGCTTTCGCTATAGCCGACGATGTACTCGTCGTAGCCCTGGAGGAGATGGACACGCGGTGCCGTCTTATGTCGAGCGGAGACGGGCGGCGCGAACCAGTACGTGGTTCCGTCGATCACCTCGCGTTCCAGGTCCCCGGCCACCATCTCGAGGCCGCGCCGGATGTCCGCCAGCGTGAGGCTGGACCACGAGCGAAAGTCTTTCTCCGTGGCAGGACCGTGGCTGCGGAAGTAGCGGAGCGTGAGTTCCGCCAGCGCCTCGTCGGGCGCTAATTTCTGGGTGCCGGGCGCGCGTTCTTCGAGCAGCGCGTAGGTCTGCTGCTTCCCTCGCATCGCGCCGCTGCAAACCAGCCCGGCCAGTTCGGCGCTCATCATGATGTAGCCGAGTAGTTGGCCAGCAGGTTCCTCGCCGCCCCGCGTCAAGGCGGTCGCAAGCTCCTTTCGGGTGAGATGGACGCCACCAGCGAGGGACCTGCGGATGATGACATGCACCTCCGACAGTGTGTCGTCGTCCAGACCGAGGGTACGATCCATGAACGCGTTGCCCGCTCTGACTCTCGGGCCGGTCAGTTCGAGCATCCAGGCGATGTCCTCCGGTAGGACGAAGTGCCAGGTCGGCCGCAGGATGTGGGTGCGGAGGATCCGCCCCTCCTGGAACGCGCAATCGACCGTTGCGTCCGTCGCCCTCTTCACGCGCTCGCCGATCGACCATTTCGCGGGACCGAAGTCTTGCGACTGGACTGCGCCGAGCCAGCGAACGGCGTCTTCGGTCTGCTTGAAGCGCGGGGCGTCCAGGCCGAGGTTCCGAATCCGGTCGCGCAGGATGTTGCCGGGCTTCAATGCCAACTCAGGAGGCGAGGGCCTTGTACCGGAAACAGGTCACTTCGTGGTCGTTAACGAGGCCGGTGGCCTGCATGTGCGCGTAGACGATTGTCGTGCCGACGAACTTGAAGCCGCGCTTCTTAAGGTCTTTGCTCAGCGCGTCGGACTCCGGAGTGGAGGCGGGCAGCTCGCTCATTTTGCCCCACTTGTTCACCTTCGGCTTGCCATCCACGAACGGCCATACATAGTTATCGAACGAGCCGAACTCCTCCCGAACCGCCTCGAAAGCGTTAGCGTTCGCGACTACGCTCGCGACCTTCAGCCGGTTGCGGACGATACGGGCATCGTCCAGGAGACGCTCGATGTCCTTCGCGCGATAGCGCGCTATCTTCTCCCAGTCAAATCCGTCAAACGCCCTCCGGTAACCCTCACGCTTATTAAGTATCGTGTTCCAGCTCAGTCCGGCTTGCGCGCCCTCAAGGGTCAGGAACTCGAAGTGCTTCTGGTCGTCGTGTACAGGTACGCCCCACTCCTCATCGTGATACCGAATCATGAGATCCGTCCCGCCCGACCAATCGCAACGCCGCTTCTCAGCCATGCGCCCGATTATAGTGACCCGGTGGACCTGAAACAGCGCAGCGTCATCTGGTCGAGAGAGGGATCGTTCGGCGCCGAGTTCGCCGAGATCACGATCCTACGAAACAAGTTGCTGGCGATAGGCGTCCAAGTCGGCTCAGACCCTGTCCCCTACCGGGTCGACTATTCGCTGGAAACGAGCGTGAGCTTTGAGACACGATCGATGCAGGTCAAGGCGTCGGGTGAGGGTTGGCACCGGGCCTTGAGCCTGCTTCGATCGGCCGAGGGCTGGAGCGCGGAGATGCAGCAGGACGGCGAGCCATCGTTCCAGGAGTGGTCGTCCGAGACGCCTGCGTTAGCCGATGCCCTGGACTGCGACCTGGGCTTCTCGCCGGTCACAAACACGATGCCCTTCCTACGAGAGGGAATCCTCGATGGCGCCGGGCCAATCGAGATCACAGTTGCCTGGATATCGGTGCCGGACCTATCGGTGACTCCCGAGCGCCAACGGTACACCTTCCTGGGAAGCGAGCCGGGGATCTCGATCGTTCGATTCGAATCGCTGGATGGGGCGTTCGCGGCGGACATCCGGGTGGATTCGGACGGGGTTGTCATCGAGTATCCGGGGATCGCTTCGCGGGTGGGCTGACACCCTTATCGAGGGCTATTGGGCGCTAGTTAGTGATCGTGCGAGTGTTCCCGCCCGCGCGATTTGCACCAGTCGTCGTACTCAGGGACTGGTTCGCCGACGACATACAGGAAGATGTACGCGCCGCTATCACCGAGGAACCGAAAGTCCTTGCGAAGGTCCTTCACAGTGAGCTCGAAATCGCCCTGTGAGCGCAGGTAGTTCTTGAAGCCCCGGTGCTCCTCGTCCAATTCGATCATGCGTCGGGCGTTGTCGACGATCGCCTCGACCTTGCGTCGGTTGCGGATGATGCGCGGATCCTGGGCCAGCTCGGCGATTTCGCCCTCGGTAAGGGAGGCGACGGTGGTAGCGTCGAATTCGCGGAAGGCCTCGCGCAGGGCCGGCCACTTGCTCTTGACCACCTTCCAGCTCATCCCGGACTGGAACACGGACTTGCTCATCGCCTCCAGATAGTCACCGAGGCGCGTAGGCGTGATCTGTGCTGGAGCGCCATACTCTTCAGCCATCAATACCACTCCCTTCCATGATGAGTCACACTATACTTGTGACACTGACGGAAATTTCAGTGAAGGAGGAGCCAATGCCCAATCCAGTAGTGCACTTCGAGGCCACAGGTAAGGACGGTGGCGCGCTTCGCGACTTTTATGCGAAGGCGTTCGGGTGGACGTTTGATGTGATGGAGGAGATGCAATACGGCGTGGTGGACAACGGCGGCAGGGGCATTAATGGCGGAATCGCAGGCCAGGGAGAGGCGCCGGCCGCTGCGATCTTCTATGTCGGTGTTCCGGACCCCCAGGCAACGCTGAACCAGGTGGAGTCGCTGGGTGGCAAAACGGCTGCGCCCGTGATGGAGATTCCAGATGTCGTGACGTTCGCGCAATTCACGGACCCGGAGGGTAACCTCATCGGGATTATCAAGGACGAGGGCTCCGGACCACCTCCGTCGGAAGCCCCACCGTCAGAGTATCCCGTCACCTGGTTCGAGGTGGTTGGCAAGGACGGACCCAAACTGCGCGAGTTCTACGGCAGCGTCTTCGGCTGGAATTTCAACGTGATGGATGCACCTTCGGACTACGGCATGGTGGACAACGGCGGCCAGGGAATCGATGGCGGCGTCGGTACAGCACCCGAGCCGCACGCCTGCTGGTACGTCGAAGTCCCTGACCCCCAGGCCCACCTCGATAAGATCAAGGGCCTCGGCGGCACAGTGGTGATGCCCGCTGAGAACCTCGGAATGGTCACGGTCGGCATGTTCACCGATCCAGAGGGCAGCCTGGTCGGCCTCTACAAGAGCAACCAGTGATGTCGCGCAGTCACGAATGCACAAGGAACGGAGAGTGCGGCCATGGCGGGGCCGCTCTCGCTACCACCCTCGGCATCGCCGCGGCTATCGCGTTGATCGTTGCATTCGCTGCAGACAGCGATATCGCTGGCATAGTGGGCGGTGTCCTCACCGGTCTCGGCATCTTTGCCGCCGTCAACGCACCGCACCAGTGGTTCAAGCGGGTCTATCCGCGGCTGGATCGCCTCGATCCAGAGGGCCCCGAGGCCCACACCGGCTTCCGAATCGAATACTAGCGAGCTGCAAGGAGAGGCTTTAGCGCCTCAACGATGGCTCCATCGTCCTCCGGATCAACAGTCCGAGGATCGAGGAGCAACTGCCCGTCGGCCACCCTGGCAACGACTGACGGACTTCCGAGCCGCAATCGTCGAGCGGCACCGTCGAGCCACGCGCCGTCTCCAGCGATAGCAAGCAGTTTCGTCGGTAAGCTCTCCTCGGGCAGACTGCCACCGCCGACCATTGATCTACCATCGATCACGATCGCAGGCTCGCCGATAGCCTTCGTTAATGCGCTTGCCCGCTGCTCGATCTGTTCAAGCGGCATTGAGATCATTCGCCAGACCGGAACCTCAGTAAGAGCTTCACCCTTCAGGTAATGCAATAACGTGGCGTGGAGCGCCGCCAGAGTTGCCTTGTCCGGGCGCAAGGCCCTCGCCAGTGGGTGGCACTCCAGGCGCTCAACCAACTCCGCGAGCCCAACAATGATCCCAGCTTGCGGACCACCGAGGAGCTTGTCCCCGGAGAAGAGACACAAGTCAGCGCCAGCAGCGACACTCTCCTGAACAGTGGGCTCTGGCGCCAGCCCAAACTGCGTCACATCGATCAAGCAACCTGAACCGACATCGTCAATCAGCGGGATCGCGTGCTCCCTGGCTACTCGCACCATATCCGCCAGAGACGCCTCATGTGTGAAACCCACGACCTTGAAGTTGCTCGCGTGCACCCGCAGGATTGCCGCCGTCTCCGGCCCGACGGCCGACTCATAGTCCCTCTTATTAGTCCTGTTCGTCGTTCCCACTTCAACCAACGTGGCCCCGGACTGTCGCAGAACGTCCGGGATCCGGAACCCGCCGCCGATCTCGACCGCCTGCCCTCGAGAAACAACAACTTCCCGTTCTCTGGCAATTGCTGTTAGCGCCAGAAGCACAGCAGCAGCGTTATTGTTCATTACCACGGCGGATTCGGCCCCCGTGACTCGGCAGATCGTTTCCTGGAGATGCGTCTGCCGCGACCCTCGTTCCCCAGCATCTAGATCGAACTCAAGATTCGAGTAGCCCCATGCCACTGCATCCATCGATTCGCGGGCGGCCATCGAGAGTGGCGCCCGGCCCAGGTTCGTGTGGAGAATCACCCCGGTTGCGTTAATCACCGGCCGTAGCGATGGCTCAACAGCAGCTTGCGCCAGGTCCGCCACTTGCGCGGCGATCTCGTTCTCATCCCTGGCCCCCTGGCCGTCCGCCACCGCGTTCCTTGCGGTTTCAAGGGCACGCCTCGCCAGTCGGACCGTCATTTCCGGGGATTGCTCCCGAAGCGCGCGCAAAGACTCGTGCGCGACCACGCGATCTACGGACGGCAGCGCTCTGTACGGGTTCTCAGCCATCGGCGGCATTCTACCACCGGCATTTAACAACGGGTTTACGCCAACCCCTCTCAAACCTGGCGAGCCGCTGGGCTATGATGGCCCTGGAGGAGAACACGAATGAGCGATTCGAAAGAAGAGGCCCAACCAGGCCGCAAACTAAGGGTCCCGGGAGTCTTCGACCAGGCGTTCCTCACCGGCATAGAGGGCGTGACCGAGGTCATCCTGGTGCGGCACGCCCAGCAAGATGCGAACTTCGAAGGACTCGTGGGCGACACGTTCGATCCGCCCCTCACCGAGCACGGACGCATGCAGGCGAAGCTCGTCGGCGAGGCCCTTTCCACGAAGAAGGTCGACGCCATATTCGCGAGCCCTATGAAGCGCGCGATGGAAACGGCGCAGGCAGTGGTCTCACACCACAAACATCTGGAACTGACTGTAGTCCAGGACCTTCAGGAAGTCGGAGTCTTCCGTGACGTTCCACCAGACAAGACTGTTGAGGGTTTCATCGGCCGTGAGTTACTGCTCGGCGTAAGGCAAAGGATGCTGGATGAGCGAAGCTGGGACGTGTACCCGTACTCGGAGCCGAGCTATGAGTTCCGCAAGCGGTCGATCAACGCCATCGAGGCGGCCATCGCCCACAACTCAGGTGAGCGCATAGTCATCGTCTGTCACGGGGGCGTGATCAACTCGTACATCGGCCACATCATCAAGTCCCCCTATGACATGTTCTTTCGGCCCGCTCACACCTCGGTCAACATCGTGGTTGCCGGCGAGGGCCGCCGTATCGTGCGGCTCCTCAACGACACTCACCACCTCACCACCGCCGAGGGAGACTTCGCCAGTTACTGACGTTGCTTCGCCTGGCTGGTGCCGGAACCAGAAGATATAGAGCCAGATCAGTCCGATGACACCCAAAACGATGGGGCTAAAGACGAGCCCGGCGCCCACCATGCCGACGATCACAGCGATCACGCCAGCGAGAGTTACGCCGGAGGACATCCGCGGGATATAGGCTCGTTTGTCGAGCGCGGTAGCGAGCAGCGCCGGAATAATCACAAGGTTGCCGCCGGTAATCAGGATGTCCCACATGGCTTCCCTCCAGACTATGGAGCAAGTCCCGCCGGAACAAGACGGTTGAGCTGAACTGCTGTAAAACCTTCCGGGTTCGAGGTTCGGACTTACCCGTAGGCCGCCAGGTCCACCGCCTCCCCATACTGCATCTCCCCCCAGTTTCGGCCTACCTTCGTGTCGATCTTGAGCGGCACTTTCATTTCAAGGCTGGCTGGCATTATGTCGAGACACAGTTTTCTGACGTCCTCAAGCTCCTCGCCCGGGCATTCGAAGATCAGCTCGTCGTGGACCTGGAGGATCATCCAGCTACGCATCCCGTTCGAGGTTAGCCTTTCGTCCAGCCCGTTCATCGCGATCTTGATGATGTCCGCTGCAGTTCCCTGCACCGGCATGTTGATCGCCGCGCGTTCGGCGGCGTTGCGGACGTTGAAGTTCCCCGAGTGGATCTCCGGAATGTATCTCCTTCGCCCGAATAGCGTTTGCACGTAGCCGTTCATGCGCACGGACGATACCGTCTCCGAGACGTACTCCTGGATACCCGGATACTTCTCGAAGTACGTTCGTATGAACGTCGCCGCGTCCTCCCGCGGGATCTTCTCCTTCACCGAGAGCCCGTACTCGCTGAGGCCGTAGAGGACACCGAAATTGAAGACCTTGGCGCGCCTCCGCATTTCAGGCGATACCTCATCTATCGGCACTCCGAATACCTCCGAAGCGGTGGCGGCATGGATATCCTCGTCGTTTTCAAAGGCAGAAACAAGCCCTGGGTCGCCCGTGATGTGCGCCATGATCCGCAGTTCGATCTGCGAGTAGTCAGCTGACAACAACTGCGGGTCCGGCCCGTTGTCCCGCCCCACGAACGCTCGCCGCACCCGGGCACCGGCTTCGCCACGGACCGGTATGTTCTGGACGTTCGGATTGTGGGACGAGAGACGCCCGGTCGCCGCCCCTGCCTGGTTGTACTCCGTGTGAATCCGCCCGGTTCGGGCGTTGACCAGAGAAGGCAGCGGGTCGAGATACGTCGACTTCAGCTTCGCCAATTCACGGTATTCGAAGATGAGATCAACGATGGGATGAACGCCGCGCAGCGCATCGAGCGAGTCCTTGTCCGTGGCGAAGGCGCCGGTCTTCAGCCGCCGCGTCTTCGGCAGCCCTATCTCCTCGAAGAGGATCTGCGAGAGCTGCTGCGGGGACCCGATGTTAAACTCGTGCCCGACCGACTTGTAGACGTCCTCCTCCAGGTTGGCGATATCCGTCGCCATCACCGCGGCCATCTCGTGCAAAGTCCCTGTATCCACCGCAAGTCCGTGCAGTTCCATGTGGGCAAGCGTGGTTACCAGAGGCATCTCCTCGTCCCGGAATAACTCCTCCATCCCCTTCTCCACCAGTTCTGGCTCAAATACCTGCCGCAAGCGCCAGATCGCGTCCACGTGGGCACAGGCGCACTCTCCGGCCGCGTCCGCCTCCACCTCGCTCCACGTGATTTGGGCCGACTTCTTGCCACCGTGGCCCATCAGCGCGCCACGGTCCGGCAATTCCGTCCCGAACCGTCTTGCGTACAGCCACGGGAGGGACAGGTTGCCCTCCTCCGGGCGCCCCGCGCCGCCGCCTTCGCCGAGTAAGTTGGCCGCGACCATCGTGTCGAACTCCACGCCATTTACCTCCACCCCGTGGTTGGCCAACACGACGATGTCGAACTTCGCGTTGTGCGCCGTGATGGCGACGTCCTGGGCTGAAATCAACGGCGCCAGCACCACCAGCGCGTCCGGCAACGTTAGCTGCGCCCTGTCGCCGAGCCTCACCGCATGCGCGACAGGCACGTAATGTGCTTCGCCATTGCCCAGCCCAACGGTGACGCCCACGATGTCCGCCGTCATCGCCTCCCGGCTCGCCGTCTCCAGGTCCAGCACAAACGAACCTTGTTCCTTGATCCGCTTCGCCAGTGACTCGAGCGCTGTCACGTCGCGGACAACCTGATAGTTCGTCTCGACGGGCTCCAGATCAATCGGCTCGGCCGCCGACGCGCTGCCCTGCGGCAGCCGCGGCACCAGGGTACGGAACTCCATCTCGCGGAAGAGTTCTTGAACACGCGCCGAGTCGTAATGGGCGTAGAAATCTGCGCTCTCCATATCCAAAGTCGCAGGCGCGTCACGGACAATCGTCGCCAATTGCTTCGATTGCCGTAGCTGATCCGCATACTCCCGAACCAACCCCTGCACCTTCGGCGGCTTCACCTCGTCCACATTCGCGACAAGGTTTTCGATGGTACCGAACTGCTCGATTAGCTTTGCCGCCGTCTTGTCGCCAACGCCGGGGATGCCGGGAATGTTGTCCGACGTGTCACCCTTCAACGCCTTCAGGTCAGGCATCTGTTCGGGCTCGACGCCGTAGCGTTCCTTGATGTCCGCCGAGTCCTTGTAGATCACGGAGTCCCGCTGGTAGGGCCGGTACATCCACAGGTTTACGTGGTCGTCGTCAACAAGCTGGGCGATGTCGCTGTCCATGCTCACCAGGTAGACCTCGATGCCGGCCGCCGCCGCCTGCTTTGAGAGAGTGCCCATCAGGTCATCCGCCTCGTAGCCTTCCAGCTCCACCATCGGCATCCCGAACGTCTCGATAAGCCCCTGTGTCCGCTTCATCTGCCGCGAGAACTCCTCGCGCTCTTCCTTCGGCATCCCCACGCGCGTCGCCTTGTACGTATCCGTGATCTCGTGCCGGAAAGTCGGCTTCGACGTGTCCAGTGTGACGATCACGTGCGTCGGTTTCAGCTCGTCGAACATCGCGAGGAAGGTGTTGGCGAAACCGAAGGGGGCGCCCGTTAGCTCGCCGGTTGACCGCATCCGAAGCGGCTCGGCGAGCTGCTTCATCGCGTGGAACGAGCGGTGGATGATAGAGTGCCCGTCGATGAGGACGAGGCGAGGGCGGGGTTCTGCGGGTGCCACGAGTGGATTATAGAACCAAGAGCCTGGAACCTAGAACCAGTTGCGTCGCGGCGAAAGGGTGGCTCAGCGCGTGAGGCCGAGCTGGCGAAGGAAGGTGGCGCTGTCGTAGTAGGCGGTCTCTTGCTGGATACGCCCCACATCGTCGAACTGGAAGTGGGCGATGATCCGGAACTCGACGTCCTTGCCGGTCGCCGGGACGCCCCGGAAGTCGCCGCTGTGGGTGCCGCTCAGAACA
The DNA here is from genome assembly GCA_036741795.1 of Chloroflexota bacterium. Lineage (GTDB taxonomy): Bacteria > Chloroflexota > Dehalococcoidia > SM23-28-2 > RBG-16-64-32 > DATKKM01. The sequence continues at coordinate 22,160 of DAINRO010000010.1, forward strand.
AGCTCGATGACCGCCGAGTCCTCGCCCAGCGTCCAGCGGGTTACCCGGCGCTCCAGCCCCGGGAAGCCGTCCCAGAGGTGACGGTAGTTGTCCCCGACGATCGCCTCACCGCCCTCGTAGCGGCGGCCGGTGGCCGCGTCTTCGAAGACGGCGTTCTCTCGGCTGTAGGTCGCGAGGACCCTCGCCGAGTCACGGGCGTTCTCCGCCTCGACGTGCTCTGTGAGCACGGCGCGCATCTGCTCGTGGGTGATGGCCACTAGCTGGCCTTGCGACGGCGGGCCGGCGCCTCGTCTTCCTCCTCGGCTTCCGCCTCCTTGGCCTTCTTTGCGGCGGCGACGCTTGCTTTGAGGGCGGCCACCAGGTCCGTCACCTTCGCGGGCTGGGCGGCCGGCTCGGCGCTGATCTCCACACCGTCGAGCTTGGCGTCGATCACCTTTTGCAGCGCCTCGCGGTACTCGTCCTGGTACTTCTCGGGCTCGAACTCGTCCTCGAGTAGGTCGATCAGAGCGTAGGCCATGTCCAGCTCTTTCTTATCGACCTTTACTTCCGGCAGCTCGGACGGGACCTCGCGGATCTCGTCCGGGTAGTGGAGGGTCTCGATGACCAGGCCGCCGTCCAGGGGCCGGATCACGGCGAGCTGTTCCTTGTTACGGATGGCGATCTTGGCGACGCCGTTTAGGTTCTTCTCCTTGAGAGCCCTCAGGAGGAGGGCGTAGGGCTTCTGGCCCTTGGTCTCGGCCTCGAGGTAGTAGGTCTTCTGGTAGTAGATGGGGTCGATCTCCTCGGCCTTGACGAAGGCGGTTAGTTCGACAGTCTGCTTGCTGGGGAGCGGGAGCTTCTGGAAGTCCTCGTCCTCCATGGTCACGTACTCGTCCTTGGCGTATTCGTAGCCGCGGGCGATCTCGCTCCACTCCACGGCCCGCTCGTGCTCGGGGCACCAGCGGAGTTGCTTGAGGCGTGTGCCGCACTCCTTGTGGAGGAGGTTGAAGGAAATGTCCTTGTCCTCGGTCGCGGTATAGAGCTTAACGGGGATGGACACCATCCCGAAGGAGATGACGCCGTTCCAGATTGATCGTGGCATGGTGTTCGCCCTTTCGTTCTAACGGGAATAGGGACTATTAGGTAGTTTACCGCAGATACGGGGTCCGGGACATGTGACGAGTTATCCGTTTAGACGTGGCGGTAGTATCATCTGCCGCACGAAGGGAGGCCCGCATGAATAGAGACGAGGCCTGGCAGATTCTGTGCGAGTACACAAAAGGGGAGCCGTTGCGGAAGCACGGGCTGGCCGTGGAGGCGGCGATGCGGGCGTACGCTCGGAAGTTGGGCGGGGACGTGGAGACGTGGGGGATCGTGGGGCTGCTCCACGACTTCGACTTCGAGATGCACCCGACGGCGGCAGAGCACCCGGCGAAGGGGGCGCCGATCCTGCGGGAGCGCGGGGTGCCGGAGGAGATCGTGCACGCGGTGCTGTGCCACGCTCCGTACCTGGAGGAGCTGGGGGTGCAGCGCGAGAACGACATGGACCGGGCGATCTTCGCAGTGGATGAGCTGGCGGGGTTCGTAATCGCGGTGACTCTGGTGCGGCCGAACAAGAGCATCGACGAGGTGGACGTGCGGGCGGTGCGGAAGAAGATGAAGGACAAGGGGTTCGCCAGGACGGCGAACCGGGAGGACATCACGGGCGGAGCGGAAGTGCTGGGGGTGGATCTGGACGAGCACATCGCGTTCGTGATCGAGTCGCTGAAGCCGGTGGCGGGGGAGCTTGGAATTGGGGGAGTGGCAAATAGCAAATAGCTAATGGTGAATGGTTTATGGGCATCGGCAGTCTAGGTCACAGGAGGGATCCTTTGAGCCAGTTCGTTCGGATCTTTAGGCGGTTGCGGGAGGAGGAGGATGGACATGCATTGGTGGGGATGCCGGGGTTGATCGGCGCGATTGGAGCGCTGGTACTGGCCTATGGCGCAGCGGAGGGTGAGTCGGCCGCGGTTTGGATTGGTGGGGTTGTACTGGCGTTGGGCGTTATGGGAACGGCGATCGCCCGGCACCGCGGGATCGACTACGAGATTTATGACCGGCTGGAGAAGCTGGAGGGAAAGAGTAAAGAGTAAAAGAGGCAGCGAGGGAGACTTCGGACTTCGGTCACCGCTCGCCCCACCGGATCCTGCGCGGCAAGATGACAATTCATGGCAACAGGCAAGGGGCGGGTTTGACCCCGCCCCTACGTCATTTGGGATGACTGGATTGGTCTAGGGCCAGTAGAGGTACTTGGTAGCGTAGACGCTGGCGACGTAGCCCTGGGTTTCGTTGAAGTAGACTCCGGACTGGGTGGGGGTGAGGCCCTGGTAGTAGGCGGCGACGGCGTCGCGCTCCGTGCCAGTCGTGCTGGTGAGGAGGGCGAGGAGGCGCGTGCCCATGCGGATGTTGTCCTCGACGCTAATGTCCTCGTTCATCGGGGCCTTGAAGACCTCCGTCTCCATGTATTCGGCGGTGCCGGGCATAATCTGCATGATGCCGACAGCGCCCGCGGAACTGACTGCGCCCTGCTGCCAGGCACTCTCCACGGTGGCCAGAGCCTTGACTAGCTTCGGGTCAACGCCGAACTCGGCGGCAGCGGCGTCCATGATAGCCTCGATGGCGGGGTCGTTCGGCCGCGGCGCGACCATCGGTGTGCCGTTCTGAACGACGACCGGCGCATCCGGTGAGACGTTGCCAGGGATGTTGAGCTGCTGACCGACGTGGATCAGACGGGGATTGTTGAGGTTGTTGGCCTCGGCCAACTCATTCGCGGAGAGGCCAAAGCGATTGGCGATCTCACTGACGTTCTCGCCGGGCTGGACGGTGTAAGTGTTGCCGGTCGGTGGCGTTTCGGGCGCCGGAGCACCGGGCACGAGAAGTTCGTCGCCGACGATGATGAGGCGCGGGTCCTCGATACCATTCAGGCTGGCGAGTTCTGCGACCGTGACGGAATAGGTCTGGGCGAGGTCCCAGAGGGTGTCGCCGGCCACGACGGTGTGCTTCTGGTCACCGGCCACGTGCCCGACGAGCGCAAGCGGCAGGATCCCGAGCATCGCAGCGATGATGCCGAGCTTGAGCTTGTGCGGAGTGAGATTGATATGGCTGAAATCGATGTTTCGCATTTTGTTCCTCCCTTATTGACGCATCTATCAAGACGGCATAGATCCGGCGTTGTTACACTCCGCACATGACAAACTTGCGAATGGAAGCGGCTCCGGACGCGACGGTGGCGGAGGAGGAATCGCTGAAGGATGCTCTAGGCAAGTGGAATATGGAAGTGACGGGCCACCGGGACTATGCGCCCGTCAATTTCTTGCTGCGGGACGAGTCAGGAGCAATCCGCGGAGGGGTGTTGGCGTATGTGTGGGCGCGGTGGCTGCACGTGGATACAGTCTGGATCGAGGAGGAGTTCCGGGGGCAGGACTGGGGGACGCGAATGCTCGAGGCAGTGCACGCGTTAGGGCGGGAGAAGGGGGCTGAGGCGGCGTTCCTGGATACGTTTAGCTGGCAGGCGCGGCCATTCTATGAAGGGCTGGGGTACGAGGTGGTGGCGACGGTGGAAATGCCGGAGGGGCATGAGCGGCACTACATGGCGAAGTCGCCGTTGTAGGCATCATTCTGCTGGTCTAAAGGCGCTGCGCGGCGGCAGCTACGCTTGTTTGCTGCTGCTTTACAGGAGGACGTCCTTGAGGGCTTCGCTGACAACTTCTTCTGATACGTTGTCGCGGAGGACGGGGCGGCCTATGGCTTCGAGGAGGACCCAGCGGACTTTCTTGCCCTGGACTTTCTTGTCGAGGGACACGGCGGCGAGGAGTTGGTCGCGGTCGAGACCGTCGGCGGCGGTGGGCAGGCCGTAGGCTTCAAGGATCGCGCGCTGGCGGTCAATGATCGATCGGTCAAGGAGGCCCATGCGGGCGCTGAGGGAGGCGGCGAACATCATCCCGATGCCGTCGGCCTCGCCGTGGCGGAAGCGGGCGTACCCGGTGGTGGACTCGATAGCGTGGGCGAGGGTGTGGCCGTAATTCAGGGTGCTGCGGCGGCCGGTGGTCTCGAACTCGTCGGCGGAAACGACCTCGGCCTTGATGGCGACGCTGCGGCAGATGGCCTCGGTGGTGGTATCCCGGTCCAGCCGAAGGATGGGTTCTGCGTTCACTTCGAGGAAGTCGAGGTAAGATTCGTCGGCGATGAAGCCGTGCTTGATGGCCTCGCCGAGGCCGGATCTGATCTCACGAGGGGGAAGTGTGCGGAGAGTGGCGGGGTCGGCAAGTACGAGGCGGGGCTGGTGGAACATGCCGATCATGTTCTTGGCGCGGGGATGGTTGACGGCGACTTTGCCGCCGATGGCGGCGTCGACCATGCCCAGCATGCTCGTGGGGACGTGAACGAGGGGAAGGCCGCGGGCGTAGGTGGCGGCGACGTACCCCCCGAGATCTGTAGCCACACCCCCGCCGACCGCGATCACGACGTGACCGCGCTCTGCCTTGTGGCCGATGAGCCAGTCGTACGCGGCGGCGGCGGAGTCCAGGGTCTTGCTCTGTTCGCCGGGGGTAATCGTGAACGAGTCGAAGTCGATCTTTGCGGAGCGGAGTGAGGCCTCGACCTCCTCACCAAGGTGGTGCCAGACCTGCTCGTCGCTGATTACGTAAGCGAAGGTGTCCAGGCCGCCCTCGCGAAGGCGTTCGCCAAGTGTGGCGAGGGCGCCCCAGGCGACGACGACAGGATAGTCGCGAAGGGCGGTGTGGACGATGGTGGTGGTGTCAGACGGTATGGCGTGGAGGGTGGTTGACGGTGCGCCAGACGTGGAGGCGGTTATTTCGGCGACGCGGCCAGCCTCGGCCAGGATTGCCTCTGCGTGGTCTTTGAGGACGCTCATGATTTCGTCGGCGACCTGTTCAGGGGTGAGGCCATCGGTGTGGATGGACCAGTCGGCGAGGGCGTAAAGATGCTGGCGCTCGGCCTTGATGTCGCGGATTCGGGAGAGAGGGTCGGCTGTGGCGAGGAGGGGACGGTCGAGGGGTGCGACCTCGGCGCGCTCGGCGAGACGGGCGGCGATTGTCTCGGGCCGTGCTTCGAGGCAGACGATGAATCCGGACTCAGCCATGAGGCGGCGGTTGGCGGAAGCGAGGATGACGCCACCGCCGGTGGCGATGACCGCGCGAGGGAGTGCGCAAGCGCGCTGGAGGGCGCGGGACTCGAGTTCGCGGAAGGCTTCTTCGCCGTCGTCGCGGAAGATGTCGGGGATGGATTTGCCGGCGTCGAGTTCGACCAGGGAGTCGGTGTCGACGAGGTCAATGCCCAGGCGCTCGGCGAGGATGGGGCTGACGGCCGACTTGCCGGTGCCGGAGAAGCCGGTGAGGATGATGTGGTTGGGCGTCACGGTGACGCGGGGTGGCGGGGCCCGATTGTGGCCTGGTAGCCCTGGAAGTTGCGCAGGGTTTCCAGCATGGAGTCGCCGCCGAATTTTTCGAGCATGGCGGTGGCCAGGACGATGGCGACCATGGCTTCGCCGACAACACCGGCGGCGGGCACGGTGCAGACGTCGGAGCGCTCGTAATGGGCCTGTATGGCTTCGCCGGTGTGGAGGTCCACGGAGGGGAGGGGCTTCGAGAGGGTGGAGATGGGTTTGAGGGCGCCGCGCACGATGATGGGTTCGCCGTTAGTGATGCCACCCTCGAGGCCCCCGGCGCGGTTGGTTTCGCGCCGCCAGGGTCGCCCGTTCCACTGGTCGGGTGTGGTGATGACGTCGTGGGCCCGGGAGCCGGGGCCGGCGGCGACGGTGAATCCGCCTCCGATCTCGACGCCCTTTGTGGCGTGGATGCTCATGACTGCCTGGGCGAGCTGGCCATCAAGTTTCCGGTCCCACTGGACGTGCGAGCCCAGGCCGATTGGAACGCCGGTGGCCCACATCTCGAAGATTCCGCCGAGGGTGTCGCCGGCTTCCTTCGCGCCATCGATCGCACTAACCATGCGGTCGCTCGCATCCGAGTCAGCAGAGCGAACGGGGGACTCTTCGACTGCCGCCCAGTCCGGCTCAGCGTCAACGGAGGCGACGACGTCGGAGATGGAAGCGGTGTGGGAGTGGATGGCGATCCCGAATTCTTCGAGGAAGCGACGACATACGGCGCCAACAGCTACCCTGGAAGCAGTCTCGCGAGCGGATGCGCGCTCCAGGATGTTTCGCACGTCGTCGAATCCGTACTTCATGGTGCCGGCGAGGTCTGCGTGGCCGGGGCGGAGGCGTGTGACCTGTTTTGGCTCGCCGTCGTATGGACCGACCTGCATGACTTCTTGCCAGTCCTCCCAGACGCGGTTAGCAATGAGGAGAGCAATGGGGCCACCAAGGGTACGGCCATGCCGGACGCCGCCGACCAGGCGGGCGTGGTCAGTCTCTATCTGCTGGCGACGGGAGCGGCCATAGCCGCCCTGGCGGCGATGGAGGTCGTGCTCGATGAAATCTTCCGTTATGTCGAGACCGGCCGGGATGCCTTCGAGGACGGAGACGAGTTCCTGGCCGTGGGATTCCCCCGCCGTGAGGAAGCGTAGCGCCGTCATGCCGTGACCTCCGGGGTCGGTGCCTCTGTTTCAACCGGACGATACTGCTCCGGGGTTGGCAGAGGCTCGATGGGGAGCGGGCGGCCGGTGTCGCTGAGTTTACTCACGCCTCCGAATTCCGTGACGATCTCCGTGGCAGTCCACTCGTCCCAGTCCACGTTGCGGGCCTGTTCGCGTGTGGCCAGGGTGGAGAGGATGCAGTTGTGGTGGGTGACGCCCGACTGGTCCCGGTACTGCGTGTAGACGTCGATCTGGGCTGCGTCGGGGCGGTAGTGGGGAAGTTCGTAGAGAAGCATATCGACGGCCTTCGCGGTGATCTCCGTGCCTTCCTGGAGAGGGTTGCTGACTTCGACCCAGCGTCCGGCGTCCTGGCGGTATTCGCTGGCGGCGTTGGTGGAGACGTGGACGTAACCGGCGGCGACTTCGACCGCCTGCATCCCCTGGATGCCGCGCCACACCTCGACACGGATCTCCTTTGGCCGCTTCTGCGAGCTCCAGCCCTTGATCGCATCATCGAGGATGTCCCGGATTACGCCGACGTCGCCTTCTTCCGCGGCCTTGCGCCAGGCCATCGCAGAGCGCGTGCCCTGCACGATGATGTAGGCAACGAAGAGGAAGAGGATGAAGAGGCCAGCAACGGCCCAGGGCATCATTGGGAGACGCCCTCCTGCGCCAGAGCGTCGCGCGCAGCGGCGAACATGACATCAGTGGGCGGGTCCTGTCCGGACCAGATCTTGAGGGATGCCGCACCCTGGTAGACGAGCATTGGGAGACCGCCGAGCGTGCGGGCGCCGCGAGCCTCCGCGTCGCGGAGAAGCGGGGTAACTGACGGCCGGTATACGAGGTCACAAACTAACATCTGCGGATGAATGGTACCGGCTGGGACCGGCGACGAGTGCTCTTCCGGCGTTCCAGCAGTGCCTAACGGTGTGCAGTTTATCAAAAGGGTCGCATTTTCAAGGGCACCATGCGATTCGTCGACGACTTCGAGGCGGGTTGCTCCACCCCCGATCGCGCTCGCTAACCCCTCTGCGCGCGACTTGGTCCGCGCAGTGATTGCGATCGATTCGGCTCCCGCCTCGCAAAGGGCGACGACAACTGCCCGGGCGGAACCGCCCGCTCCGGTTACGACCGCGCGCGCACCTGAAACGTCGAATCCCGCGTCGTCTTTGAGAGCGCGAGAGAAGCCCTCAACGTCGGTGTTGTGGCCGGATAGCCGACCGCCTTGGTTGAGAACGGTATTGACTGCGCCGACGCGGGTGGCGACATCGTCGATTTCATCGAGGAGGGGGATGATGGGTTCCTTGTAGGGAATCGTGACGTTCGCGCCTCGAACGGCGGGCGCGCGGAGGCCGGTGACCCGTGTAGAGAGGCCGTTGGGTGGCGTGGACCACTGGGCGTAGTGGTAGTCGAGCCGCATGGCGTCGATGGCGGCCTGCTGGATGGCCGGTGACAGCGAGGTCTTGCCGGGTTCGATAATTACGCCGAGGTACTGCATCGACGCGGACTATTCGCCGCCCAGGTATAGCTCAACGTTGGCGTTGTGTTCCTCGAGGGTCTCGGCGAAGGCGTGGGAGCCATCGCCCTTGGCGACGAAGTAAAGGTAGTTGGTGTCAGAGGGGTTGACCACAGCCTGCAGGGTGTCGGCGGCCGGGTTGGCAATGGGGCCCGGGGGTAGGCCGAAGACCTGGTAGGTGTTGAAGGGGGAATCGAAAGCGAGGTCGTCGAGAGTGAGGCCCTGCTTCCACCAGCCGTACTCCGCGACGCTCTCCGGGTCCTCAGCGACGGCGTACTGGACGGTGGGATCGGCATCGAGGCGAATGCCAAGTTCGAGGCGACTGAGGAAGACCTGGGCCATGATGGGCTTTTCCTCGGGAACGACGGCCTCGCGCTGGATGATCGAGGCGAGGGCAACGACCTCTGAGAGGGTGAGTCCCTGGGCAGCGGCCTGTTCGGCAACCGTGGCCGGCACGTTTTGGTCAAAGGCGTCGAGCATCTTCGCGACTACAGTGTCCGGTGTGTCACTCGAGCGGAGCGTATAGGTAGCAGGGTAGAGGTAGCCCTCCAGCGAGTCGCCCACCGGGACGTCCTGGAGGAACTCGTAGTTATAGTTGGAGTTCGAGGTTAGTCGCAGGAACTCCTCCCCTGAAATCCCCAATTCATCAAGGGACTCTGCAATCTCCTCGCGGCGCGTACCTTCGATGATCGTCAGCGTGCGGGTCGAGGTTTCGCCGTTGCGGATGCGGTAAACGACGTCCAGGGCGCTGGAATCCCGCTCGAACTCGTACTCACCGGCCTGGAGGAGACGGTCGTAACCCATTAGGCCGACCAGCACCTCGAACTGGGTTGAGGAGTCGATTACGCCGGCCTCCTGGAGGGCCTCCCCGATGTTCGCGGGGGATTGGCCCTCTGACACCATGATCACGACCGGCTCTCCCTCCGATGTGGGAAGGGGTTCGTACGCGCCGATGTCATCGATTTGCGCCGGGCTGCGGGCGATGATCCAGGCAGTGATCAGCACGAGCACGACTGCGACCGCCAACGCTATGAGGTAGGCTGTCCGGCTGCCGATCATCTATCGGTGGGTGTCCAGGTAGGCCTGGAGGAGGATGGAGGCAGCGATGGCGTCTCTGCGCCCCTTGCCGCCCGGCACGTGTTCGGCCTGCGCGGAAGTGAGGCGCTCGTCGTGGAAGTCGATGGTGGCAGTTGTTCGCTCGGCGAGAGCCGCCGCGACTTCTCGCACGCGCTGGGCCTGAGGCCCTTCCGCGCCGGTGAGGGTCAACGGGAGACCGAATACGACCGTACCGGCGCCCTGCTCTTCCACCGCGCGGGCGATATCGCCCACGGGGTCGCCTGTGGCCCTGATCGTCTCGAGAGGTACGGCGATGGGTAGACGGTCATCGGCGGTCGCCAGCCCGATATGCCGCTCTCCGAAGTCGATCCCGATGATTCTCATCTCCACGATGTACCTATTGTGTCTAACGCCTTGCTTACGTCGAGGGTATCCGAGCGGACGGGTGTGGATCAGGTGAGCATATCGCGCACGATGCTGGGTACGGCGGCGAGGGCTTCGTCGAGTTTGCCGGGGTCTTTACCGCCGCCCTGGGCGGTGTCGGGGCGACCGCCGCCGCTTCCTCCGGTGATGGTGGCAACCTGCTTGAGGATGTTGCCGGCGTGAAGGCCTCGGTCCACCTGTTCCTTGCTCACGAGCGCGAGGAACATAGGCTTGTTGTCGATGAGCGTGCCGAGGACGGCGACACCGGAAGGGAGGGACTTACGCACCGAGTCGCCCATGAACCGCAGAGCGTCAACGCTGGGGGCGTCGACGCGAGTGGCGAGGACCGACACGCCTTCCACGTCCTGGGCCTGCGCCGAGAGGTCGCCGGTGGCAGGGGCGGTCGCCAGCGAGCGCTCCAACTTCTCGATGCGCTTGCGCTGGGCCTCGTTCTCGGCGACGAGGGAGTCGAGCTTCTGGAGGACTGCAGTACGCGGCGCGCTTAGCTTCTGGGCGATTCCCGTGAGGGCGGCGCTCTGCTCGCGGATATGAACCTCCGCTCCGAGGCCGGTGAGGGCCTCGATGCGGCGCATTCCGGAGCCGATGGATGACTCGCCGGTAATGACGATGGCGCCAATCTCGCCGGTGCGCTCGCAGTGAGTACCGCCGCAGAGTTCGGCGCTGAAGCGCGGGACGACCGTGTTCACCTCGACGACGCGTACTTTTTCGCCGTACTTGTCGCCGAAGAAGGCGAGGACGCCGTCCGACATCGCTTCGTCGAACGAGGTCTCGCGGGTATGCACCGGGAGATTCTGCCGGACCTTGGCGTTGACGAGGGACTCGACTTCAGCGAGGCGGTCGGCGGGAACGGATTCCGTGTGGGTGAAGTCGAAGCGGAGGTAGTCCGGACCGACGAGGGACCCGGCCTGGCGGACGTGGGTGCCCAGGACCTGGCGCAAGGCGGCGTGGAGAAGGTGCGTGGCAGTGTGGTTGCGGCGCGTGTTCTCGCGGTGGAGGGGATCGACCGTGGCCGTGACTTCGTCGCCCACGGCAAAGGTACCCTCGGCGACTGTGCCGCGGTGGACGATGAGGCGCTCGGAGACACGCTGGGTGTCGGTCACGTCCACGCGGCCGTTGGGGGTGGTGATCGTGCCGCGGTCGCCGACCTGGCCGCCGCCCTCGGGGTAAAAGGGGGTGGAGTCGAGGAAGACCTCGATGGACTGGCCGGCCGTGGCTGACTCGACTGCGCCGTCGCCGGGGATCACCAGTGCTGCGATCCGGGACTTCGTCTCCGTCTCCTCGTAGCCGGTGAAGAGCGTGGCGTTTTCGACCAGTGATGCGTAGAGGGTCTCGGCGGCGACGTGGTCGGCGCCGCCCGCGGAGGCGCGGGCGCGCTCGCGTTGCTGGGCCATCTCCGCCTCGAAGGACGCCTCGTCAACGGTGAAGCCATGCTGTGCTGCGATGTCGCGCGTTAGATCGACCGGGAAGCCGTAGGTGTCGTGGAGGGCGAAGGCGTCGGCGCCGCTAACGGTCTTTGCCGACGACGAAGCGATCAACTCGTCCAGCTTCTCGACGCCGCGGGCGATGGTCTGGCCGAAGCGCTGTTCCTCCGGCCCGATGATCTCGCGGATGAACTTGCACTGGCGTTCGAGTTCCGGGTAGGAGTCCTTCATCGTCTCGATGACGACGTCTGCCAGGTCGGTCATGAAGGCGTCCTCGATGCCGAGGTGCTGGCGGCCGAAGTAGACGGCGCGGCGGAGCATGCGGCGGCAGACGTAGCCGCGCTCCTCGTTCGAAGGGACGACAGGGGTGCGCTCGTCGCCGACAAGGAAGGTGACGGCGCGGGCGTGCTCGGCGACGATGCGGATGGCCCGGTCGGTTGCCTCGTCCTCGCCGTACTTCCTGCCGGAGAGCCCCTCGATTCGGGCGATCAGCGGCTGGAAGAGGTCCGTGTCGTAGACGGAGGGGACACGGTCTGCGGTCCACTCGGGGCTGTTGTGAAGGAGGGTGATGGCGACGCGCTCAAGGCCGGAGCCGGTGTCGATGTTCTTCTTGGGCAGGGGCTCGCGTTTTTCGCCGTCGCAGTAGTACGTCATGAAGACGAGGTTCCAAATCTCGATGAAGCGGGGGCAGTCGTGGGCGGGGTGGCAGTCCGGGCCGCAGCCGAGCTCCTCGCCGAAGTCGTAGTGGACCTCGGAATCGGGGCCGCAGGGGCCGACGTCGCCGGAGAACCAGTAGTTGTCCTCCTCGCCGTAGCGCATGATGCGGGACTCGGGGTAGCCGAGGTTCTGCCAGAGGGCATAGGCTTCGTCGTCGTCCTCGAAGACGGCGGGCCACAGGCGGTCCTGGGGGAGGCCGAGGGTCACCGTGAGGAGTTCGTGCGCCCAGGGGACCATTTCCGCCTTGAAGTAATCGCCGATACTGAAGTTGCCGAGCATCTCGAAGAAGGTGAGGTGCTGGGTGTCGCCGACGGACTCGATGTCGGTGGTGCGGAAGCACTTCTGGACGGAGACCATACGGTTGGATGGCGGCTCCGCCTGGCCCATGAAGTAGGGCTTGAAGGGGACCATGCCGGCACTGGTGAAGAGGAGCGTGGGGTCGCCCGGAGGAACAACGGGGATGCCGGGGACGCGGCGGTGGCCGCGCTCCTCGAAAAAGCGCTGGAAGGCCTCGCGGATCTGGTGTGCGTTCACGAGGGGGATTGTAACGTGACGACGTTGGGAGGCGGAACCGAGGGCGCCGGAAAGGGCGATAATGAGAGCATGATCCGTCGGATGGTTGTTGTTGCCGGATTGGCCGTCGCAGTGGTGGCAGCTTTTGGCGGCTTTTCTGATCGTTAAACCCGATCGTGGGGACAGTACCTCTGGACAGGAGCTGTCAGGCGATTTGTCCATTAGTGACGCGATGGAGTTTGAGGAGTTCGAGTTGTACTGGGTTGGCGACGAGATCGCGGGCCTTCCGATCACCCACATTATTCACAGAACATCACGGAACTCGGTCAGTTTCAGCTACGGCGACTGTGAGTCCACGACGGAAGAGTCCGGTTGTGCCCTTCCGCTGACAGTGATCGTAGAACCAACTTGCACACGCAGGGAGGTCACGCCAGATGGGATCGACGGCGGCGAACGCGGAGAAATGCGGGGTGTGCCAGTACGCGATCTCAAAAACGGCACCGTTGTCATCTGGACACAGGATGTGACAGTCCTGATCGCGGTACCCGCCGGGGAGTCACCAGTGGATCCTTTAGACGCAGTCAACTCACTCACCAAGGTAGGTACGAGGGATGATTCCACGGAAGCGCCCGCGGATCTACCACAGCCGGACTTTTCAGCATGCGGCCGATCGGGTTGACGGTTCGCTGTTGACAGCCTTTTCCGGGCGCGGCTAACATTTCGGGGTGACAGGCCGTCAGTTATGCTGGAGCCTGCACAGAAGAAGATTACGTCTTGGACGACAACGAACCCCCAGATAGTAGCGAACCTCCGCATAGTACCTATCTGGTCACCCCCAAAGCCGCGCACGCTGCGCGTTCACGCCTTTCATCCCTCGACACTGATTGACGTCATGCCTACCCACGCGCCTATCGTCCGAGGACGAATCTACCCATGAGCACTGACCAACGGCTGTTCTCGCTGCTCGCAGAGCGGGTTGACGAAGCCGCCCGCTTCGCCGAAGCCGGCGTCACGATCACCGACCCGCTGACCACGTACATTGAGCCGTCGGTTAGCATCGGGCGGGGCACCGTCATTCAGCCGAACACTACGCTGTCGGGCCAGACCACGATCGGCGCCGACTGCCGCATCGGCCCGAACACCGTGATCGACGCTTCGTCAATTGGCGACGGCTGCACTATCTTCGCGTCGGTCGTGCGTGATTCCACCCTGGAGGACGACGTGTACGCCGGGCCGTTCTGCCATGTGCGGGGCGGCTCGCACCTGGAGGCGGGCGTGCGTCTGGGGACCTCGGCGGAGGTAAATCGCTCGCGGCTGGGCAAGGGTTCGAAGTCGAACCACTTCAGCTACCTCGGCGACGCGGAGGTGGGCGAGGGCGTCAACATCGGCGCCGGGACGGTGACCTGTAATTACGACGGCGAGAACAAGAACAAGACAGTGATCGAGGACGGCGTCTTCATCGGCAGCGACTCGATGCTGGTGGCCCCCGTGCGTATCGGCAAGGGCGCGCAGACCGGCGCGGGCTCGGTGGTGACCAAGGACGTGCCTCCAGGCGGAAGGGTCGCCGGAGTGCCCGCGAAGCCGATCGGTGAGTCCGGTGGATAGCGGCCTGATCATCGGCGTCGTGCTCCTGGTGCTCGGCACCGTGACGCTGGCGCTGATTTCGATCGCGGAGGCCGGCGTGATCGCCGGCGTGCGGGAGCGGGTAAGCAAGGAACCGGCTGAGTCTCCGGTTGAAGCGCTGCGGCGGTTCTACCACGAGCGGCAGATCACGCTGTCGACTCTGGCGCTGGCGCGCAACCTCGCCTCGGTGGGAGTGACGGGCGTGGTGGTGTACCTGGGGATCACGGAGCTAACGGACGCGTGGGCGGCTGTGCTGTTGACCGTCGTTGTGACGGCGCTGGCGTTCATGCTGCTGCGGACCTTCACGCGCTCGCTGGTTGCGCGAGACCCGCACAGGTGGCAGGCGATCACGCGGCCGTTTGTCGCGGCGGTGAGGGTGCTCCTGAGGGTGCCTGCGGCGCTGGTGGACGTGCCGATCGAGGCGGTGATGATGGGCGGGAAGCATCCCGGCGCTGACGGGGCGGTGGAGGAGCTGCTGATGCTGGCGGAGATGGAGGATGCGAGCGCGGCGCTGCAGGACAAGGAGCGGGAGATGATCCGCGGCGTGATGGAGCTGGAGTTCACGGCGGTGCGCGAGGTGATGGTGCCGAGGCCGGACATCGTGGCAGTGGAGGTGAGCACGAGCTTCGACGAGGCGGCGAAAATGCTCGTGGAACGCGGGTTTAGCCGGCTGCCTGTGTACGAGGGCGACGTCGACCACATCCTGGGGATCGTTCACGCAAAGGAGGTGCTGCGGCACCTGACGAACGGAAACGGCAAGCCGACACTGGGGGAGATCCTGCGGGACGCGCACGTGGTGCCGGAGAGCAAGAAGGTGCATGAGACCTTGTCGGAGATGAAAGAGCGGCAAATATCGATCGCGATCGTCGTCGACGAGTACGGCGGGACAGCGGGGTTGGTGACGGTCGAGGACATGGTCGAGGAGATCGTGGGCGAAATCCGCGACGAGTACGACGTGGAGGAGCCGGAGATCGAGCAACTGGGGGAGGGCGAAGTCGTGGTAGACGGCGGCGTGGGGATCGACGAACTGAACGAGATGTTCGAGGCGCAGATCCAGAAAGAGGACTTCGACAGCGTGGGCGGCTTCATCGTGAGCGAGCTGGGGAGAATGCCGAGCGTGGGGGACACGGTGCAATTTAACGGCATTAATTTGAAGGTGCTAACCGTTAATGGCAGGCGGATCAAGAAGGTCCTGGTGACGCGGACGTCGCACGAACCCGAAGACTAACCGACGGTTTACGGAACTGTGACAACAGCGTCTCTTACGGCGCGCAACCCTGTGCTATCATCGCGCCCTGAAATGGGTCGGAAGACAGCAACTCTCGCGAGATCAGCCACAGTCGAGGCCCGGTACTGGGTCGGATTCAGCCGCGTTCCTGGACTGGGAGCGGTGCGGTTCCAGGCGCTGCTTGACAGGTTTGGTACGTTGGAAGCGGCCTGGTCAGCAAGCCGCAGCGACCTGAAGGCGGGGGGGCTTACCGACGGCGTGGTCCGGTCGATAGTGCAGGAGCGCGACAGCGTCGATCTCGATCGCGAGATGGACCGGCTGGCCGATCTGTCGGTGCGAGCGCTGACCTGGATCGATCCGCAGTATCCGGAACTGCTCAAGGCGATCGACGACTCGCCACCGGTGCTATATGTGCGCGGCGACCTGCAGCCAGCGGACGGCCTCAGCGTGGCTGTGGTGGGGACGCGGCGGCCGACACCCTACGGCCGCCAGGTGGCCGAGGAGATGTCGAACCAGTTGGCGACAAGCGGCGTAACCGTAGTCAGCGGCCTCGCGCGGGGCATCGACGCGATTGCGCACCAGGCGGCGATTGCCGCGGGAGGTAGAACGCTGGCAGTGATGGCGTGCGGGTTGGACATGGTCTATCCGCCGGAACACGCGAGGCTGGCAACGGAGATCATGGAGCACGGAGCGGTGATGAGCGAACAACCGCTGGGGACTCAGCCTCGTGGTGACTTTTTCCCGCGGCGGAACCGGATCCTGTCGGGATTGAGCCTCGGCACGCTTGTAATAGAAGGAGACATGAAGAGCGGAGCATTGATAACGGCGGATTTCGCGAACGACCAGGGGCGCGATGTGTTCGCCGTTCCGGGGAGCATTTTCTCGCCGCAGAGCCGCGGCCCGAACGTGAAGGTGCAACGCGGAGAGGCGAAACTCGTTCTAAAGGTTGCCGACATACTGGAAGAACTGAACCTGGCGGCGGTGCCGCAGCAGATGGAGATGCGGGAACTAATGCCGGCGACAGATACGGAAGCAGAGTTGCTCCGTCATATAACGAGAGAGCCGTCGCACATTGACGATTTGTGCAGGGCAAGTGGTCTGCCCGTTTCGGCGGTCAGCAGCTTACTCGCTATGATGGAATTGAAGGGCTTGATCCGGGAGGTCGGCCCGAAGGCGTATGTTACGTCGAGAGTGCCAGTGGCACACGGAGGATAGATTGCCCAAAGGAAACGGAAAAAAGAGCGGAAGCGGCCGCAACCTGGTCGTTGTGGAGTCGCCGGCGAAGGCGCGGACGATATCGCGCATCCTGGGCGATGACTACGACGTGAAGGCGTCCGTCGGCCACGTGCGGGACCTGCCGTCCTGGGGGCTGGGGGTCAACACCGAGACGTTCGAGCCGAAGTACGAGGTTTCCAAAGACAAGCGAAGCGTGGTCAAGGACATCGCCGCCGCCGGGAAGAAGGCGGATATCGTGTTCCTGGCCACCGACCCGGACCGCGAGGGTGAGGCCATAGCCTGGCACGTCGCCGAAGCCGCTGGCCTGGGTGACGCCGTTCTGGAGCGCGTCGTCTTCCACGAAATCACGCAGGACGCGGTGAGGGAGGCGTTCGATCACCCGCGCCAGATCGACATGGACCTGGTGAACGCGCAGCAGGCGCGCCGGGTCGTGGATCGGCTGGTCGGTTACCCGTTGAGCTGGTTCCTCGCCAGAAAGGTGCGCAAGGGGCTTTCGGCCGGGCGCGTGCAGTCCGTAGCGGTGAGGCTGGTGGTGGAGCGGGAGCGCGAGATCCGGGCGTTCGTGCCGGTGGAGTACTGGACGATGGACGCGCGCCTCGAGAAGCAGGGCGTGCCACCGGCGTTCAAGGCGAAGCTCTCTGGTTACGCTGACACGAAGGACAAGCTGGAGATCTCGAACGAGACGGACGCAAACCGAATCGCCGGTGAGTTGCGGGCGTCTGCATTCGCGGTATCGAAGGTTGATACGAAGAAGCAGGTGCGGCGTCCGGCGGCACCGTTTATAACGAGTTCGCTGCAGCAGGAGGCTTCGCGACGGCTGGGGTTTGGCGGAAAGAAGGCGATGTCCATCGCACAGAAGCTGTACGAGGGGATCGACATCGGCGCGGGCGGAGAAGTGGGTCTGATCACGTACATGAGGACGGACTCGACGAACGTAGCAACCTCGGCGCAGGCTGAGGCGCGGGACTACATTGCGCAGAAGTACGGCGACAAGTTCTTGCCAGCGAAGCCACGAGTGTATTCGGGCAGGGTGAAGGGCGCACAGGAAGCGCACGAGGCGATCCGGCCGACGTCAGTGATGCGCGACCCCGAGAGCCTCAAGGACCGGCTGATGAGCGAGCAGTACCGGCTATATAACCTGATCTGGCAGCGGTTTGTCGCCAGCCAGATGGCGGACGCTGAGTTCGACGTGACCTCGGCGGACATCCGGGCTGAGGCACCGACGGCTGCGGGCCCGTACCTGCTCCGCGCGACGAACACGCAACTCCGGTTCGCGGGCTTCCGGCAGGTGTACATCGAGGGGCACGACGAGGGGGACGAGGAGGAGGACGTGGGGACGAATCCGCTGCCACCGCTGTCCGCAGACGATTTGCTCAAGTTAGTCGACCTGGCACCGGAGCAGCACTTCACGGAACCGCCACCCCGGTACACGGAGGCATCGCTGGTGAAGGCCCTGGAAGAGAAAGGGATCGGGAGGCCGAGCACATACGCGCCAACAATGACGACGATCCAGGACCGCGAATACGTCAAGCGGGAAGGCAAAGCGCTGCACCCGACGGAACTCGGGGAGACAGTCAACGACCTGCTGGTCGAGTACTTCCCGGTGTTCATCGACGCGAACTTCACAGCAGGGATGGAGCAGGACCTGGACGAGATCGCCGAGGGCGAGAAGGAGTGGCAGCCCGTGGTGCGCGACTTCTACGGACCGCTGCAAGAGGCCCTGGAGATCGCCAAGGTCGAAGCGCCAAAGCAGGTGGAGGAGACAGGCGAGATGTGCCCCGAGTCCGGCCACCCACTGATCGTGCGCTGGGGACGGCGCGGGCAGTTCATCGCCTGCTCAGGCTACCCGGAGTGCAAGTACTCCAAGCCGATGCCGGGCGACGAACCGGAGGTGGAGTTGCCGAAGATCGAAGAGGCCTGCCCCGACTGCAGTAAGCCCCTCGCGGCGAGAAACGGCCGCAACGGGCCATTCATCGGCTGCACCGGATACCCAAAATGCCGGTACACGCGTCCGATCGAGGGCGAGACCGAGGAGTTGCCGAAGATCGAGGAGCCGTGCCCGGACTGCGGCTCTGCCCTATCCGCGCGCATGAGCCGGTTCGGCAAGCCGTTTATCGGTTGCACGGCCTACCCGAAGTGCAAGTACACACGCCCGATGCCGACCGGGGTGAAGTGCCCGCGGGACGGTGGCGACCTGGAGGAGAAGCGGGCGAAGGGCAAGCGCGGGTCGTTCTACGGTTGCTCGAACTACCCGGAGTGCGACTTCACAGTGCTGAACCGGCCGCTGTCGCAGCCGTGCCCGTCGTGCAATTCTCTCATCACGATGGAAAAGGACGGTGATGCGAAGTGCACCTCCTGCGACTGGAAGGGCGAGGTGCCAGCAAAGCGGGAACCGGTCGCGGTCGGATAAGCCCGGTCGGACTGAAGTCCGACCTCCAGAGACCCCGGACTAGCAAACTCGCGCGGTTGCGGCGCGTTATCCACATATATGGACGAACTGCTGGAGGCATACGTCCGCTACCTCGTGGCGGAGAAGAACCTTTCTGAGCTGACGCTGCGGAACTACCGCGGTGATTTGCTGCATTTCACGCGGTGGCTGGAGGCCAATGAGGATGCGGGACCGCTGGAGGCGGACCGGTACATGGCCAGACGATACCTTGGTGAACTCAAGGGGTCGGGTATGGCTACGGGGAGTCTGACCCGCAAGGTCAGCACAATCCGGAGCTTCTACAAGTGGCTCGTGCGCGAGGGAAGAGTCGATTCGAGCCCCCTAACCGGATTGGTGGCGCCAAAGCGCGAGCGTCGACTGCCGGTCGTGCTGTCGAGGGAGGACCTGGCGGCCCTGATCGAGTCAGCAGACGCCACGACGCCTCAGGGGTTGCGGAACCGGGCGATCCTGGAGCTTATGTATGCCTCGGGTGTGCGCATTAGCGAGGCGGCGGGGTCGAACGCGAAGGCGCTCGACCTCGAGGAACAGACTCTCATCGTGCGCGGTAAGGGAAATAAGGAGCGGATGGTGCTCGTGGGCGGTCCGGCGACTCGGGCGTTGAAGCGGTACCTGGCGAAGGGGCGCCCGAACCTGGCCGTAGGCTCGGAGGAAGCGTTGTTCTTGAACCGCGATGGGGCGCGGCTTTCGGCGCGGTCGATCCAGAAGATCGTGCGGGAGCACGCGCTCAAGGCAGGGTTCGACGAACGCATCTGGCCGCATTTGTTGCGCCACTCGTTCGCAACGCACCTATTGGACGGGGGGGCGGACTTGCGCGTGGTGCAGGAGTTGCTGGGGCACGCGAGCGCCCAGACGACGCAGATTTACACGCACGTTACGGAGGCCCGGCAGCGGGAGACGATGAAGGCGGCGATGGAGAAGGCTCGGGAGAACCTGGTGACGCAACTCAGCGAAAAGGCACAGAAGCGGCGCGAGCGTGACGGCCTCAATCCCAACCCTGTAACCTGAACCAATGCGAATCCTCCTGATCAACGGTCCGAACCTGAATATGCTGGGCACACGACAGCCGGAGATTTACGGGTCAATGACGCTTGATGACATTGTCGGGAAGGTGAATGCGCGGGCTTCGGAGCTTGGAGCGGAGGTGGAGGCGTTTCAGGCGAATGCTGAGGGCGAGATCATCAGCTTCATCCAGGAGAACGGAAAGACGGCAGACGGCATTTTGATCAATGCCGGAGCGCTGACGCACTACAGTTTGGGGCTCAGGGACGCGTTCGAGTCGATCCAGAAGCCCTTCGTGGAGGTGCATATCTCGAACATCCACGCCCGCGAGGAGTTCCGGCATCACTCGGTGCTGGCTGACATCGCCGTGGCGCAGGTAGCCGGGTTGGGATGGCGGGGGTACATCGCCGCCCTGGACGGTCTCGTCGGCATTCTGAACGACCGCAAATGAGCGACCGCGTCACGCGCCTGCGGGAGAAGATGGACGAGGCCGGGTTTGACGGGTTCCTGATCGGGTGTCCTGTGGAGGACATTTTCCACATCACGGGGATGAACCGGCGGTACATTTCGGGGTTCACGGGTTCGACGGGGTGGGTGCTCGTTACGGTCGATGCCCAGTTCATCGCCGTTGACTTCCGCTACTTCGAACAGGCGGAGAAGGAGTGTCCTTCGTTCACCCTGTTCCCGACGGTGGGCGGACTGGACAAATGGCTGCCGGAGCTGATCGGCGAGGCGAGACTCGGCGGCAAGAAGATAGGCTTCGAGAAGGGTGACCTTTCAGTGGCGACCGCAAACGTCATCCAGAAGTCGCTGGAGTCGATGCCACAGACGGAACGTCCGAAAATCGTGGGCGGGCCGCCGCTGATCGCGCAGCTGCGTGAGTTCAAGGAGCCGGATGAGATCGAGACGCTGCAGCGCGCCGTCGACGTCGGCGACGCGGCCTTCAACCACGTTGCCGCCCTGATGGAGCCGGGCTGGACCGAGAAGCAGGTGGCGTGGGAGATCGAGAAGCACGCCCGCGAGAACGGCGCCGATTTCATGTCGTTCCCGAGCATCGTTGCCGCCGGACCTCACGGCGCGATGCCGCACGCTCAGCCGACGGACTACGTCATCCAGGCGGGCGACCCCGTGGTGATCGACATGGGTGTGATCGTCGAGGGGTATTGCTCGGACCTGACGCGGACGGTGGTGTGCGGCGGGAAGCCGAGCGCGAAGTTCCTGCAAGTGTACGACATCGTGCACATGGCGCAGCTCACGGCGGAGGAGTTAATCCGCGCCGGGATGACGGGCGAGGAGGCGCACATGCTCGCGCACAACGTGATCGCGGAAGCGGGTTACGGGGAGCACTTCGGGCACGGGCTGGGACACGGCGTAGGGCTGCAGGTACACGAGGCGCCGCGGCTGGCGAAAACGGCGACGGACGAGCTGGCGGACGGTCAGATCGTGACGGTGGAGCCGGGAATCTACCTCACGGGCGAGTTCGGCGTGCGAATCGAGGACCAGTGCGTGATCGAGGGCGGGAAGGTCCGCCCGATGAGCAGGGCGCCGAAGATCCTGAGTTAGTGGCACGGCGCCAGTCGACGCGCTAACCTAAATCGAAACCCAAACACAACGATGACGAGGATCAGATGATCGAGACCGGCGACCTCAAGCGAGGTTCAACAATCGAAATCGACGGCGTGCTCTACTCCGTGATCGAGCTTGACCACATCAAGATGGGCCGTGGTAGCGCCCAGGTGCGCATGAAGCTTCGGGACATCCGGGGCGGGCACATCATCGACAAGTCGGTGCAGGCGGGGACGCGGTTCACGCGGGCTCGGGTGGAGCGGCAGCCGGCGCAATACCTGTACGCCGAGGGCGACCTCCACTTCTTCATGAACACGGAGACCTACGACCAGTTTCCCGTCGGCAAGGACATGCTGGGCGACGCCCTCAACTACCTGGTGGAAAACGGGGAGTGCAACCTGCTGATGTACGGCGACGAGGCGGTGGGCATTGAGCTATCAGCGGCCGTCGAGCTGAAGGTGACCGAAACAGACCCGTGGGTTCGCGGCGACACGGCCCAGGGAGGCACCAAGCCCGCGAAGCTGGAGACGGGGATCAGCGTGAACGTGCCACTGTTCATCAACGTGGGCGACGCGCTGAAGATCGATACGCGGAGCGGGGAGTACCTGGAGCGGGCCGGGAAGTAGCGCCGTCAACAGACCTGGATAACTACTCGGCAGCCGACGCCGAGGTGAGTTGGCGAAACGCGGGCGTACAATCACTTAAGTGATGCTCCGCGTGCTTACATTCACTCTCTTTGTCGGAATGGTATTGGCCTGCAGCGACGACTCCCGAGAAACGCGATCGACACCTACCGGCAATGGAAGCTCAACCGAGCAAGCAACGGATCCGGGCACCGCGACACCACTTGGGTCGCAACGGCTAACCCGCGGGGCGGATAGTCCATTTCCAGACAACAAGGCTCTTATCATCGAGACGGGATGCTGGGGATGCGAAGGTGGACCAAATTCCTTAGTTAGGCTGTACAGAGATCCGTCTGGGGAGATTCGCAGTGAAACGATTCTGGATCCTGCGGAACTCGGCTACCCGAGCCAAACCAGGACGTCGCCAGATGGGAAGGTACTAGACTTCCCTCCCCACTTCAACGGCGTCGCTATGGATGAGGACGGTTCGCCGATGGCAGTCAGCTTGTGCATCAAGGGCGGCTGCGACCCCGGTGGTTTGGGCGACTGGCAAGCCGACTCGATTACTGCCATTCTGCTGTCCACCGATGGGGGAATAACCTGGGAAGAAATTGAACGCCGGGGACCGGCTCTGAGAGTCGTTGGTCTACTCGGCGGGGGCGAAGTCCTGACGATGAACTACCTCGAGCCTCTTGATGGCATCGAGTTTAGAACGTTTCCAGGGGATGACCTCGTTACTCCACCGCCAGGGTCGTTGGATTACCCTCCCGTGATCAGTTCCTCTGGTGACCCTTTGTGGCACACTGCAGAGGGCGGTCTGCTGCTCGGGGATGGGACGGTGTTCATCCCGGAACGGGACAACTACCGAGCCGGACGCAGACTTATAGGAGACCACGCAGCGGGGAATACGTCGTTCGTGCTCAGCGTAGACCTATCGGGTCTCGAGCCGGACCACTACGGGGTGGAAGTGTATGACATTGCGGCAAGCGTCCCCGCGCTGAAGCGCCTTTACCAAGGAGATCAATTCGTTGCTCCGGGATGGTCGGATTTTTCTGACAATCAAGCGATTGTCACAATCGATGTTCCACCGCCGCCGGAATATCTTGGCGCCCCCGTTCCGGCACTTCTGGACCTGAGCACAGGCGAATATCACTTGATCACTGATCCATTTGTTTCGGATCAACGGCCCCATCAACCATATGGGCGCTCTCTCGTCGATGGAGTGCAGGTCGGTCCCTTCGCACGGGTTGTGGACACCGGTGACTGCCTCAACGTTCGCTTCGAACCCACAAGTACCAGCCAGATCCTGAACTGCGCCGCAGACGGTGTGTTGTTGAGGGACATGAACGAAACCCGCGAGGGCAGTGGCAGTGAATGGCTCAGGGTGGCCACACCGGCAGGGATCGCAGGGTGGGCTTCAACCGCATTCCTTGAGCGCTAATGAGCGTGTGCCATCGTTGCGAGCCTCCTGAACGTCGTCTCGCTACAATAGCCCCGTGACGATGCTAGATTCACGGCCTGTCTCGTGGGTATGCCGCTACCTGAAGGATCTTGTCGAGTCCCAGCTCCAGTTGACAAACCTGTGGGTGGAGGGCGAGGTCTCGAACCTTTCGCGTTCGCAGAAGGGGCATGTTTACTTCAACCTGCGTGAGGGGTCGCACCAGTTGCGGTGCGTGATGTTCCAGCGGCGGTACCGGGGGGCGATGATCGAGGAGGGGGCGCAGGTCATGGTTCACGGGAACGTGCAGTTTTACGCGGAACAGGGGAGC
>DAINRO010000011.1:0-8464 GCA_036741795.1 Chloroflexota bacterium
GCATCACATACCACCTCGTCAAGTACGTATCCGGCCGGAACTGCCTCATTCACCCGGCAGGTCGTTCCGGACGCCGGGAATCCCTGCACCACGTAGTTCTCCCTCTCTCCGTCCGCAATGCTGTGGACACCGGGATTCACGGTAGCGGGTGGATCACAATCAACGGTCACATCCACCTCAATGAGGCTGGCGTCAGTGAAGTCCTTCGTCACCGCGATCGTTGCCTCGTTTAGGTCGTTGATGATCGTGCAGTCCTCCGCGGCGCCATGAACGATCGGTGACCAGGTGCAACTCCCGTGGTCTGGCGTGTATCCAAATACCTCCGGATCAGCGGAGTCCTCGGCCGCATTGCACGACGTCCCCGTTTTCGGGAAGCCGGTCACAGTGAAGGTGACCGATCCGCCACCGAAAACCTCCTGCGTCGCCGAGGGCGAGATATCACCACCTCCCGGGCATTCCAGTTCCACGTTAACGCCGTCCGTACTTCCGTCGGAGAACTCCTTGGTCACCACGACCGTCGCCGACGTCAGCGTGTTCGTAATTACGCAGGTCGAATTAATCTGACCATGCACCAGCGGGATATTCGTGCACCCGGCATAGGTGTCAACGTATGTGTTCAGGAGGTTGTCCGGCCGCGATTCCGACACTCCGCATGTCGCGCCCACATTAAAGCCAAACACGCGGATCAGCGCGGCGTCGACGTCTGATGCCGTCGGGTCAGAAGGCGGATCGTAGTCCACTGTCCCGGACGCGCAGTTAATTAGCTGGATGTCAACATCAGCCGGATGATCCGGCACGAAGTTCTTGTCTACCTCGATCCACGCCTCCCGCAGCGTGTTCACAACGTCACATTGCCCGACGCCACCGGGGATAAGGTTCCCTTTGCACGTGCCATCATCGACCGTGTTCAGCTCCTCATCTGGCCCCTCGGAGAAATAGCCGTCCGGTATCGGAGTCTCCGTCGCGGTGCACTCCGTCGCGGCCGTGAGACCCGTCACGGTGAACACTGCTGGAGTAGCACCCGATGCCGTTGCGGAGCCGGGAATGACCATTCCGGACGCGCATGCCAGCGAGATCGTCACTGGCACCAGCGAACCGTCCGACGTCTGCTTAAAGACACGGAACGTCGCGGGGGTAACCGAGTTGACGATTGGACACGATCCCGCCGCCAGCGACGCGGTGCATGTGCCATCGTCTGAGTCGCCGATTATCCCGTTTGGCCCCGGAGAAGCATACCCCGCTGGTATTGGGATCTCCCGCCCTGTGCAAGTGGTTGATCCGGTGTGGCCCTGGATCCAGAAATCAGCGTCATCTTTGGTGTCGGGAATCGGAGGAGAATCGTTCGCCGTCGAGTCAAGGACCACTACCGTGCCGGTGGAGCACGTCAGAGTCACCGTTACCGGGGCCGGATTATCGTCCGAGAAGTCCTTTTTTACCTTGAACTCGACGCGTGTGTTCGTGATCGTGCATGGCGCAATGCCGCCGTGAGTGAGTCCGCTCGTGTTGCACCTTCCATCGTCGCTGGTGAATTCGATGCCATCCGATCCAAGCGAACGATAACCAGTGGGTATCGGCGATTCGGCCGCAGTGCATGTTTGCCCCGGGGTGAACTTCGTCACCGTCCATGATTTCGGTGAACTTTCGGTCACTGACTGTGAGCCCGATGGGCTCTTGATGACTCCGGGGGGGCAGATGAGCGAGACCGACACCGCCGTGGCGGCATCAGGCATGAAATCCTTGCTGATGGTCACAGTCGCAGAGTTCACGATGTTGAAGACCGGGCATGTGCCCGTCACCAACGGCGCAACACACGTCCCATCGTCGGTGGTCGAAATGATCCCGTCTGGGCCGGGCGAGTTATAGCCAGTAGGGATTGCACTCTCTCTCCCCGTGCAAGTCGTTGCGGAACCCTGCACCCGGAAATCAGCAGGGTCGCGGCCAGGTGGCGTGGGGGCGTCGTTCGCTGACGGGTCCAGCACCGTTATTGGTGCAGCCCCGCACGTCAGCGACATCGTCACCTGCGTCGTACTGTCATCGGAGAAGTCTTTTGCCACCTGAAACAGGACGGGCGAGTTGGTGATCGTGCACATCACGTTCCCGAGGTGCGTCAGCGCCGGAGCCATGCATTGGTGTCCTACCGGTGGGACTGTTGGGGGCGTGCCTGTCGCCGTATAGCCCGGCGGCGGCCCCGCGGGGTCGAGTGGGTTGGCAGTTGGATACTCGGTCACCGTGCAGACTGTGCTCGGCCCGAACCCCCTGACCGTCCACGTCCGGTTCGTCGTGTGCGTCACCGTTTGTCGCCCTGCCGGCGTTACCGTCTGGATGCCCGTTGGCGGAACAGACTCCGTACAAGAAAGTGACGCGTATATGGTCGCGCCGCTGCTATCCGAGAAGTTCTTGTCCAGAGTCACCGTTCCGTGTCGGCGCGTGTATTCGATCGTGCAAGCGCCGTTGAGAAGGTCATTCGAACACTGCCCCGAACTGCTGTAGCCCGGAGGTATTTGCGCCGTCGCTGTGCAGTTAGGGGTGGGGTTGAACGCAAAGCCGGTGATTCGGTAGTTCGCCGGGTCGGTATTCGTGGCGTTCCCATCCACCGTAGAGTCAGTGGAACCAGCGCAGAAAAAGCCCAAAATATCGACTGTTGGCGATGGGCTTATCAGCGCCCCATTCTCATCCTCGAATCTCACGTTTACGTCGAAGTCCGCATAATTCAGCGTTACCACCCGGATCTGGTCCACTTCGTTCGCGAGTTCGAGATGAAAACTCACCCTCGGATACGTCGACACTGACCCCGTGTGTCCCCCGCTCCAGGCGCAGTTGACCGAGAACCAATCTCTCATCGGAACCATGGCCCCACTGGCATTGGTGTTTCCAGTTGCGTGCCACCCAATCGTCGTGTTTGTCGAATATCGCCAGTCGCCGTCTGTGGGGCCTCCGCCATTGCCACGGCCAAGTCTGTCTCCGATCCATACGGTCTCGCCTGGCTCCTGGCCCGAAGTCCTGTTGAGGTACCCTTGGGTCACGATCACCCCAACAATCTCGCCTTCGAACGTGGCACTACCGTCGTACTTTTCGAACGGGTCGGCGGTGCTGTTCCCTACTCTGTCCGCCTGGATCAAGTGGCTGTCAACGTTCCAACCTCCCGGAATGATCCCCTCACCCCGGAGCCCATCCTCATCCAGGTTTGAGTCCTCGTCCGGTACTCCTGGTTCGACTGTCCCGTCTCCGTCGAGATCGCCAGTGACGTGCAATACACTTCTGCAGGAATTCTGGAAGGGCAGGAACAGGTCGGTGCCAACGCCACCCGGTTCGACCGTGTAGTTGTCTTTCTCCCTGACCACGCACGCGCGGTCGTTGTGTTCGCGGGGCTCTCCGTATGTGCGATCTCCCCAAAAGGGCAGGCTGCCAAGATTCGCATCATCTTGGCGACACGGGAATGTGGCGCCATCCACCGCGGCACCGTTCCGCGTCTCAACATCGGCGGTAGCATCCTCCGCAACCGCCAGGACGCCGACCAGTACGGCGACAACAACCAGCGATTGGAACCGAAAGCGCCAGCAGGCACCAAACAAAGTACGAACGTGTACCAAAGCCGCACCCCCTCAGATAGCGGTAAAGTGCGCCAATTGTGCTCCTCTTACGTCAACAAGTCAACCATCCTCGCCCATTCTCTCCCGCCTGCACTAATGGACCGTACCTAAGAATAGGTACTCCGCACCGAAATCAACTCTTCCCCATTCACTCTTCACTCCTCATACTTCCCCCATGCGCCTCCTCCTCGCCACCAACAACCCCGGCAAGGTCGCCGAGTTCCGCGGCCTCCTCGCCCCCTCCGGCTGGAACCTCGTCACCCCCGCTGACCTCCGCCTGGACATCGACCCCGACGAAACCGGAGCCACCTACGAGGACAACGCCCGCCTCAAAGCCCTTGCGGGCATGCAAGCTTCCGGCCTCGTCACCCTCGCCGACGACTCCGGCCTCGAGATCGAAGCCATGGACGGGGAGCCCGGCGTCCACTCCGCCCGTTTCCTCGGCCCTGATGCCACTTACCCCGAGCGCTTCGCTGAGATCCAGCGCCGCCTCGCCGGCCTGGCGCCGGACAAGCGTGCCGCGCGTTTCGTCGCCGTCATCGCCATTGCCGACCCCCGCACCCGCCGCGTCCACACCGTCGAAGGCGAAGTCCGCGGCCAAATCGCCGAAGAGCCCCAGGGCGAAGGTGGCTTCGGCTACGACCCAATCTTCTGGCTCCCCGAGCACAACGCCACCATGGCCCAACTTCCCGGACCCGAAAAGGATAAAATTAGCCACAGGGCCAGGGCCACCCAAAATGCCCTCCCCCTTCTGAAAGAACTCCTCAATGACCACCTCAAGCAGTAGCTCCGAATCCAGTTCACTCGGCACTCGGCACTCGTCACTCACCGACACTCTCTCCCGCCCCCTCCACGACCTCCGCATCTCCGTCACCGACCGCTGCAACTTCCGCTGCACCTACTGCATGCCAAAAGAGGTATTCGGGCGCGACTACAAGTTCCTCGCCCGCGACCAAATCCTCACCTTCGAGGAGATAGCCCGCGTCGCCCGCGTCGCCGTCGGCCTGGGCGTCGAGAAGATCCGGCTCACCGGCGGCGAACCCACCGTCCGCAACGGCCTCCCCGACCTCGTCCGCATGCTCGCCGGCATCCAGGGCCTTCGCGACCTGACGATGACCACAAACGCCACCCTCCTGCCAATCCTGGCTGCCCCCCTGCGCGAAGCCGGCCTCAGCCGCATCACCGTCTCCCTCGACTCCCTCGACGACGCCACATTCCGAGCCATGAACGACGTCGACTTCCCCGTCTCCCGCGTCATCGAAGGCATCGAGGCCGCCCGCGCCGCCGGCTTCGCCCCCATCAAGATCAACGCCGTCATCAAGCGCGGCGTCAACGAAGACGCCATCACCGAGCTCCCCGCCCACTTCCCCGGTCCTGATTTCATCGTGCGCTTCATCGAGTACATGGACGTCGGCCACACCAACGGCTGGCGCCTCGACGACGTAGTCCCCGCAACCGAGATCATCGAGCGCCTCAACTCCACCTCGCCCATCGCTCCAGCCGACCCGAATAACCAGGGCGAAGTCGCGAAACGCTGGCGCAACGTAGAAGCTGGCACCGAGATCGGCGTCGTCTCCTCGGTCACACAGCCCTTCTGCGGCGACTGCACACGCCTCCGCCTCTCCGCCGATGGCAACCTCTACACCTGCCTCTTCGCCACCCGCGGCCACGACCTCCGCACCCTCCTCCGCAACGGCTCCACCGACGAAGACCTCGTCGCCCAACTCATCGGCATCTGGGCCAAACGCAAAGACCGCTATTCCGAGTTACGCACCGCTAAAACCCCCGACCTCCCAAAAGTCGAGATGTCCTACATCGGCGGCTAGACCACCGACACTTCTAACCCTCCCGTGGCCCCGGCTCCGGCGGCCTTCGCGGCTTCCGCCGTGGCTTCTTCTCGCCCTCCTCCTTCGCCCCGTCCCCCTCCTCGGGCTCGTCGTCCTTCTTCTTCCCTCGACCTGCCTTCTTTAGCGTCTCGCTCATCTCTGCCAGCTTCTTCTCCACCAGCTGGTGCACCGAGCCTTTCGGGTATTTCCCGTCCTTGCCGCGCTCGCCTCCCGGCACGCCCGTCAGGATCTCCAGCGCGTCCTCAATCGTCCTTGCCTCCCACACCCGAAACCGCCCCGCCTTCACCGACTCAACCACGTCGTTCCGCAGCATCAGGTTCTTCAGGTTAAGCGACGGCACGATTACGCCCTGCTCCCCCGTGAACCCGATTGCCTTGCACACGTCGTGGAAGCCCTCTACCTTCTGGTTCACGCCGCCGATCGGCTGCACCTCGCCCTTCTGGTTGATCGACCCCGTCATCGCGATTCCCTGCTTGATCGGCAGCCCCGCGATCGCCGATAAAATTGCGCATACCTCCGCCAGCGAGGCGCTGTCCCCGTCCACCATCTCGTACCCCTGCTCGAACGATACTGTCGCGGAGAGCGAGAGCGGCCGTTCCTGACCGTACTTCCAGCCCAGGAACCCGGTGAGCGTCAGCACTCCCTTGTCGTGGATCTTCCCCGAGAGGTGCGACTCCCGGTCGATGCTCACCACACCTCGCTGCCCGGGATGCACCCTCGCCGTGATCCGCGCCGGCCGGCCGAACCGCAGGTCACCGAAGTCCAGCACCGCCAGGCCGTTCACCTGCCCCGCCACCTCTCCCTCGACGTCGATCATCAGCGTCCCCCGCTCGATCATCTCCCGCACCCGCTCCTCCACCATGTTCAGCCGGTACACCTTCTCCTCGATCGCCCGCTCCACGTGTTCGCCTGTTACCAGCTCCGCGCCGTCTTTCCCTGCCCAGTAGTCCGCTTCCACGACAACGTCCCGCAGCCGCCCGAACCGCGCCGAGAGCTTCTCCTGGTCGTCCACCGTGCGGCTCCCCCACTCCACCAACCGCGCCACACCCGTACGGTCGAAATGTCGCACTCCGTCCTGCCCGGCCACCGAGCAAACGTACGCCGCGTAGGCCGTGACGTTCTGGTCGTTGCGTGGGACCTGGTAGTCGAAGTCCGCCTTCACCTTGAACATCTCCCAGAACTCCTCCTCGTACGCCGAATGAGCGAAGTACGCCCCCGGCTCCCCCGCGACAACCAGCTTTACGTCTACGGCTACCGGCTCCGGCCGCTGCCCCTGCGGCGACAACAACCCGTACTGCTCCATCGGGTCCTCGATCCGCACCTCTCCCGTCCGGATCACACGCTTGAGCCCTTCCCACGCCCCCGGCCGCGTCGCCAGGTCGTTGTAGTTCAGCACCAGGTAGCCTCCGTTCGCCCGGTGCACCGCCCCCGCCTTCAGCATCGTGTGATCGCTAAGGTACGTGCCCATGTAAGCCCGCCGGTCGATCCGCCCGAACAGGTTCGACCACGTCGGGTTCACTTCCGTCACGATCGGTGGACCTTCCAACCCGGCGTTATCCACGAGCAGATTCACTCGGAATGCCACGAACGGATCGGGAGTCGCGCCGGTGGGCAACGTCGAGAGCAACGTCCCCTCGGAAGTCTGCTTGCCCATTGGCGAAACCGCGAACTGTCGCAGGAAATCGGCGCTCTTCAATGTGTATTCACGTAGCTGCTCCAGGAATCCCGCGACCTCCTCGTTGCCCCCAAACTCCCTCACAGCCGATTCGAACGGAAACGTCACCACGTTCGCCACGACAGCCTGGTCCAACTCCTCGATCGCCTTCGCCACATCGCGCTCGATCGCCCTCATCCGCTCCCCGACCTCGTTCATCACCTGCCCGAGCGCCTTTTCCCCATCCTGGATCTTCGCCTTGTCGCCGGCGGACAGGGCACCGAACTCCTCGGGGGTCATCGGCCTCCCATCCTTCAGTGGCACGATGTTGAAGCCGCTGGCCTGGAAGCTCAGCACGAACCCCGCCGCCTCCGCCTGCTCCTGGGCACCTCGCATCTGCACCTGGGCGCGCTCGTTGCCTCCCTCCATCACTTCCCGTTTCTGACGCTCGTATTCCTCGCTTGTGAAGATGCGGGCCAGGTTCGACTTGATGGTGTCCAGCAACGAGTTCATGGCATCGCGGAACCGCCGGCCCGTTCCCGCAGTCATCGCGATGGCGTTCGGTCGGTCCGGGTCGTCGAAGTTGTGAACGTAGCACCAGTCACGGACCGTGTGATTGCCCGCGGCCTTGCGGCTCTCCACCTGCCTTCGGATGTACTCAAGGATCGCAGTCGTCCGCCCCGTCCCGGTCAGTCCGGTCACAAAGATGTTGTAGCCTCGCTTTTGCAGCCCGAGCCCAAACTCCAGCGCCCGCACCGCCCTGTCCTGCCCAACGAAGTCAGTCAAAGGCGCAATATCGTCCGTGCAATCAAAGCCCAGCGACGCCGGATCGAAGATGGCCCGCAACTTTTCGGGCGGAACCGACCGGCTATGGTCCAAACCCCGCGTAGCTGCGGCTCGCGAGCCGCTTTTCGAACCCTTACCCGCTCGCGCGCCGCCCTTCGGCCGTGGGCTCATTCAAACACCCAGCGGTCAACGTCACGCTGGTACTCGAACAGCTCTCTCTCGCCGAAGAACAGCGCTATCTCCCGCGCCGCCGATTCGGGCCCATCCGAGCCGTGGATCAGGTTCCGCCCCATCTCCAGCCCGAGGTCCCCGCGGATCGTTCCCGGATCAGCGTCCGCCGGGTTGGTCTTCCCCATCGTCGTGCGCACCGTCGCGATCGCGCCCGTTCCCTCCAGCACCGCCGCCACGATCGGGCAAGCTGTGATGTACTCCACCAGCCCATCGAAGAACGGCTTCCCCTCGTGTTCTGCGTAGTGCCGTTTCGCCATCGCCGTATCGACCTTCAGCATCTTGATCCCCACGATCCGCAACCCCCGCCGCTCCAGCCGCATCACGATCTCCCCCGCCAAACCCCGCTGCATCCCATC
>DAINRO010000011.1:8564-44154 GCA_036741795.1 Chloroflexota bacterium
TCGTAGTATTCCCGCTCCTCCGGAGAGAACAAATGCACGATCACGTCCCCGTAGTCCAGGAGCACCCATCCCGAGGCCGGCTGCCCTTCGCGCCCCGTCACGCTCACCTTCTCCCCCTTCCGCAGATGGAGGTCGATCTCTTCCAGGATCGCGTTCATCTGGCGGTCGCTCCCCGCGCTCGCGATAACGAAGAAATCGGCGAAGGACGCCGCGCTGCTAATGTCCAGCAGCAGGATGTCCTCCGCCTGCATGTCGGAGAGTATGTCCGTGATCTTGTGCGCTAGCTCTTCTGGCCCCAGTTGATCCCCTTCTCAGTCCGTGTCCCTGTGTTCAATTCCCATTTCTGCCGCACCGCAGTATACCATTGAAGCACGATGCCTAAGACCCGTGTCGTTGTCGCCATGTCGGGTGGCGTCGACTCCTCCGTAGCTGCCGGCCTCCTCGTCCGCGAGGGATACGAGGTCATCGGTATCACCATGCGCCTCTGGACCCAGGATGATCCCGACGCCGCCCGCCACCACAAGCGCTGTTGCTCTGTAGAGGACACCTCCGACGCCCAGGCCGCCGCCGACACGCTCGGCATCCGCCACTACGTCCTCAACCTCGAGCGTGAATTCGCCGAGGACGTCGTCGACCGCTTCGTCCAGCAGTACGCCCGCGGCCGCACCCCCAACCCCTGCCTCGCCTGCAACGACAAGGTCAAGTTCCGCCCCCTACTCGATCACGCCGTGGCCCTCGGAGCGGAGTACCTCGCCACTGGCCATTACGCCCAGATCACTCGCGAGGCAGGCGGCAGCGCGCGCCTTCACTGTGCCGTCGATCCGGGCAAGGACCAGTCCTACGTCCTCTACACCCTCGGCCAGGAAGAACTCCGCCGTACTCTGTTCCCTGTCGGCGGCTACACCAAGGAGGAGATCCGCACCCTCGCCCACGAAATGGCCCTCGCTAACGCCGACAAGCCGGACTCCGCCGACATCTGCTTCATCCCCTCAGGGGACTACCGGGCTTTCGTTCGGGACCGTGTCCCCGTCGCCGCTGGCGACATCGTGGACACTACGGGGCACACCGTCGGGGAGCACGAGGGCATCGCCAACTACACAATCGGCCAGCGCCGCGGCCTCCCCGCCCGGGGCGATTCCGAGCCGATCTTCGTCGTCGACATCGATCCGAACGACAACCGCGTCGTAATCGGCCCCCACGAGATGCTCATGTCCTCAGGCCTAATCGCCGAGGACCTGACGTGGATCGACGGCGACCCACCCAGCACCGCGTTCCGGGCCGAAGCTAAGATCCGCTACCGGGCGGAACCAGTCCCTTCGAACATTGCACTTGGCGGCGACGGTGGTGGCGAAGTGCGTTTCGATCGCCCGCAGCGTGCCGTTACGCCCGGTCAGGCCGTTGTCTTCTACGAGGGAAACCGAGTCCTCGGCGGTGGCACCATCGTTCGGCGCTCAGACTAGCCGACTGCGCCCCGCCGTCATATAATCGCTCGCGTTCCCTGAGGAGGATTCCCCTATGGAAGTAGCCTGGATCGATACGCCAGAAGAATGGCGCGACCTGTTCATCATGATGTACTCGGCGGCCGGCGTGATCGCCTTCCTCCTGATTGCCATCTTTACCCTCATCGTCGGCATCCTCGCCGTCAAAATCTTGCGTCGCGTGAATGACATCCTTCAGACCAATGTCCAGCCCGCTGCGGTCAATGTCCAGGGCGCTGCCCAGAACCTCAAGGGCACCGTGGAGTACGTCGGAGAATACGCCGTCAAACCCGTTGCCTCCGTCTATGGAGTCGCTGCCGGGGCAAGGCGGTTCGTCGCCGTCTTTGGCCGCTTTACGAAGAAGGACGGCGTGTAATGAGATTCGTCCTCGGTGTCGCCATTGGTCTCGGTCTCGGCTTTGCCGTCGCCCTGTTGTTCGCCCCCCAGAAGAAGGACCGCGCCAGTTGGACCCCCCGCAGCGCCCACGACCCGGACGCCTCCAGCGGGAACTGGATCAACGACGTCCGCGACCGCTTCGACGAGGCCCTGATGGAGGCCGACGAGACCCGCAAGGAGACCGAAAAGGAAATGCAGAAGCGCTACAACAAAGCCATAGGCCGCAACCCGGGTGCGTAGGTCAAACACCTACTTCTGACTTCTAACTTCTAACTTGCTAAACTGAGAAAGCGTCCCCGGAGGGGTGCCGGAGTGGTTGATCGGGGCGGTCTCGAAAACCGTTGTACGTCTTATGGCGTACCGTGGGTTCGAATCCCACCCCCTCCGCCAGCACAACTGGGGGACACAGTTCTAGGTTCTGGGTTCTGGGTTCTAACTCCTGGCTCCTGGCTCCTACCCGCGGAGGGGTGCCAGAGTGGTCGATTGGGCACGACTGGAAATCGTGTGTACCTTCACGGGTACCGTGGGTTCGAATCCCACCCCCTCCGCCACCTTCACCCAGCGACCATCAAGGGAGGAGCCATGCAACTCGGCGCGTTCTCCGTCAGTCTTGCGGTAAAGGACATCCATGCCTCGAAGGCGTTCTACGAGACTCTCGGATTCGAAGTGTTCGGCGGTGACATCTCGCAGAACTGGCTCATACTCAGAAACGACCAGGCGATCATCGGCCTGTTCCAGGGGATGTTCGAGAAGAATATCCTCACCTTCAATCCCGGTTGGGATCGTGATGCGAACGAGGTGAACCCGTTCACTGACGTCCGCGAAATCCAACGTCAGTTCAAGGCCGCGGGCATCGAGTTGACAGCTGAGGCCGACCAATCCTCCTCCGGCCCGGCTCACGTCACACTCACCGATCCAGACGGTAACCAGATCCTCATCGACCAGCACAGGTAGCATCTAGATTTCCAACCTCATTGACTTCAAACGTGACCTTCGACTCCCAACTCCAAACATTAATCGAC
The DNA here is from genome assembly GCA_036741795.1 of Chloroflexota bacterium. Taxonomy (GTDB): domain Bacteria; phylum Chloroflexota; class Dehalococcoidia; order SM23-28-2; family RBG-16-64-32; genus DATKKM01. The sequence goes on from DAINRO010000011.1 coordinate 11,461, forward strand.
CGCGGCTACCCGGCCGCCCTCGACCTCACTCCCTCTGACCTAACAGCACGTCTCGAACCCCTGCGGGCAATCGCCGTCACCCTCGACCAGTCCGAGCCCGACTTCGAAGCCGGCCACATTCACTTCGTCATCGTCATCCCGGGGATTGACGCCACGACCGCCATGTCGATCGTCGAGCGCCGCGGCAAGACCGGTACCGAGAAGTTATTTCCTCGCCAACCAGTGGACTTCCAACCCACTCCCGACCTCGGCATACCGCAGGGCTTCGCCTACCTTCTCACCGACATCGATCGCGGGCGCGATTCCATCAACGTCAGCCCGCACGATGCCCTCATCCGAATCACAAGACAAAGCCGTTTCCCTCTGACCATCCACGAAGGAATCGCCTGCGTCACGCAGTACCCGGAATTCCTCGCGAAGAACAACTGCTACACCCTCGCTGGCTCCCGCCACCCCGGGGACAAACGCGTCCCCGCCATCTGGATCAACGCAAAGGGAAACCCGCACCTCGGCTGGTGCTGGGACGGCAACCCTCACACCTGGCTCGGCACCGCCTCCTGCGCCCGCCGCTTCGGTTTCGATTAGGCCCTAAGTGCTGGACTCCAGTTCCCGGCTCCTGGCTCCTGACTCCTCTAACACAGAGACTTCATCACCACCGAGCACGTCCGGCGCCTCCGAAACCACCACCGTCACCTTCGTCCCCTTCCCAACCTCGCTCTCTATCTCGATCGTCCCACTGTGTGAATCCACGATCCACTTAGCGATCGGCAGTCCCAGTCCCGTCCCGCCTGACTCCCGCGACCGGCCTTTGTCCACCCGGTAGAATCGCTCGAACACCCGATCCATGGACTCCGGCGGGATACCCTTCCCCGTGTCCTCCACGGTGAACCGCACCCGGCCGGCTTCTTTGCTCAGCGCTGCTGTGATCGTCCCTCCGCGGTCCGTGTACTTGATCGCGTTGTCCATCAGGATGATCGCCAGCTCTCCCAGCCGCTGCTCGTCGCCCAGAACCGTCGCCGTGCCCGACTCCACCTCAAGCTCGACGCCCTTTTCCCGCGCCAGCAGCTTCATCTGTCGCGCGATGTCCCGCACTACCGCGCCCAGGTCCACCGGCTCCTTCTTCATGTCGACGCCCGCCGAATCCACGCGTGCCAGCGTCAGCATCTGCCCGACGAGATAGGAGAGCCGGTCCGTCTCCTTGATGATGTCATCCAGTCCTTCAGTTCGCCCACCCGGCCCTGCCTCGAACTTCATCACCTCGGCGTTCGCCCGGATCAGCGTCAGCGGTGTCCTCAATTCGTGCGAAGCGTCCGCTACAAACGTCCGCTGCGCGTCAACTGACTGTCTTATCGGCCGCAGGGCTCGACCGGCCAGCCAGTACCCGGAGAGTCCCGCTAGCAACAGTCCGGCCAACCCTCCGGCGCCCATGATGAAGAACAGCCGCCGCAACGCGGCCTGTTCCGGCTCGATACTCCGCCCGACCTGGAAAAAGTACGTACTCCCGCCGACGCCGCTCACCGGCTCGACGTAGATCCGCAGGTCATCGCCGTCCGCCGTCTGCGCATCCACGAACGCCGGTCCATCAGTCGTCGCCGCCTCTAGCTCGTCTCGCGTCGGGAAGTCCAGCTCCTCGGTGCCAGCGCTTCCTTGCAGGACGTTACCCTCAGGGCCGGTCACCGCGAAGAAGTATCCGCCGGCTGAGGCGAATCGCAGCACTTCCCGGCCACCAGGGTCGAACGGCCCACCGAGGGAGCGTACAAGTGCCCCGGAGCGAGTTCGCAGCTGGTCCTCCACCTGGTCGTACAGCGCGGTCCGCGCCGCGAACAGCACCGCGGCGCCGATCACGATCAGGATTACGGCAAACACGCCGCCGAACCACAGGGTTAGTCTCAACCGGGCCGTATCAAACAAGCTTCAGTCTCCCAGGGCGTAGCCTACGCCCCGCACCGTGCGGATCAACCGATGCTCCGCGTCCTTGTCCACCTTGCGTCTCAAGTACGCCACGTAAACGTCCACCAGATTAGAGTCCGTCGCGAAATCGTATCCCCAGAGGTGGTCCAGGATCTGCATCCGGGTCACCACCCGCCCCTGGTTTCGCATCAGGAACTCCAGCAAGCTAAATTCCTTTGGGCTCAGCTCGATGTTCTCTCCGTCCCTCAGTACCCTCCGCTTCCTCAGGTCCAGCACCAGCCCGTTGAAAACAAGCTCCTGGGGGTCACGCGACTCCACCTTGCGCCGGCCCAGCGCTCTTATACGCGCCAACAGTTCCTGGAACGCGAACGGCTTCGTCAGGTAGTCGTCGGCCCCGGCGTCCAGTCCTCGCACTCGGTCGTCCACTCCATCGAGCGCCGTAAGCAGCAGCACCGGCGTATCTTTTCGTCCCCGCCGCAGGGACTGGCACACCGTCACCCCGTCCATCTCCGGCAGCATGACGTCCAGGACGATCACGTCGTGTGTTCCCTCTTCCGCCATGTGCAGCCCCTCTTCACCATCGTGGGCGAGGTCTACCGTGTGCCCCTCCTCCTCCAGCACCTTCCGAATTAACTGGGCCAACCGGCGCTCATCTTCAACTACAAGTACGTACATCGTCTTCCCAGTAAACGTAGGATCCTCACATTAAAGAAACGTTAAAAGGCCCCATTAATAGTCTCTAATCCAGATTTAATAGTCACCTCATACGCTAACGGCAGGATGAATGGTGCCATGGCATCAAACCCATCCGATTCAAGGAGGAACACATGAACAGACTTCTAGCAGCCGGGGGCGTCATCGTCGGCCTGATCATTGGCACTTTCGCCATCGCCGCCGTCGGCGCCCAGGAGGATTCACCTTCACCAACACCCTTACCCTCCACCGAGGAAGATTCTGGTGAGTCAAAGCATGACCGCTACAAGGAATTGCTCGCCGAGAACCTGGGCGTCTCGCTTGAGGACCTCGAAGCGGCCATCAAGCAGACCCACCTCGACTTGATCGACGAAGCTCTCGCCGACGGTAAGATCAACGAAGAGCAGGCCGCCGAAGCCCGTGAGCGCGTCGAAAGCGGCGAGAAGCCATTCCGACACTTCCGTGGCGGTGACGGCCCTCGCGGCGGTCACTCCTTTGGGTTCCGCGGCGTCCACTGGCTTGCAGACACCGCCAAAGACATCCTCGGCCTCGAGGATGGCGCGATTCTCGAAGGTTACGCTGCGGGCAAGAGCCTCGCCGATCTAGCCGAGGAACAGGGCATCTCCGTGGACGACTTCAAGTCCCAGCTCATCGACGCCGCTAAGGCCAAGCTCGACGAGAAGGTCGCCGAAGGCGACATCACGCAGGAGCAGGCGGACAAGAAGCTCGAACGTCTGACCAACAACATCGACACCATCGTCAATTTCACGCCCCCCGGTCTACCCGCCGAAGGTCAAGGACTGCGTTTCGGTGGCCCCGAAGGAGATTTCACCCCCGATCTCCCCTTCACCGACCTGGAAGAGGCGAACATAGACGCCTGACACCTCCCTCCATTAAGGCGTCGCACGCAAACAGCCGGGACGAATGTCCCGGCTGTTTGTTGAATCAAGCCTCGCTATGAGCTGGGATCTTTACGGTTAGCGCATCAAGAAGCCGATAGCAGCAATCATCAGCATGTAGCCAAGCAGCGCCACTCCCAGCACCCACGCGATAACGCCACGAGCCCGGGCCAGAAGCGACGGGCGAGTGTGGTCAAGGGTGCCGTAAGGGTCGTCGATATAGGGACGTGGATCTGACCTCATACTCAACCTCCGAATATAAGGACGCAAAACCCGCCCAAAACGTTAACCAATTTCAGAAAAAATCGCTCCCAAACGGCGGCTGATCCGAGGCCAGCATTCGGTCAATCAGCGCCAGGTCCGCCCCTTTTCCGGCCTCGGCCAACCCGCACCGCACAGCGTCGCTCGCCCGCAGGTACCCGTTGTACACCGCCGCAAACGTCGCTGCTTCCATCGTCACATCCGCATCTCTGCCCTTCGCAACGGCGAGACGCCCGCCCGCATTCTCGATCTGCCACGTTCCGTCGTTCCACGGGCAAACCTCGTCGCGAATCCCCACGACGAACGCGCCATCCCGCGCGCCCAAACCTGCGGGCCGTGCCTCCACCGCCTTCTCCACGTCCACTATCCGCAACATGTATCCGTCGAGCACCTCCCGGACCAGGCGCGATGAATCGTCGACGGCCACCGGCATCGGGTCGTCGATCGGACCTTGCCAGGTGATCTCATGGTGCAGATCGTGCGAGAGGATGTACCGCAATAGCCCTAAGTAAGCGTCCGCATCGAGCGCCACGAGCTCTCCAACATCGAGAGTCCGCTTCTCTTCCCCGCCCGTTGTGTCGTACGCCGCGTATCCAGTGGCCACCCCATCCGCTCCCTGCCACACGACCACATCCCTCAACTTTCGCTCCGTCTCGTACATGCGCCGAAACACCCCCTCCTTCCACCACCTCTCTGTCCGCTTCAGCCACCCTGTCCGCCCTGCCGCCGCCAGCTCGTACACCCCCTCTAGGATCTGCCAGTCCCCCACCTCCACGCGCACGCCATTGCCTGCAGGCCTGGTCCGGTTGTACGGATTGATCGTCTTTGGCGTACACACGTACTTCAAGTGCGCTTCCGCGTCCATGTATCCGAACTTCCGGTACAACGAAGGGTGCGGTGTGTGCAGTGCCGACAGCGCTTGCCCCCGCTCCCGCATCCCCGCTAGACCGTCCACCAGCAACCGCCCCACGTGCCCTTTTCGCCGGTGTTCCGGGTAACACGCCACGGACGTAACGCCACCCATCGGAATTTCCGCGCCGTTCATCCGCTCCACCAGGTCGAACACGCGCAAGGCTGCCACTACCTCCCCACCATCAAGCACAACGGAAGTGCGTCCCATCTCCTCCAGGTGCATATACGCCTGGCGTCCCTTCTCTGTCCGGTCCCCGTTGAACGCGAGCGCAATGACATCATGCACCTTCGCCAACTCATCCTCCCGCGCCCCCCGCACTTCAATCGTCATAGCTCGCCCACTTCCAATCGTCTAACTCGCTTCTAACCTCTTACTTCTAACTTCCGCCAGCGCAGCGGCGGCCCCCCGTCCGAGCAACCCAGCGTCATCACACATCTCGACGAACCGGAACCCCTGCTCGATCCGCTTCCGTGACACCTCCGGCAATCCCGCGTGCACTCCCGGCACGACATCGTGCCGCGAGCATGCCGCCAGCACTGTATCCAGCGCTACTGCGAACTCTGGCGCCTGATTGTCATACCCCGGTCCCACCCCGAGCGACACGCCCAGGTCGGATGGGCCAATGTACGCTGCGTCCACCCCCGCCACGCTCAGGATTTCGTCCACGTTCTCGACCGCCTCCCGGGTCTCGATCATGACGATGCAAAGCACCTCTTCGTTCGCCTTCGGGTAGTAGTCCCGCCCCAGCGCAAGCGCCGCCCTTGTCGGCCCGTAGCTCCGCATCCCCTCCGGCGAGTACCGGCACGCGGCGGCAGCAGCCTCTGCCTCTGCCCGATTGTTCACCATCGGCACGATCACCCCATACGCCCCCGCGTCCAGCGACTTCATGATGATCCCCGGCTCGTTCCACGGAACACGCACGATCGGAACTGTCTCTGTGGTCGAGATCGCCTGCAGCATCGTCAGTCCCACCTGGTAGTCGATCAGGCCGTGCTGCATGTCAACGCATACCCAGTCAAACCCACTCCGTGCGAATATCTCCGCAGAGACACCGCCAGGCACCACCAGCCATCCTCCCAGCGCTGCCTTGTCCTCCGCCCAGATCGCCTTCAGCCGGTTCGCGCGCATGCCCAGCACAATATCGCAGGTGCAACGGAACCGCTACCTGTTACCCTCGTTTCTCTACGGGTTGTCTAACGCCAGCCCCGCGCGCTGCGTCATACAATGTGTACATCCTAATGAGCGTTTCATCAGGGATACGGCTTGCTCTCGCCTCCCTCTCGCTCGCTGCTTTCGCCGCCTGTACCAGCGCCGGTAGCGACGACCAATCCCCGCCGATCGTTGACCCAACTGCCGTGACGACCCCCGAGCCAACCGCCGCCGCAATCGGCCAATCGCCTCTGCAAGCACCCACGGCAGCGCCCGCCGGCGCACAGGGCGAACCTGTCACGCTCGTCGGAGCGGGCGACATCGCCAAGTGCGACAGCACGGGAGACGAGGCCGTCGCCAATGTCCTCGACGGTATCCCCGGCACCATCTTCACCACCGGCGACAACGTCTACCCGGACGGTACCGCCGGCCAGTTTGCCTCCTGCTACGAACCCTCCTGGGGGCGCCACAAGGCGCGCACCCGGCCCTCCCCGGGTAACCACGACTACAACACTACCGGCGCAGGCCCTTACTACGCGTACTTCGGGGCCAACGCCGGCCCTCCCGGCCAGGGGTACTTCAGCTACGACGTCGGCGCCTGGCACGCCATCTCGCTCAACAGCAACTGCTCGCGGCCGGACGTTAGCTGCGGACCCGGCTCCGATCAGCAAACCTGGCTTGAGGCTGACCTGCAGGCGAACCAGAACGTCTGCACCGTCGCCTACTGGCACCACCCCATCCTCACCATCGGGCCACACGCGAATGACGAGGAAGGGATGCTCAGCATCTGGCAGATGCTCTACGACTACGACGTCGATGTTGTCTTGACCGGCCACGAGCACAGCTACCAGCGCTACGCTCCCCTCAACCGGGACCAGACTGCCGTCGACACGGTTAACGGAATGAGTTACTTCGTGGTTGGAACCGGCGGCGCGAACCTGACCAACGGTTCCGCAACACGCGCGAACTCCAACCCCGGGATGGAGGCCTGGGGCGACATCGGCGGTGACGGCGACGGCCACGACGCCGCCTTCGGTGTCCTCAAGCTAACCCTCCACGAAACGTCGTACGACTGGCAATTCGTCCCGGTCGCCGGTCAGACCTTCACTGATAGCGGCCAGGATACCTGCCACGACCTACCGGACCACGATAGTGACGGCGTCTCCGACGCCGAAGACAACTGCCCGCACTGGTCCAACGCGTCCCAGGATCCGCCTGAATGGCCCGTCGCCACGAATGACACAGATTGTGATGGATTCGATGCCGCGCAGGAGCAAGGTACCGGCACAAACTCCCAGCAGCAATGTGCAGCAACGATGGGCGCGGGAGACGAGCATCCCGACTCCTGGCCTACCGACAACGACGACAATCGCCGCACCAACCTCGGCGATGTGAGTCGTCTTGGCCCCTCATACAACAGCGTCGGGCCCAATCCGCCCTACAACGCGCGATTCGACCTCAACGCAGACGCACGCGTGAACTTGAGCGACGCATCGACCTTCGGCCCCTACTACAACAAGCCCTGCGGCTAGACGCGCAACTCGTTCTGGTCCTATTTCCCATTTCAGTGCCCTGCTCGCTATCATTGGCGCACGATAGGGAGACCACCATGTACCTCGAACTAAACAAGAACCTCACCGAGCAAGAACAGCAGATCAAGACCGAAGTCCATCGCTTCGCCGCGGACGTCCTCCGCCCCGCGTCGATGGAACTCGACGCCATGCACAACCCGGAGGACGTCATCGCCGAAGGCTCGCCCCTGTGGGACGTGTTCCGCAAGGCCTATGAACTCGGCTACCACACCATGCATCTGCCGGAGGCCCTTGGCGGCGCTGGCATGACGCCGCTCGCGCGGCACATCGTTATGGAGGAGATGGGCTGGGGCGCCGCCGACTTCGCTGTCGGCATCGGCGTCACCTCGTTCCCCTTCAACTTCGCCGCTTTCGGTCAGAACCCGGAGCTCATGAACAACCACGTCATGCCCTTCGTCAACGACCGTGAAGCCCGTTACGTCGGCTGCTGGGCGATCACTGAGCCCCAGCACGGCTCCGACATGCTCATGGCCGGCACGCCGCAGTTCAAGGACCCGGCCACCGCCGGCAGCGTCCAGGCAGTCCTCGACGGCGACGAATGGGTGATCAACGGTCAGAAGTCCGCCTGGGTCTCGAACGGCTCCATCGCCACGCACGCCATCACCTTCCTCAACGTAAACAAGGAGCGCGGCCAGGAGGGCGGCTCCGTCGCCTTCATTCCGCTCAACCTCCCCGGCGTCACCAAGGGCAAGCCGCTCAACAAGCTCGGACAGCGCGCCCTCAACCAGGGCGAGATCTTCTTCGACGACGTCCGCCTCCCGAAGGAGTACATGGTGGTCCCTGAGCCGATGTACGCCTACGTCATGGAGTCCGTGCTCGCGGGCGCCAACGGGTTCATGGGCGCCACATTCACCGGCCTTGCCCGAGCCGCCTTCGAGGAGGCGCTCACCTATACCAAGAACCGCGTACAGGGCGGCAAGCCCATTTCCGAGCACCAGGCAGTCCAGCTCAAGCTCATCGACATGTTCATCAAGGTCGAGACCGCCCGCCAGCTATCCCGCGCCGCCACCCTGTACAACCAGTCCACCAGCCCGCCCGCGGTTCAATACAGCATATCCTCGAAGGTCTATTGCACCACCGTCGCCTTCCAGGTCGCCTCCGACGCCCTCCAGTTACACGGCGGCTACGGCCTCGCCAAGGAGATGCTCGTCGAAAAGCTCTTCCGTGACGCCCGCGCCTCCCTCATCGAAGATGGCTCGAACGACATCCTCTCCCTCACCGCCGCCCGCAAGATCCTCGACCAATACCAGGTCTGACTCCCAACCGTCATTCCGGCGCAAGCCAGAATCCATGACGGGGCACTACTCGTACGAGATCCTTCGGCTCCGCTCAGGATGACAGGTCTCATGACCAACCACTTCTCTCTTCTACACCCTCCACCAAACCACGCCCTGCGGCCGCTCGCTCGCGTCCTTCATCGCCACGCCCTTCGGCGTCTCCACCACAAAGTCGCCTGCGACCTCCTGGAGCTTGCGGTCCTTGTCGCTCCCGGGAGCGATGTAGAGGAAGTGGCGGGCCATCGCCACCGCCGCATCCATCGTCGGCATCGTGCGCGTGCCGCCGGCCGGCGGCGCCATGTCCACGTTCGGGTAGATACCCATCTCCCAGAGCACTGGCAACAGTTCCGGGAGGGCGGGCATGTCGATCCGCTTCTCCTCGTGCACTGCGTTCCAGATCGGCGACATCCTGGACAGCGGAGCATCCATGTAGAGGACGATGGCGACACGCTGGCTCGCGCAGTCCGCCAGCTTGCGCACCCACGGCTCGATCTCCGCCACGCCGTACACGACGTTCGCGCACAGCACCACGTCGTGTTTCTCCACGCTCGCCTTGTCCCAGCCCTCTAGCACCTTGTTCACGTTCGCGATCCCCGCCTCGTCCATGCTCCGCTGTAGCGACTCGAGCATCGAGGGCGACGGGTCGAGCACAGTGACTTCCTTGCAGTGCAGCGCGAGGGGTAGGGCGTAGCGCCCGGCGCCGCCGCCCACGTCCAGCACAGTCGACTCCGGCGAGAGCCAGGATGCGACAAGGTTGACGACGGGATCGTCGGTGCGCTGGGGGTCGTCCCGGAACGCCTCCGCCAGCGAACTCCACATGTCCTGGTAGACCACATCACCCTGCATACGGCGCGTCTGCTCGTGATGCGCCTCAATGCGTTCGCGCCAACCTTGAATTGCTGATGTCATTGACTGCTCCCTTCACTCTTGACTATTCACCGGCACTCTTGACTATTCACCTGCCAGGGGCGTCACGCCCTCCCGGTGGGCCCACTCGATGATGGCGTCCTCCGCGTCGAGTATGGCCTCCCAGTGGTCCTCCCAGCCTTCGTCGGTGCAGACGACGGCAGCCTCCATGTACGGGGTGGGGATGTAGAAAGAGGTGTCGAGGGTCTCCAGGTAGCGTTTGGCGGCGGCGATCTTGGTGTCCTTGACGAAGCCAACGGTGAGGATGCCTGGGATCAGGCCATCGTCCGAGTCACGCCAGTCCTCTGCCTTGTCGCTGGCGTAGTCGAGGCAATCGGATTGGACGCTGCCCTCGGGTCCGGAGTCGCCGGAGCAGGAGACCATGAGGAAGGAGCCAGTAGCCAGAGTGGCAAGGAGCCAGCCGCGTGCGCTCATTACGGCGTGATAATACTGCGCGTCATGGATTCCCGCTTCCGCGGGAATGACGAGCGGCGGGCGGGAGGGTTACTCCTCGATGACGATGATCGCGTTCTCGGGGCAGTTCTCGATGGCGAGGCGCGCCTTCTCTTCTTCGCCGGGCGGCACCTGGCCGCCGTTCGTGGCGTGCGCGTAGCCGTAGTCGTCTAGCTCGAACAGGTCGGGCGCGACGACGAAGCAGCGGTTGTGCCCCTGGCACTTCTCTTCGATGACCTGGATCTTCATCTATGCCTTTCCTCCCGCCGGAAACTTTACACGCATTGAGCGCGGACCGCGAACCTGGCCGCCGGCCCAGGTGACGTTCTCGGGGTCTGCCAGCTCGAAATCAGGGATGCGGCGCAAGAACTCCTGCACCGAGACGCGCATCTCCATGCGCGCGAGGTTGGACCCGGCGCAGCGATGGATGCCCGCCCCAAAGGCGATATGCGGGTTCTTTGCCCTGTCGATCACGACTTTATCGGCGTCAGGGAACTTCTCGGGGTCGCGGTTGGCGGCCGGGAAGTTCATAACGACACGCTCGCCCTCCTTCATCGGGCAGCCCTTGTAGTCCACGTCCTCCGCGACGTAGCGGGCCATCGTCACAGGCGAATAGGCTCGGAGCAACTCCTCGATGGCGGTGTTTACCATCTCCGGATGATCGATGATGTGCTGGCGGTCGGCGGGGTTCTGGGCGAGGTGCCAGAGAGCGGATCCGATGCTGCTCCAGGTGGTGTCGATGCCGGCGACCACGATGAGGAATCCGGTGCCGAGGATGTGCTGGTCGGGAATGGGCGCGCCGTCGACCTCCGCCTGGGCGAGATAGCTGATCAGGTCGTCGCCGGGGTTCGCGCGGCGGTCCTGGATGTGGCCCCAGAGGAAGGTCAGCATCTGGATACGGGCCTGGGCTGCCGCTTCGGGGTTCGCGAACCCCTGCTCAAGGACTTCGCGCACCCACTCCGTGAAGGTGGGTACCATTCCCTTCTCAACGCCGAGCATGGCGGCGATGACGTAGGGTGGGATCTGCTGGGCGTATTCGATGGCGCCGTCGCATTCGCCCTTCTCGATGAAGGCGTCGATGAGGTCGTTGCAGTGGTCGCGGGTCAACTGCTCCCACTTCGCGACGGACTTCATCGAAAACGGCGGCAGGAGGAGCTTGCGTGTCCACGTGTGAAGCGGTGGGTCGGCCGTGATGGGCGGTGCGGCCACTTCGGCGAACTCTTGCCCTTCCTCAGGCTCGTATCCCTGCTCGACGCCGAAGGGCGCGACGAGGACGTCGCGCGATGAGAAGTGCTGGATGTCCTGGGCTATCGCGAACAGGTCCTCGTAACGCGTGGGCATCCAGGATCCGAGGTGGCGGTCCGAATGTGCGACCGGGCACTCTGAGGAGCGGATCTCGTCCCAGACGGGGAAGGGGTCCTTGATGTACCCAGCGTCAAAAATCTCGTAGTCAGTCTTCCAGTCAGTGACTGGAGCCCGTTCCGGTGGTGGTGCGGGTGGAGTCTTTTCGGCAACCATCGCGATCCTCCTTCGTTGCCACCGAAGTTAGCGTCAGATGGTCAGGATGTCAACGTTATTTGAGCGTCTGCTAAGGAAACAGTACGGGTAGCGACCGCGGACCGCGGACCTGGCCGCCCGCCCACGTTACCGCCGACGGGTCTTCGAGCCGGTACTCCGGTATCCGCTTGAGCCACTCTTCGATCGAAATCCGCATCTCCATCCGCGCCAGGTTCGACCCCGCGCAGCGGTGGATCCCGGCGCCGAAGGCGATGTGCGGATTGAACTTGCGGTCCAGGATCACCTTGTCGGGGTCCGGGAACTTCTCCGGGTCGCGGTTGGCGCCGGGGAAGTTCATCAATACCCTCTCGTCTGTCTTCATCTGGCAGCCGCCGTACTCGTAGTCGGAGTTCAGGAGACGTGCCATCGTCACCGGCGAGTAGGCGCGAAGAAGCTCTTCGACGGCATTTGGCATCAGATCTGGCTGTTGGATCAGCAGCTTGCGGTCTTCGGGGTGCTGCGCCAGGTGCCAGAGGGCGGAGCCGATGCTGCTCCACGTGGTGTCGATGCCGGCGACTACAAGGAGCTGGCACATGCCGAGGAGGATCTGGTGAGGCACCTGTTCGCCCTCGATCTCCGTGTGCAGGAGCTTCGTGACCAGGTCATCCTTCGGGTTTTCGCGCCGGTCGTTTATCTGCTCGTCGAGGAAGCCGAGAAGGGCGAGCCGGGCGGGGCCTCGCACTTCCGGGTGGGAGAGTCCGATCTCCAGGAGGTCGCGGACCCAGCCGACGAACGTGTCCGTCATCTCCTCCGGCACGCCAAGCATGGCGCCGATAACGCGCGGCGGGATCTGCTGAGCGTAGTCGGTCGCAGCGTCAGCCCGTCCATTGGCGATGAATCCGTCAATCAGGCGGTTACAGAGTTCGCGAGTCTCTTCCTCGTACGGCGTCACCGCCTTGATCGAGAAGTGAGGGAGGAGCATCTTCCGCGTCCAGGTGTGCTCGGGCGGGTCCGAGCTGATCGGAGGCGCGCGGACGCCGTAGAACTGATCGCCCTCCGCGGCTTGCGGCACAGGGGCGACGAGGATCTCGCGTGACGAGAAGTTGCCGATGTCCTGGGCGATCGCAAAGACGTCCTCGAACCTCGTGGGAAGCCAGGAACCACCCCAGCGCTCGGTATGTGCTACGGGGCATTTGTCGCGCAGTTCGTCCCATACCGGGTATGGGTCGTTCACGTAGGACGGATCGAAGATGTCGTAATCGGTCGCCCAGTCGGATACATCCTTACGCTCGGTCGTCATGCGGATCCCTCCTTGCAGGTATCCGCAAAGTACCGCCGAACGCGGAGGCTGTCAAACCGAGGGAAGCGCGAGCAATTCGCCCCCGAATCCTCTCCGCAGCAGCCACCGTGATGATTTTGTAACGCGTCTGTTATGCGAATCCCATTGCAGAGCGTCGCGGAGGTGGTTGAATAAGCGGCAGAGGTACCACACCCCCCTCTACACATAGGGCTGCGGCATCGCACCGACCATAGGCATGCCGTCGGCCCTCTCTTTTGCCCTGCTCCTACGCAAGGACGAGGACGAGGATCAGCGCCATGATCGCGAAGAACAGCACCGGCCCCAGCGCGAGTAGCAGCCACGGAAACGGCTTCTCGTCACTCTCCGGTGCAACTACGGACGAACCGAGCACCTGGCGCGCCTGCTTGAGCGCGCTCGCTGGAACGAGGACGTCGATGCCGGTGAATTCCGCGTCCTCGTGACCCTCGTCCTCGCGATGGCCGTGGAGGACGGACATGATCCCCTGGGCCGTGAGCGCTTGCTGCCACTCCGTCGCCATCTCCTGGTCCTCGGCAGTGGCGACAAGGGCGACGCCGATCCGCCGCGATCCTCGATCGCCGCCGCTCATGCGACCTGCTCCGCGGACTCGGTGCGCTTCGGCTCCGGCACTTCGTCCTCGATCGCCGCTGTGATCTCCACCCGGCTTCCGGCCATCTCGGCGATTGCTTCGGCGGCGTCGAGGGTGCGGTCGAAGGCCTCGTCCAGCAGGTCCGCCGCGTTCGCGGACACCACCTGGGCGATAGAAAGGCGTTTGCCGCTCACCTTCAGCAGGACGATGTCCCAGGCGCGCAAGTCCAGCGGCGGGGCCGGGCCGACGGCCGGCGTCTCACCCAGCGAGAAGTCCTCGACGATGATCCGGTCTATCTTCCAAAACGGCACCAGTTCGATCGTGCCGATACCGAGCCCCATCACGCCCTGGTGGAAACGGACCGACTTCTTCTCCCGCTCGATCACCACGGAGGCTCCGATAATCGAGTAGACGAGACCCATCGCGGAGAACGGCGCCAGCAGGAGGGCGGGAATCAACAGCAAGGCCAGCACGGTTACGGACAGATCCGACGAGAACGCGGCGACGAGCGCGAATATCGCGAAGCTGATTAGCAGCCCGATCAACGGGAAGACGACGGCCCCGCGCTCCGGCCGCAAATCGATCCGGTCCTGGCGCACGACCAAAACACGCCGGTCGAGAGGAATGCGCTTCGTCTCGTCGCTCATATCTCCAATTGTACGGTGGGTCGCCCTCTACAAGCGCACCGGTTCTGCGCTACAATGCCGGACGAAATGCGAAAGAACCTTGTAGACATCCTCGCCTGCCCGATGGACAAGGCGCCATTGGAACTGCAGATCACGGAAGAGATCGGTGACGAGGTGATCCAGGGGGCACTCAAGTGCTCGCAATGCGGCGAGGTCTACCCGATCGAGGACCGCATCCCGAACCTGCTGCCGCCAGAGATGCGGAAGACCGCGGAGGCGAAATAATGGAAAAGTCCCAGCGCACCGGCCTGATCCTGATGATCGGGGCCGCCCTCGAGTTCGTGATCTTTTGCTGGCTGATCACGCGCAAGAGCTATTTCGCGCTGGCCTTGCCGGTGCTCACCGCGATGGCCGTCGTCGATGCGCTAGCGTTCTGGATCGGCTGGACGATGTTCACCGGCGAAGACGAAGACCTGGACGACGACTACGCGGAAATCTCCGACGCCGCTTAGCTAAACCTCCCGGTACTCGCCCTCCACGGTTCCCTCTTCCGCGCCTTCGCCTTCGTCCGCGCCCTCTTCTCCCGGCGGGAAGCCTTCGGCGCCTGCTTCCGGGTCCTGGCCGTAGATCGCTGCGCCTGCCGCCTGCAGCGCTGCGCTCAGCCGCTCCGTTGCGGACCGGACCGCCTCTACCAAATCACCGCCGAGTGCGTCCCGTGTGTCCTTGACGGCGCTTTCGATGCTGGCGCGGGTGTCGGCGGGGATCTTGTCGCCGGCCTCGGTCAGGGTCTTTTCGGCGCTGTAGGCGAGGGAGTCGGCAGTGTTGCGGACCTGGACTTCCTCCTGGCGGGCGCGGTCTTCCTCGGCGTGGGCCTCGGCGTCCTTCTTCATCTGCTCGATCTCTTCGTCGGAGAGGCCCGTGCCGGCCTGGATCGTAATCTTCTGCTCGCGTCCCGTGCCCTTGTCCCGTGCCGAGACGTGGAGGATGCCGTTGGCGTCGATGTCGAAGGCGACTTCGATCTGCGGCAACCCGCGGGGCGCGGGCAGGATCCCGTCGAGGATAAAGCGGCCGAGGGACTTATTGTCCGCCGCCATGCCGCGCTCGCCCTGCTGCACGTGGATCTCGACCGAGGTCTGGCTGTCGGCCGCGGTTGAGAACGTCTGCGACTTGCTCGTCGGGATCGTCGTGTTGCGGGGGATGATCGGTGTCGCCACGCCGCCCAGCGTCTCGATGCCGAGGGTCAGGGGCGTGACGTCCAGCAGCAACACTTCGCGGACGTCGCCCTTGAGTACGCCCGCCTGGATCGCGGCGCCGATGGCCACAACCTCGTCCGGGTTCACGCCCTTGTGGGGCTCACGCCCGAAGAACTTCTGCACAGTCTCCTGCACCAGCGGCATTCGCGTCTGGCCACCGACGAGGATCACCTCGCCGACCTGGTCCGCGGTCACCTTGGCGTCTTCGAGGGCCTGCCGCGCCGGCGCCACCGTGCGCTCGACGAGATCGCCTACGAGCTGCTCCAGCTTGGCGCGGGTGAGCGTCACCAGCATGTGCTTCGGCCCGGAGGCGTCCGCCGTGACGTAGGGCAGGTTCACTTCGTGCTGCTGCGTCGTGGAAAGTTCGATCTTGGCCTTCTCCGCCGCCTCTTTGAGGCGCGCCAGCGCCTGGAGGTCTTTCGTCAGGTCGATCCCCTGGTCCTTCTTGAACTCGTCGATCAGCCAGTCGATGATCCGCTGGTCGAAGTCGTCGCCGCCGAGGTGGGTGTCGCCGTTCGTCGACTTCACGTGGAACGTCCCATCGCCGATCTCGAGGATAGAGACGTCGAAGGTGCCGCCACCGAGGTCGTAAACGGCGATGATCTTCTCTTCTTCCTTGTCCAACCCGTAGGCCAGCGCCGCCGCCGTCGGCTCGTTGATGATGCGCAGGACGTTGAGCCCCGCGATCTCGCCGGCCGCCTTGGTCGCCTGGCGCTGCGAGTCGTTGAAGTAGGCCGGGACCGTGATCACGGCCTCGCTGACGGTGTCGCCGAGGTAGGCCTCCGCATCCGCCTTCAGCTTCTGGAGGATCATGGCGCTGATCTCGGGCGGGCTGTAGGACTTCTCGCCCATGTAGACCCGCGCGTCGCCGTTGTCCGAGGCGTCGATCTTGTAAGGCAGAATCTTGAGGTCCCGCTGCACGTCCTCGTCCGCCAGCTTGCGGCCCATGAGCCGCTTGATGGAGTAGACGGAGTTCTCGGGGTTGGTCACTCCCTGCCGCTTCGCCACCTGCCCGACCAGCCGCTCGCCGGTCTTCGAGATCGCGACAACGGACGGCGTGATCCGCCCACCCTCGGCGTTGGGGATGACGACGGGGTCGCCGCCCTCCATCACCGCGATGGCGCTGTTGGTTGTTCCCAGGTCAATTCCTATTGCTCTAGCCATTGTTCTCTCCTTCTGTTTGCTCCCCTGCTCCCGTGCGCCCGTGTCCTTCACCGTTCCCCACGGCCACCATCGCCGGCCGCAGCACACGGTCGTGGAGCGTGTAGCCGCGCTGGACTTCGGCCACGACCTTGCCTTCCTCGCCGGGGACGTGGGCGACGGCCTCGTGCACCTTCGGGTCGAAGTCCTGGCCCTCGGATTGAATCGGCTTCACGCCCGCGTTCTCCAGCAGCATCAGCAGCTTGCGGTAGATCAACTGGATCCCGTCAAACCAGGTCATCCCAGAGAGGGAAATATCGAGCGACTTAAACGCCCGCTCGAAGTCGTCCACGATCGGCAGCAGGTTGATGATCAGGGCGCCGCTGGCGAAGCGGCGCAGTTCGTCCCGCTCCTGGTCCGAGCGCTTCTTGTAGTTCTGGAAGTCGGCCTCGGCCCGGATCCACTTGTCACGGAAGGCGCCAGCCTCGGCCTCCAGCCGCGCCAGCTTTTCTTCCGGCGTCTCCGGCTCCTGGCTGCTGGCTGTTGGCTCCTCGGCCGCTGCTTCCGGGGTCTCTTTCTCGCTCATACTCATCCTTGGTTCTGGGTTCCTGGTTTCGGTTTTGATCAGGCGAAGTAAACGCCGAGCAACTCTTCCATCAGAGTTGCCATGTAGCGCACCGTTGCCACGTTGCGCGGGTACTCCATCCGCGTCGGGCCGACAACACTCAGGACGCCGCGGAGCCCGGAGGGGCCGCGGTAGCGCGTCGTGATCACAGTGCAGCCCTGCATCTCGTCCACCGGGTGCTCGCCACCGATGACGATGCTCATCTCGCCGACGGTCATCGGTGCGGCGATGGACCGGGGGAGGTTGCGGTCTTCCATCGCCTCAAGCAGCCCCAGCACGCTGGAACCGCCCGCGAACTCGGGCTGGCGCAGGAGATCGCGCATACCCTCCGTATAGGAAGGCTCCAAGCTTAGTTCGTCAGTCGCTTCAAGGAGTCCGGCGGCTGCCGTAGTCGTGGCCTGCTCCAGGCCGGTGAGCCGCGTGATCGTCTCGCGCAGCTCGACGGCGCTCTTGCCGCCCATGAGTTCGTTCAGCCGCTTGCCAACGGAGTTCAGTTCTTCCTGCGAGAACGGCCGGTCCAGGGACAGCGTCTGCTGGAGCACGCGCGCCTCTTGCAGGACCACCACGAGAAGTGCCAGGTAGTCGTGAACGCTCACCAGCTCCACGAGCCGCACACGCGGCTCAGCGGAGTGGGGCGTCGTCACCACGGCGGCGTTGTGAAGGCGCGAAGCGAGGATCGCCGCAGCCAGCCGGGCCCACTCTTCGAGTTCGCGGGCCGCCTGGTGGAACTGGTGGCGGATAGTCTGGCGCACTTCCTCTGCCAGGTCCTCCTCCTCCATCAGTTCGTTGATATAGAAGCGATAGCCGGCGTCGGTAGGTACGCGGCCGGCGGACGTGTGAGGGTGCGTGATCAACCCGGCATCTTCCAGCGCCGCCATCTCGTTGCGGATGGTGGCGGAGGACACCTTGAGCTTGTAGCGCTCGACAAGCGAAGACGAACCCACGGGCTGAGCCGTCGTCACGTAGTCGTCGACGATGAACCGGAGTAGTGCTTTTCGCCTGTCTGTGAGCGTCATAATTAGTGCTTTCCTAATACGAATTAGCACTCTATGGGTGAGAGTGCTAACTGCAGGAATCGTAGCATCGAAAGGCCTCCGCTGTCAATCCGACACCTCGACCAGCCCCACCCGACGTCATTCCGGCGAAAGCCGGAATCCGTAGCGGACTCCGTAGTAGTCTTTAGTCCATGAGCGGCGCAACGGAAGCAGATGCCCCAGCCTGGATTGAAATAGCGGTCGAAGTAGCCGGCATCGACGCCGAACTGGCCGCGGACCTCCTTCGCCAGGGGTGCTCCGGTGGCGTGGCAATCGAGGCGCCTTCGCGCCTCGACGCACCGACCGACACGTACGTGCTCGACGGCGACGCTCCTGCGGTGGTCAAGGGCTACCTCCCGACAAGCGAGGACAGCGGGCGTCTCCAATCATCGATTCGCCTTGCCCTCCAAACGGCACCACTCCAGCGTGAGCCGGTATGGCGCGAGGCCGTCGAGCTGGAAGAGCGCGAATGGCGCGACTCCTGGAAGAAATACTTCGGCATCCAGCGGTTCGGAGAGCGCACCGTGATCGTGCCCTCGTGGATCGAGTACGCGGCGAAAGCAGGCGAAGTCGTGATCCGCATCGATCCAGGGATGGCCTTCGGTACGGGGCAACACCCGACGACCGCAATGTGCCTGGGCACGCTCGAGGAATTGGTGACCGGTGGACAGAGCGTCCTCGATCTCGGCTGTGGTTCCGGTATCCTCGCCATCGCGGCGGCGAAGTTTGGCGCATCCCGCGTTCTCGGCCTCGACAACGACCCACAGGCCGTCAAGGCATCCGGCGAGAACGTCCGCGAGAACGGCGTTGAAGGTACCGTGGACGTCCGGGAAGGGTCGCTCGGCGAGCGGGACGTCACCGCACCATTCGATATCGTCGCCGCAAACATCAGCGGATTAACACTTCAGAGGCTGGCGCCCGCAATTGCCGCCGCACTCTCCCCGGGTGGCTTTCTCATCGCCAGCGGCTTCCTGGAGGACGCCGTTGAAGCGCTGAAGTCGGCTTTCGCCGAGAACGGTTTGGAGGCGGAGCGTGTCAAAGAGGTCGGCGTATGGCGTTCAATCGTTGCGAGGCGGTCGTGACCGGAGAAGCGCTGCGCCGGTTCTTCGTCGACTCCTCGGTGCTAGAGGGCGACTCGCTCACGATCACCGGCGACCTCGCGCATCGCCTGGCGCGCGTCTTGCGCTACCGTCCAGGTGACCAGCTTGTGCTGACTGCGGGCCAGGCCATGGAATCCATTGCGCAGGTGGAATCCGCGTCGCCGCGATCAGTCTTGCTCAAGGTGGTTGATGAACGGCCATCGCCCGAGGAGCCCAGCATCGAAGTGATCCTGTACCAGTCACTCATCCGGCCCAACCGGTTCGACTATGCTCTCGAGAAGTGCACCGAGATCGGAGTCTCGCGCTTCGTTCCGATGATTAACGAACACACGCAGGTCCAGGAGGAGTCCGGCTCGAGTCGTGCCGAACGCTGGCGCCGCATCATCATCGAAGCGGCGGAGCAGTGCGGCCGCGGCCGGCTGCCCGAGGTGGATCAGCCACAGTCCTTCGAGGACGCCCTCAAGACCGCACCCGGACTCAAGCTGGTGCCATGGGAGGACGAGCGAACAACGCCCCTCGGCGAATGCCTGCGCTCACTCCAGGAGCCACCAGCGCAGGTCAGCGTCTTCATCGGCCCCGAGGGCGGCTACGCGGAAGACGAGATCGGCCTCGCCCGCGAATCAGCAGCGACATTGGTCACACTGGGAAAGCGCGTGCTGCGGTCCGAAACGGCGGCGGCGGTGGCGTGCGGAATCGTGCTGCACGAGCTGGACGCGTAGCGCAACCTTCAGCGCTTCCAGGTGTTCCAGAAATGATTCACAGGCCCGTGCCCCTGGCCTACCGCGTACGCGTTGCGCAACGCTCCCGTGAGGTATTCCCTCGCCTTCCCCACCGCCTCCCGGACGGACTCTCCTCGCGCAAGGTAAGCAGCGATCGCCGACGCGAAGGTGCAGCCCGTCCCGTGCGTGCTCGTGGTGTGGATGCGCGGACCTTTGAATTCGTGGTACTTGCGGCCATCGAACAGGATGTCCACCACCTCGTCGCCCTCGAGGTGGCCGCCCTTCACGACGACATTCTCGGCACCCAGCGCATGAAGTTCACGGGCAGCCGTACGCATTTGCGCCGCGGTCGTGACGGGTTCGCCAAGGATGTCCCCCGCCTCGGGCAGGTTTGGCGTGAGTACGTAGGCGTTCGGGATCAGGTCTTCGCGCAGGGCCTCGACGGCATCTTTGGCCAGCAGCCGGTCGCCGCTCTTCGCCACCATCACCGGGTCGACGACGAGGTGCTTAAACGACTTCTCCCACGCCTTCGCGGCGACCACCCGGATGATCTCCGCGTTCGCCAGCATCCCCGTCTTCACGGCGCGTGGCTGGATGTCCGCGAAGATCGTGTCGATCTGGAGCGCGACGAACTCGGCGGACACAACCTCGATGCCGGTCACACC
This sequence comes from Chloroflexota bacterium, assembly GCA_036741795.1. Taxonomy (GTDB): domain Bacteria; phylum Chloroflexota; class Dehalococcoidia; order SM23-28-2; family RBG-16-64-32; genus DATKKM01. The sequence continues at coordinate 32,081 of DAINRO010000011.1, forward strand.
GCGCGTGTTCTGGGCGGTCAGAGCCGTAATCGCGGCCATCCCGTAGACCCCGAGGGCGCTGAACGTTTTGAGGTCGGCCTGGATCCCGGCGCCGCCGCTGGGGTCAGAACCGGCAATCGTCAGTGCGATGCTGGGTCGCATATCGACCACATCTTACCGCCATCTATAATTGCCCCCATGCCTCCGCAGGAACTGGCCACCTCGATCGAATATGCCGCGAAGGTGATCGCTGGTTCGCGCCACGTCGTCGCACTCGTCGGCGCCGGGCTCTCGGCGGAGAGCGGGATCCCCACCTTCCGCGGCCCGGACGGGCTCTGGACGAAGCACGGCGAGCCGGACTTGCGCGACTACGAGCGGTTCGCGGCCGACCCGAAGACCTGGTGGGAGATGCGGATCGAGCGGCAAGGGCAGCTTGGCGAGTTTGTCGAGGCCTTGAACAGCGCCATTCCCAACCCCGGTCACCTCGCGCTCAGCGACATGGAGACGGGCGGCTGGCTGCAGCACACGATTACTCAGAACATCGATAACCTGCACCGGCTCGCCGGCAACCAACACATCACCGAGATCCACGGCAACCGCACGCTCCTCCGCTGCATCGGGTGCAGCCGGCGCTGGCCTCTCGAAGAGTTCCCGATCGACGAGTTGCCGCCGCATTGCCCCGACTGCCAGGGCATCGTCAAGGGCGACACGGTCATGTTCGGCGAACCCATCCCGCCCGACGCCCTGGACGAATGCGTCACGCAGACACGGCGCTGCGACTGTATGCTCCTGGTCGGCACCAGCGCGGTGGTCTACCCCGCCGCTGGCTTTCCCATTGACGTGAAGCGCGCTGGCGGCACCCTGATCGAAATTAACTCCAACGAGACGCCACTCACCGAGATGTCGGACATCGTCGTGCGCGCACCTGCCGGTGAGTCGCTGCCACTCATTGTCGATGCACTCAAAGCGCTGGCGAAGACCGCCTGATGCCGGATATCGAGCTGCGCCCACCAACGCCGGCCGACGCCCCGGAACTGGGCCGCATCTGCTTCGACGCATTCAAGGACGTCTCCGAATCGCACGGCTTCGAAAGCGACTTCACATCCGTGGAGATGGCGCAGAATATCGTCGCTGGCATGGTGCGGGACGAGACGGTCTACGGCACGGCCGCTCTCGTCGATGGCCAGCTCGCCGGGTCAAACTTCGTCTTCAAATCAGACGACGCTGCGGGGGTCGGTCCCGTCAGCGTCGATCCGTCACGGCAAGGGCTGGGGCTGGGCCGACGGGTCATGGAAGACGTCCTCCGTTACTCGTCTGACTCTGGTTTTGAGATGGTGCGGTTGGTCCAGGACGGCTTCAACATGGTCTCGATGTCCCTGTACGCGTCCCTGGGTTTCGACACGAAGGCACCCCTGGGGCTGATCCGCCTGAACGGCGATGCTAATCCAGATGACCGCATCCGATACCTCACACCAGGCGAAGCAGGCGCCGCTGACGACCTCTGCCGCGCGATCTACCGGATCTCCCGCAAGAACGAACTGGCCAACCGCACCGCCCTGGGAATGCCTGCACTCGGCATTTTCCGCGGCGGTACGCTGCGCGGTTACCTCAGTCCCGGCCTCATCGGCCACGGTGTTGCACAAAGCGAAGGCGATATGCTCGCCTTGATCCGGGAAGCGGGACGCCTGTCTTCCGGCGGCGCGTCCGTGATTTGCCCGCTCACGGAAGGCGGCCTCTTCCGCGGCGCACTCGCGGACGGCCATAGGCTGGTCAAGATCATGAACCTGATGACGCTCGGTCCGTACGAAGAGCCGGACGGCGTTTGGATCCCATCGGTGGGGTTCTAATGGCGAACGCACTCAACGGCATCCGCGTCCTCGACCTGACGCTCTGGCAGCAGGGCCCAATGACCACGGCCATGCTCGCGGACTGGGGTGCGGACGTCATCAAGATCGAGGGGCCGGATTCACCAGACCCCGGCCGATCCCTTGTCCGCTACGAGGCCGTTCCGGGCGGCGCCAACGCCTACTTCGAGACCCACAACCGCAACAAGCGCGGCATTATCGTGGACCTGAAATCCGATTCGGGGCGCGATGTTTTCTACAAGCTGGTCGAGGAGGCCGACGTTGTCGTCCAGAACTTTCGCGCAGGCGTCGCTGAACGGCTACTGATCGACTTCGACTCCTTGCGAGCCCTCAAAGCTAACCTCATCTACTGCCAGGCGTCCGGCTTCGGAATCGAGGGGCCAGATGCCACGCGCCCTGCCCTCGACCCGCTGGCCCAGGCGCGAGGCGGCGTCATGTCCGTGACGGGCGAACCGGACGCGCCACCCACGCGAACGTTTGCGGGCTTCGCGGACCAGGTCAGCGCCTTCCTCCTGGCGTACGGGATCATGGTCGCCCTCTTCCATCGCGAACGCACAGGCGAGGGACAGAAGGTGGACGGGTCGCTCCTCCAGTCGATCCTTGGTGTCCAGGCGTTCAATATCGGGAGCTACCTGATCTCCGGGACGTACGCAGGCTCGCCGGTACCCCGTATCCCACGCCGCCTCACGAACCCGCTGTGGAACCACTACCGCACGTCCAACAACCAGTGGGTCATGCTCGCGATGGCGGAAGTCGGGCGCTACTGGGCACCATTCCGTATCGCGATCCATGAGGCCGTGGGCGAGGAAGTCGGGCCGGAGACGATGAGCCTGAACTGGATCATCAACAACGCCACCCTGGTCCTGGAGCTAATCGCGAAGCTCGACGGAATCTTCGCGACGAAGACTGCGCGCGAGTGGGTCGATCTCTTTCGGGAGCACGATTTGCTCATCGAGATCGCCCAGGACTACTCGGCACTCGAAAGCGACCCCCAGGTGGTCGCCAACGACATGCTGATAACAATGGAGCACCCAACTCATGGGCCGATCAAGTTCGTCGCCCCGGCAGTGACGTTGAGTGCGACGCCCGGGGAAATCCGCACCGGCGCGCCCGAGTACGGCCAGCACACTGAGGAGGTGCTCCTGCAAGCGGGCTACACGTGGGAGGACATCGCCCGCCTACGTGACGAGCGTGCGATCGGCGCCTAGTCGCGGCTCTCGAAGTAGGCCAGCGTGGAGATCATCGTCGCCAAACCGAAGATGAGCACGCCTAACGGCACGTGGATGGCGATCGGCAAACCGTCGTCGCGCCCCATGTAACCAAGCCCGGTCTGCGCTATCAGCATGAACAAGAGCGCGATCACCCACGCCCAGAGACTGAACCTGCTCCATCCACGCACGAGGAACGCGAGGATTAGCTGTACCACCACGACTAAGAACAGCACGTTGGCCATCAGCTCGTGGATGTCAACGGCATCTGGGTCCTCGCCGGAGATGAATGAGCCTGCCAGCGCGGCCTGCACGAATACGAGGAACGTCGCGAGGTGGCAAAAGCCCTTGAACGCGGCGATCAGGCCGCGGTTCGTCTCGGTGGAATCTTGCACTAGCGGGCGCGCTGCTCAGCCATGATGTCGCGTAGTTTACGCAAGGTCCGGAATAAGATCACCCGGACATTTGGCTCTGAGAGGCCCATGATTTCGGCGATCTGGGCATTCGGCAGTTCCGCGTCGAATTTCAGGGAGATGATGTCCTGTTCCCGCTGCGGGAACGTAAGGACGATTTCCGACAGGTCCTTCAATTCCTCGTTGCGCAAGATCTGAGTCTCCACAGATGCTTCGCTCGGAGAAAGGTCGCGGATCACATCTGGATCCACGATAGTTTCGCGACCGCGCTTCCTTCCGCTGCTAATGATGGCGTTGCGCGCGATCGTGAAGAGCCACGTGGAGAATGCGTCGTCACTGCGCAGGCTGTCAAGGTTGCGGTATGCCCGCTCGAATACGTCGGCTGCCAGATCCTCTGCCAGGTGGGACTGGCCAACGCGAGCGTAGATGAAGGCAAATACGCGCGGGAAGTAGTCGCGGTACTTCTCGGCGAAGGCAGCGACAGCCGGGCTGGCCGCGGGGGCCGCAGCCGTGGCTGGTGTGCTGAGAATCGTACTCATTAAAGCGAAGGAAGGTGGATGAGTCAGGATACGGCTGGACAGTCGTTGCCTGTCACAGGCATAATGACACTCGAATTATGCATCGTAGTTTTCTGATTCCACCTTTGGTCTGCCGATGAGCGAAGATTATTCTGTCAATAAGGAATTGAACTTCCGCTATCGGTACATTTCACCTTACGAGCGCCTGTTCAAGGCTGTCAACCCTGTTCGTGACAATAAGCAGGTGAATTTCAATGCGGGGTGCCGGACCCGGGAAAGAGGGAGCGATAACAGTGCCTAAGAGATGGAACTTCCTCAGCAATTACGGGTTGGTGCTCACGCACCTCTTCCAGAACCCGCGGGCTACACTCCGTGAGATCGCGCGCGGTACTGACTTAACGGAGCGCGCTGTCTATCAAATCGTCCGCGAGCTTGAAACCAGCGGCTTCATCCAAAAGAAGCGGGTGGGGCGGCGCAACACGTACACAGTCGATCAAAAGGCCCTCTTCAGCTTCCCTGTCTACCGCGACTTGAACATCGCCCAGATGGTCGCCGCTCTCCGCCGCATCCTGGACGAGACCAAGGACGGGCGCGACATGGCCGCCGTACCGATCACACCGATCGTCGCCTCTTAGCGATCGAGTACGACCCGCAGGATGTTGTCCTCGTAGACCCAGCTTTTCGCCTCCGTGTAGAGCACGTCGGACGGTAAATCGATTACGCGACGCCGGCCGTTGAGGTGCACGACGATCCCATCGTCACCGTCTTCCAGTCTCAGGTCCTCGCGCTTTGCGAAAGGCACTGCCACCTGCAAGATGTACTGACCCGTTTGCCGCTCTATGGTGTGATCGCCAACGAGCCCCTCGCCTGCATCAGGCAAAGAAGCATCGCCGCCGTAGAGCTTCCCGGCGAATGACAACAAGGACTCCCGCCCCGTAATAGGTTCAGGCGCCAGGTCCGAGGCGAGGATTTGCACCGGGAGGTCCATCGCGGACAGCTCGTTAAGAGCTTCCCTCTGGGCACCTTTCTCTGCATCGAAAAACGGATCGGTGACCGCATCCGACAGCAACTTCGAAGCAACTACCGCATCGATTCGGTACCCGAACAGCCCCAGGACGGACACTACGTCCTTCACCACCTTCACCCCAGCCTGGCGCGGGGAGGCGACGATCCGCACGGACGTGACCTCAGGATCGGACATGAGGTCACGGACGTCCGCCAACCGGCCCAGCAAATCCTTGCCGGTCTCGAAGACCTCCTCGCCCGCATTGGCGTAATCGCCGGCGAACGCCCGCAGGAACGGCTCGAAGACGTTAGATTGGCGCGGCGCGAACAACTTGTCGAGCCAGTGCGCACCGGCTTCGAGGGCTCCCGGCAGGTCAAGGAACTGGGCCGACTCCGCAGCATCAAGAACGGCGTACTCGTATTTGTCTGTCCGCAGGAGCCGCTGCAAGGCCAGCAAGCGGCCGATGTGGTTGATTCCCGGAAGTGTCGACAGGTCGTCCGCCAGCTCTCCGTCCATCCCGCGCCAGTCGAGGAGGGCACGAAGCCACTCGCGGAACTCGTCGGGCTCGCCAAGCCCCCCGTGCCCTTCGGCGGCGTCCAACCCATCCCAGGCGGGCTTTGCCTCGAGACCAACTTCGGCGTCGAGCGCGGCGCCAAGGCCCGAGGTGATGCCGAACGCGAGAGTGCGATGCCCGGCTACCGCCAGCGATGCCGCAGTCGCCGCGGCGACGGTGGAGACGCCGCTCCCTCCGTTGCCGCAGAAAACGATGATTTTCATGAATGTGCCCCTCGCTCAGCGCGAGAATCATAGCACAGGGGTTCGTGAAATTCGGGTGCTGGTGCCGTGCTACAATCGCCGCGTGCCAGTAGACAGCGAAACCGCCCCGGTCGGCTCGGAGGCGCCGGACTTCACCCTGACGACTATCGACGGTAAGTCGATCACGCTGTCAGAGTTGCGTGGCAGTCCGGTCGTGCTGGTGTTCCTGCGCGGCTTCCGGTGACCGTTCTGCCGCAGGCATCTCTCGCAGTTGCGAGACAGGATTGAGGAGTTCCACGAGAGGAAGGCGACCTTACTGGCCGTCGCCCCTGACACCCTGGAGGTTGCGCGCACCTACTTCGAAATCAACGAGATCCCTTTTCCCTGCCTGCCTGACCCCGATCGCAAGGTCTTCCGCCAGTACGACGTGAAGAGCGCACTGATCTCGCTGGGCCAGCGGCCCGGACTGTTCATCGTCGACCGGGAGGGGAAGATCGCCTACGCGCACCTCGGTTTTCAGCAGTACGAAATCCCGTCGATCAACGAAACGCTGGCCCAACTCGACGCTCTCGGTTGAGCATGGGCCGCGGCTACGAGAAGGTAGTGTCGACCTGGGCCGACGCGTCGAAAAAGTACTGGAAGGTCTGGTTGAACCTGTAGAACGCGTCGCGCCGGTAGCCGTCGTTGGAGCGCGCGAGGCCATCGGGGTCCTCGAGGTCGATCGTGTTCAGTGTGTGGTGGAGGTCGGCTTTCCCGTTCTCGCTGATATTCTGGATCATTTCCTTCCAGCGCTCGGAGGACATCTCCAGCCAGAAGTCGCTGTCCTCGGCGTCGCCCTCGCTGACCTCTCTCACGTCGGCGACCTCGAACGCCTCAAAGGTCAGGCTGTAGAACTTGCCAAGGTCCGGCACTTTCACGCCTACGACTGAGTCGCAGGTGCCGATCCGCTTGTAGTTCTCGTCGTTGTTGACGATCTCCTTGACGGCGTTGAACCAATCAACGGATGGGAACGTGGCCTTCGTTTTCGTCGCTTCCTGTGTCATCGGGTTTCTCCTTCGGGCCGTCGGCGTCAGGCCGCTGCCTGCTCCTTTTCTTCTTCGGGCTGTGTGATGAATTCCCGTAGTTGCGGGTGCATCTTTTCTCTTCGATCGGGCAGACCGGCGCCGGCGAGCCGGAACGCATAGTCGTTGATCCAGCGCTTCCAGAAGTACCGGAACTTCACTTCACCATCAGCCAATTGCTCGGCGCTTGTGCCGCCACCCAGCAGGATGAGCAGCGCTTCCCGAAGCGGAGTGTCCTTGCTCCATTCGTAGGAGAACACAGCCTCGTTCTTGTTGAGGGCGTGCTGCATCTCGTCGCGGCGGTCCGGTTTCCGCAGCAGGAAGTAGCGCAGGTGCTGCATGGCATAGGCCATCTGCCGGCTGATGTCCTGCATCGTCCCGGAGAAGATGTACCGCTCGGCGTCGTTGTGGGCAGTGTAGTAACCGATCTGATAGAGACCCATCAAGAAGCTGTTGTGGAACAGGAGCGCAGTGGAGGACGCTTCCGTCCAGAAACGCGTGTCGATGAGAGCCCTGTGGAAGTAGCCGGGGCTCTGCACGCCCATGCCGCCGCCGTTGGAGAGCGCCCGCTTGCGGAACACCTCGAATTGGCGCGCAGCGTCGAACCCGGCGGTGGAGAGGTACAGCTTTACCTCGTGGTATCCGTAGGACATCTCGGGCAGCCATTTGCCGATGATGTCGCCTGTCACCAGCGCCTTCTCACAGAGCGCCGTGCATAGCTGGCACATGGCCTTCTCGATCTCGTCGGGAAGCGGCTCCATGGTGTCCCAGGGCACGTCCATTGCCGGGCGCCAGCGCCGCTGGATCGCCTCCTCGTAGAGGTCGGCCGCGTTGTCCGCCCATAGCTCGGCCTTGTCGAAGATCGAGTAGCCCATGGAGGGCACGCCGGGGATGGGGTAGGCGCCGCGCGGCATCTCCGTCTGGTATGGCCAGTAGTCCGGGATGTCACCGTACGTGCCGACGTTGATCGCGCCGATAGTCAGACCGTGCTTTGTCGGGCGAACCCGGATGCCCCACTCCGTCGGGACTTTCATCCACGAGAGGTCAAGCTGGGGCGCGCCGCCACCGGCCCGCAGGGCCTCCTGCTGGGCGATGAACGCCTCGGCCTGCTCGGGTTTGATGCCGGCTTTCATCTGGTTGATGATCATCGCCTCCGGTGCTCCCAACCGTAGCGCGCGCTTGATCAAGTCCTCCGGCCATTTCGCTTCCGCGGCGGCCGCGGTCATCTCGTCGGAAAGGGTAATCTCTCCGCCCGCCCGGATTCGCTCCTGCTCCGCCACGAACGCCTCCGCCGCCTCCGGCGTGGTGTCCGGCATACCCAACTGTCCCTTTACCAGGTCGGCGGGGAAACCCAGCGCCAGGGCGCGCTGCACAACGTCGAGCGGAATCCCCTTTTCTTCGGCTACTTTTGCGAGATCCGCGGGTATGTCAGCCGTGGTCGCGTCCGCCATCGGCACACTCCTTCTCGTCACCGGGCCTGGTCTGCCGCGATAACCGTCGACTTTCCACTATTGAGGCACTCGCCATTTAGCCATAAGGCATCGTGCGAGTCAAGGGAAATCTAGCAAGCGCTAAGGGAACGTGGAGGGCGCGATTCGCCGGCTACTTTTGCCAGGGCGTCTCGGGGCGGCCGTCAGCCGCGTTGACGGCCCTCGCCATCGCGAAGAGCAGGTCGGATAGCCGGTTGAGATAGCGCGGTATCTCGGGGTTTACCGCCTCGGACCTCGCAAGTGTCACGACACGTCTCTCAGCTCGGCGGCAGATGGTCCGGCAAAGGTGCAGCAGCGCGCCCGCGTGCGAGCCGCCCGGGAGGATGAAGGTCTTCAGCGGTTCAACCTCTGCGTCAAGTTCGTCTGTGAGCCGTTCAAGCGAGGCGATCCTCTGATCCGCGTCCTTGAATAACCTCGCAAATTCAGCGGCCTTCTCACCCGACGCCTCGCTCGCGAGTTCCGATCCGAGGTTGAACAGGTCGTTTTGGATCGTCGCTAGTTCGCCCTTGAGCCGATCGTCGCTCATGAAGCCGGTAGCAGCCCCGAGGGCACTGTTCAACTCGTCCACCGCCCCGTAGGCCTCCACGCGGGGATCGTCCTTTGAGACGCGTCCGCCGCCAAAGAGGCCGGTCATCCCGGTATCACCGGACCGGGTGTAGAGACGGGAATGTTGCGTTTCTTCGCTCATCTGGCGCCAGTCTACGCCCGCCGAAATGAGGGCGCCACTACCGGATCGCCAGTGTCCGGGTGCAATAGGATGTGCGCGTCCAGACCGTACACAGCCGACAGCAGCTCCCGGCGGATCACGTCCTTTGGTGGACCATCGGCGATGACTTTGCCTTCGCTCAAAACGACTACGCGGTCGCATTGTCCTGCCAACGTCAGATCGTGCACGACGGCCAGTACCGCCTTCCCCGACCGCCGGGCTTCCCGTTGGACAAGCGCCAGCGTCATGGCTTGCTGACCGACGTCCAGATGTGCCGTGGGTTCGTCCAGCAGCAGCACCGGCGTCTCCTGGGCAAGGGAGCGGGCAAGTACCACGCGCTGGCGCTCCCCGCCCGACAGCTGGCCCATCAGCCGTCCCGCGAAACGCCACGTATCCGTCGCCACCATCGCGTTACGCACGATATCGAAGTCTTCGGACCTTTCGGTCTGCAGCAGTCCCAGGTACGGAGTCCGCCCCATGACGACGCATTCGAGGGCGCTGAACGCCGCCGGCAGTCTCGGCTCCTGGGGCAAGACCGATGCTACGCGCGCCAGATCACCCGGTCGCATGGTCGCCACGTCCCGATCTTTCAGGAGGACGTGACCTGACGTCGGCTTCACCGCCCCGGCGATGGCGTGGATCAGAGTTGTCTTGCCGGATCCGTTCGGGCCAACGAGCGCAACAACTTCACCTGACCTTACCTTCAGGCTGGCCGAGTCTAGCGCCCGGATCCGGGTGGACCCGTCGCCATACTCGACTGAAAGCCCTTCCACGACAAGGAGAGGTGCAGCCACCTGAGTTCGGCTCGCCGGCGCTACCATAAGCCGCTCATCCGGGAACGCCGCAGCAGGAAGAGGAAGAAAGGCACGCCGCAGATGGCGGTCACGATGCCAACCGGAATCTCCGCCGGCGAATCGGCAGTCCGGGCCACCAGGTCTGCGATGATCAGGAACGACGCTCCCCACATCAAGGAGAGGGGCAGCAGCATCCGGTTGTCCGGCCCCCAGGTCAGCCTGATTGCGTGCGGGACGATTAGCCCCACGAACCCGATCACACCCGCAACGGACACGGCAGCGGCAGCCGCCAACGAGGCTGCTCCCAGTAACAACAGGTTCGTGCGTTCCACGTCCACGCCCAGGAACCGGGCCTGGTCACCGTCGAGCGCCAGCACGTTGATGATGCGCGAGTGGGCGAGGATGACTACGGTGGCCAGCACGGTGTAGGGGAGCACCCAGACCAGCTTCGTCCAGGTCGCCGTGTTGAAACCGCCGAGGATAATCGACAGGATGGCGCCCGCGCTGGTCGTGTCCTTGATCATCAGGTACGAAGTGATCGCCGTTGTCAGCGAGGTCACGGCCACGCCGGCAAGGATAAGTGACGTTGTGGGTACAGAGCCGCCGGTCCGCGCCACGGCATAGACCAGCGCCACCGAGAGAAGCGCGCCGACAAACGCGGCCAGCGGCAACGCGCTCAGCCCGTTCCATGACCACGACGAACCGGAAGTGATTACGATGGTGGCGCCGAGCGCGGCGCCCGTCGCCACGCCGATGAGGTACGGGTCCGCCAGGGGATTGCGAAAGACGCCCTGGTAAGTCGCGCCGGTCATCGCCAGGGTTCCCCCAACGACACCGGCCAGCAAAACGCGGGGCAGCCGCACCTCCCAGACGATGTTCTGCGTACTCACGGACACACTCTCTGCCACATCCACGCCCGGCAGATGCGACAGCAGGACCCTCACCGTGTCGCCCAGCGACACGTTCGTCGGGCCCAGCGCGAGTCCCAGCAGGACAGCGAAGAGAAGGGCCAGGGCGCTTATCGCAAAGCGCTTCAGCGTGCCAGCGCGCACCCGCCGCAGGATCTCCGCGGCATCAGCGCCGGGGGCCGCTGCGACCTGACCCTCCGCTAGTTTCACTGCCCGAATGTCTCCGGATACAGGATTGAGGCCAACTCTTCGATGCCATCGACGACACGTGGCCCGGGCCGGCTCAGGAGGTCGTCGTCGACGGGCTTGACTCGGTTCGATGTCACAGCCGAGATCGCCGCCCACCCGGGGCGGGCGGCCACGGTCTCCGCGGACTCGCCGAACGCCGCGTCTGCCAGAGCGATAACCTCGGGGTCGGCGGCGATGACGGCCTCGCTGCTCAGTTGCGGGGTGGGTTCGCCCGTGCTGTTGGCGATGTTCTGAGCCTTCAGCAGGTCGTAGATGCTTCCCTGGAAGGAGCCAGGACCGACCGTGAAGAGGGTGTTATCGAGTTCGTGGAAGGCTCTTGGCCCCTGGTCGACGTCGCTCACCTGCTCGACGATAGCCGCGATTTCGGTCTCCATCTCCGCGGTCACCGTTTCTGCTTCTTCCAGGCGCCCGCTCGCCATACCGATGGTCTCAATCTGCGTGTAGACGCCCTCAAGGTCTGCCGGGTTAGCCAGGAAGAGGCTGGGAATACCGAGGTTGCCCAGCGCTGTCACTAGCCCACTGGGGTCGAAGCTGAGCAGTACCAGGTCCGGCTCATGGGCCGCGATCTCCTCGACACTCGGTTCGAATCCGCTCACCTTCGGCAACGCTTCGGCTTCCGCCGGGTAGTCCGAATTCTCATCAACGGCAACGAGCGAGTCGCCAGCGTCGATCGCGTACAACACTTCAACGAAGGAGGGTGACAGCGCCACAATCGCCTCCGGCTCCGCCTTTAATGTGACTTCCGCCCCTGTGTCGTCAGTGATTGTCACCGGGAACTCAGCGCTGGCCTCCTCGGTCGGTGTCGCGGTGGCGTCACCATCATCATCGTCGTTGCAGGCCTGGAACAGCGCGACGGTCAGCAAGACCATCATCAACAGCAACCAGTTCTTCATGTATTTGGACCTCCCGTCCTAAATGGCGGAAGACAAGGGGGCAATAACGAAAATCCCCCTGCCGATCTGGCAGGGGGTCCGCTATTTGCCGGGCCCATGCCCTTCCTCGCAGGCTGGTACTCTTTTGAGACGGGGCAGGCGACCTGGCTCCCCCGGTCCGCTGCAGGCCGGGGATACAGTTGCGGGACAGCGCCGGCGTCTAACCGGCTTCGCTATTAACTCCTGCGC
>DAINRO010000012.1:0-43902 GCA_036741795.1 Chloroflexota bacterium
GCGGCCTGGAATACGGCGAACCACAGCCCCGACAATCCCGTCGTCGTACCACTCACGACGACCAGGGGCCGCTCATCCTGGCTGTCCCACGGGTTATCCCATCCATTTCCCTGGCTGGGCGAGCGGACGGTCCCTGCGTAGACCATGTTCGCCGGAGGCTGGAACGCGTAATCGAATTCTGGGTTGCTCAGGATAACTACCCTGTCCGCTCGGTCCTCCCACGTCCAGGGGGCCTCGTCTCGTGACAGCCCCAGCTGCTCACGGGCCGCGTTCATGGTTTCCGAAATGCCTTTGTACGCAGCCGCGAATTCCTCATGGCGCTCAGGGGGGTCGTCGCCCGGCGGTGCACCCCGCCCGGGCAGCGGTAGTCCCGGTAACGAGCGATGAACTGCCACGGTGGTCACTAACGCGACCCGCGAAACGCCTGCCAGCTCGGCGGCCATCGCTGCGCCGGGCGCAACCAGGTCCACAAGAACGACGTTCGGATCAAACGCCTCGATCTCATCCCGGGTGGCCTTAGCCCACGGAAGGGACATGGGCATCCACAGCGCAATGGTGCTCAGGAGAATGAAGTGCTCTGGGATCGCGTTAAGGTCTGGCACCGCACCCATGCCATCCATCCATGCAGCGGGCTCTGGCGAGCTAACTTCGCACCCAGCACCGAGAAAGGCTGCCTCCATCGGTTCGCTGCGTGGCGCACCAGGATACCAAGGGCCCGCCAGCACCCGGACCGTGTGCCCTCTGTTCACCAGCTCACGGGCGACCGCGACTAGAGGAGGGATATTTCCGCCGGCCTCGCCGGTGCAGAGCAATACGCGCATTGCGGGAAAGTCTAGCACGAGCCGGTCCGCACCTTGCCTTGACACCCTTCCCGACCTTCGTGCTACACTCCGCGCACAACCGAATACCCAGCGGCAACGAACTGGACTAGTAGCCCGCAGAGCGGTGCTCAGAGAGCCGGGGCAAGGTGAGAGCCCGGCGCAAGCGCAGCAGGTGAATGGACCGGGGAGCCGCCAGGCGAAAGGCGCAAGCCGACTAGCCGGGGCCGGAAGGGGCACCGTTACAGGCCCGGTCCGCTGATAGGCGGATGTCAAGGCTCTCGCCGAAAGGCCGGAGCGAAGCAGGGTGGCACCACGAGTACCTCGTCCCTACGGACGAGGTTTTTTTGTTGCCCGAAAGGAGCACGGCGATGGCCGAAACGAAGACAGCGCACACGGACACGGCTTACAAGCCCACCTGGAAGCGCATGCTCACCGGCGACCGGCCCACCGGGGCGCTTCACCTCGGCCACTACGTCGGCTCGCTGAGAATGCGACTCGACCTGCAGGACAAGATCGACACATTCGTGTTGATCGCGGACCTGCACGTCCTCACCACCCGCACGAACGACCTGCAAGAGATCGGCCACAACATCCGCGAGTGCGTCCTCGACTACCTCGCCGTGGGCATCGACCCGCAGAAGACGACGATCTACCTGCAGTCGCTCGTGCCGGAGGTGCTGGAGCTGTTCTGGCTGTTCATGCCGCTCGTCGGCGTGCCGCGGGCTCAGCGCATTCCGACGCTCAAGGAGCAGGTGCGCGACTTACAGCTGGAGAGCGCGTCGATGGCGTTGCTCTCGTACCCGGTGCTGCAGTCGGCGGACATCCTGATGGTGAAGGGCGACGTCGTGCCCGTGGGCAAGGACCAGGGGTCGCACGTCGAACTCACGCGCGAGATCGCCCGCCGCTTCAACCAGACCTACGGCGAAGTGTTCCCGGAACCGGACGCGCCGATTACCCCCGTCCTCATCGGCACCGACGGCCAGGCCAAGGCCAGCAAGTCGATCGGCAACGTCATCATGCTCAGTGATTCGCCCGAGGAGGTGGAGGCGAAGGTGAAGACGATGTTCACGGACCCGAACCGCATCCGCGCCGACATCCCGGGCAAGGTCGAGGGGAACCCGGTCTTCGTCTACCACGACGAGTTCAACGACGACGCCGATGAGGTGGCCGAGCTGAAGATGCGCTACCGGAAAGGCACCGTCGGCGACGTCGAGGTCAAGAAGAAGCTGGCTGCGGGAATCAACCGCTTCCTCGACCCAATCCGCGACCGGCGCGCCAACTTCGCCGCCCAAAAGGGCCTGGTCGAGGAAATCATCGAGGCGGGCTCCGCTCGCGCCCGAGAAGAGTGCCAGAAGACGCTCGCCGAAGCCCGCGAGGCAATGGGACTAACCTACTTCCGCGGCTCAGATCACCTGGAGACACTGAAATGAACTACCAACCATCATTAGAAGAAGTCCTCGACCTGGCCCGCAACGGCGAGCACAACCTCGTCCCCGTCTTCCGCGACGTACCGGCTGACCTCGAGACGCCCGTGTCCGCTTTCCTGAAGGTTGCGCGCGGCGACCACTCATTCCTCCTCGAGTCCGTCGAGGGGGGCGAGCGCCTGGCCCGCTACAGCTTCATCGGCACGGAGCCTTACCGGGTCTACCGCAGCGGGCCTTATGACGACCCAACCGACGGCCCCGACCCGCTGATCGAGGTCGAGGAGGAGATGCGCCGCTACAGCATCTCCCACCCGAAGGACGCGGAGGCGCGCACTAGCTTGCCCCGGTTTACCGGCGGCGCAGTCGGCTTCCTCGCCTACGACGTGATCCGCCACTTCGAGCCGCGCGTGAAGATCCCGGCGAAGGACGACCGAAAGCTGCCGGAAGCGCTGTTTATGTTCGTCGACTCTATGCTCGTCTTCGACCACATCAAGCACGTGATCAAGGTTGTCTCTCACTGCCGCCTCGACGGCGACGTCGAGACCTCATACCGCCAGGCCTGCTGGAGGATCGAAGAGCTGGCCAAGCGGCTCGCCCACGCCCTGCCCGCCAGCCCATACCCGACCGCCCTCCACCACGAGCGCGGGGAGGTGAAGTCGAACATCGGCCGGGAGGGTTTCATCGATGCTGTCAACAATGCGAAGGAGTACATCGTCGCCGGGGACATCATCCAGATGGTGCCTTCGCAGCGCCTGACCCGGGAGACAGCGGCGCACCCCTTCTCGATCTACCGGGCGCTGCGGATGGTGAACCCCTCGCCGTACATGTTCTTCCTGCAGATGGACGACCTTCACATCATCGGCGCCTCGCCCGAGATGCTCGTGCGCGTCGAGGACGGCGTCGTCGAGACGCACCCCATCGCCGGGACGATGCCTCGCGGCCGCGATCCCGATGAGGACGCGGAGATCGCGGAACACCTGGCCACTGACGAAAAAGAGCGCGCTGAGCACGTCATGCTGGTCGATCTCGGCCGCAACGACATTGGCCGCGTCAGTCAGGCAGGCACCGTAAACGTGAAGGACTTCATGATCGTCGAGAAGTACTCGCACGTGATGCACCTGGTATCGCGGGTCGAGGGCACGCTCCGCGACGGTATGTCTGCGTACGATGCCCTGCGGGCCTGCTTCCCGGCGGGGACGCTGAGCGGCGCACCCAAGATCCGGGCGATGGAAATCATCAGCGAGATGGAGCCTGACCGCCGAGGCCCTTACGGCGGCGCCGTCGGCTACTTCGACTTTTCCGGCAACATGGACACCGCGATCGCGATCCGGACGATGGCGGTCAAGGACGGCATCGCCTACATCCAGGCCGGCGGCGGCATCGTCTACGACAGCGTCCCGGAGACCGAATACCAGGAGACGTTGAATAAGGCTCGCGCCACGCTGGCTGCCATCGATCTCGCGGAGGAGATGGAGGAGACGGCGCTCACGGGAAGCCTGGGGTACTGAGATGGACCAGGAAACAGGGAGCAAGGAGCAAGGAGCGCTCGGTCGAGGCGAGACCGTCTACGAGGAGCCGCTGGCGACGCCACCAGACAATCGCGCCGCATGGAACGCCATTGCCGATGTCTACCAGGCCCGCGAGCGCGGCAACTGGGATGTGATCGGCTGGGGCGTGTGGTGTCCGGACGAGACCGAACTACAGGTCGTAGGCGACGTATCCGGCAAGCGTGCGCTCGTCGTCGGCTGTGGCGGCGGCGAGGACATCGTCGCGCTACACGCCATGGGCGCCGTGGACCTCGCAGGAATCGACCTGTCGGACGTTGAGCTAGATCACTCGCGCAAGCACCTGGCGGAACGCGGCGTGACAGCCCGCCTGGTCCGGGGGACAGCCGAGGACTTGTCCGCCTTTGCCGACAGTTCGTTCGACCTGGCGATTTCGGTGCACGCCCTCCTCTACGTCGAGGACATCAAGCGGTGCTTCGCAGAAGTGGCGCGTGTGCTGGCGTCCGGCGGACAGTTCGCTTTCAGCGTCTCGCACCCCTTCGACACGATGACTTCGGAGGACGTGCCGGTGACCATAGTGCGCTCCTACTTCGAGGGCCAGGAGGACTGGGAGTGGGACTTCCCGGAGCATGGCGTCAGCGCGAACTTCCGCTCATGGTCGCGGCCCGTATCGGAGTGGTTCTCGGAACTGCAGACGGCAGGATTCGCCGTGGAGCGAATCCTCGAGCCACCGCCGCCGCCGTTCCGCGATGCAGCGACGTACTTCGAGCAACGCTACTCGTACGAGAAGGTGCGGATGGTACCCCAGACGCTAATCTATTCCGCAAGAAAGATCTAACCAGGACTACCTGGACCTGGCAGAAGGGAGACAATGTGAAGGCAATATTCTTGGGACTATTGGCAGTGGGCTGCATCGCGTTGTTGCTCAGCGCCTGCGACGACGACGACGAGGGCGCAGGCGGCGATAGCTCGCCGGACGCCACGGATTCGACCGGCGAAGCGACGCCAACCGTTAGCGGTGGCGCGACGGGCGGAACATTCAGCAGCTCGCAGTTGCCGATTCCTGTGACCGTCACTGCAAGTGAGGGGTTCACCGTGCCCGAGGAAGCAGACATTTCCGATCTCTTCGCCGTCTACCAGCCGGAGTTTCCGAACGGCTACGTAGACTTCTTGCAGCCGACACAGGTCTACTCCTACGCATCCGGAGCGCGGAGCGAGCCGGTCGACCCACCGGCCGACTACGTTCAATGGTTCAACGATCTTCCCTACGCCACTGTTGTCGAGACGCAAACAGTGACGGTGGGCGGCCGGCAAGCGAACCGGTTGGAGATGAAGAACGCTGACGAAGAGGAATTCGCGATCTTCAAGCTGTCTGATGGCAGCGATTACCACTTCGACTACCTTGGCCAAACCGGCTTTGTCTATGCTTACGTGATCGACGTTAACGGCACTCAAATCCTGGCGATGTGCGGCACTGAGATCCACAACAACTTCAGCGAATTCGCCGCCACATGCGAAGAGGTTGTCTCCAGCGCAGAGTTCGGAAGGTAACTATGGGACAGCTCGACGGCAAGGTCGCCGTAATAACCGGCGCTGGCTCCGGCATCGGCCGGGCTATCGCGCACGGCTTCGCCGCCGAGGGCGCCCGGGTCGTCGTCTCCGATGTCAACGGAGAGACCGCTGGTGCGGTCGCGGGTGAGATCGGGGAGGCCGCGCTGGCGAACGTGTGCGACGTGTCTGACGCCGCGCAGGTGGACGCGATGGTCGATACAGCGATTAGCGGTTTTGGCCGGATCGACATCCTCGTCAACAACGCCGGTCGGGCGCGCGGCGGCCCGCTTTCCCGCATGAGCGAGGAGGACTGGGACACCGTTTTCGCGACGAACGTGCGTGGCACGTTCCTCTGCTCGCGAGCCGCCCTTCAGCACATGATCCCGCAGAGGTCGGGGGTCATCATCAACACCGCCTCCGGCCTTGGCCTGCGGCCACGGGAGTACGTGGCGGCGTACGCCGCATCCAAGGCGGCGATCATCAGCATCACCGAGTCGCTTGCGATGGAGGTCGCGCGATATGGAATCCGCGTAAACGCCTTCGCGCCGGGTGTGACCGACACGCCGTTCTGGCGCGCACTCCAGACCGAGGAGTCCATCGCCGCGGCGTACGAGCGCGGCGAAGTCGGCCAGCCCGAAGACTCCGTCCCTACGGTCGTGTTCCTGGCGAGCGAAGCTGCGCGCGACATCTCGGGCGTGACCGTGCCGCGGCAAATTTTCGTGGCAAAGGAGACGAAATGATCCTGCTACTCGACAACTACGACAGCTTCACCTACAACCTCTACCAGTACCTCTGCGAACTTGGTGCGGAGGTCGAGGTCGAACGCAACGACAAGGTCACGATCGAGGACATCGAAGTAATGGCGCCCGAGAAGATCGTCGTCTCGCCAGGCCCCTGTACGCCGAAGGAGGCGGGAATCAGCGTGCCGCTGATTAAGCACTTCGCGGGTAAGACGCCGATCCTCGGTGTCTGCCTGGGCGAGCAGTCCATCGGCGAGGCCTTCGGCGGGACGGTCGCCTACGCGGGCGAGATCGTCCACGGCAAGACTTCGATGGTCTCCCACGATGGCAAGGGCGTCTTTGCCGGGCTGGAGAACCCGTTCGAGGCCATCCGCTACCATTCTCTGTCGATTCAGGAGGAGGGCTTCCCCCACGACGAGCTGGAGATCAGCGCCCGCTCCGACAGCGGCGTCATCATGGGTGTCCGTCACCGCCGCTACAACGCGTTGGAGGGCGTCCAGTTCCACCCGGAGTCAATCCTGACTGGCGAAGGGAAGCACCTCCTCAAGAACTTCCTGGAGATGGCTGGGTGAGCATCAAACACGCAATCGAAGCCCTCGTCAACGAGCGGCGCGACCTCACCGAGGACGAAGCCGCAGAGGCAATGCTCGAGGTCTTCGCCGGCGAGGCGACACCGGCGCAGCTGTCGGCTTTCCTCGTGGCGCTGCGCCTGAAGGGCGAGACTGTAGACGAGATCGTTGGCATGGCGAAGGTCATGCGGGACCACTCTCTGCACGTCGAAGTAGCTGGTCCGCTGCTCGATACGTGCGGTACCGGCGGCGACGGTACCGGCGCGTTCAACATCTCGACGGCCAGCGCCTTCGTTGCCGCTGGCGCCGGCGCTCGCGTCGCGAAGCACGGCAACCGGGCGATGAGCAGCGGCTGCGGCTCCGCAGACGTCCTGGAGGCTCTCGGCGCGAAGATTGACCTCACACCAGAGCAGGTCGCTCAGTGCATCGAGGAGACGGGGTTCGGGTTCATGTTCGCGCAGGCCTTCCATCCTGCAATGAAATACGCGGCGCCCACCCGGCGCGAAATCGGCATCCGGACGGCGTTCAACATCCTCGGTCCGCTCACCAATCCGGCTGGTGCGGAGTATCAACTTCTGGGCGTCGCCCGGCCGGAGCTGGCGCCGCTCATGGCAGGCGTGCTTCACCGCCTGGGCAGCCAGCGGGTGCTCGTGATTCACGGCCACGACGGCAGCGACGAACTGACGCTGGACGGCGCCTGCCCGGTCTACGAATTGAACGACGGCGAGGTGAAGGAGTACAAGATCGAAGCTCGCCGGTTCGGACTCACCACTGCCCTTTCGACGGCGATCAAGGGCGGGACGCCGGAACAAAACGTTTCCACGCTCACCTCGTTGCTGGCAGGCGAGACCGGGCCCATTCGCGACGTTGTACTCCTGAACAGCGCCGCGGCGCTGATCGCGGCGGACATCGCAACAGACATCAAGGACGGCATCGAACGCGCCTCCGAATCCATTGACAGCGGAAAAGCGAAGCAGCGGATGGATGGCTTCGTGAAGCTAAGCCAGAGCTTCGATCAGTAGTGGGACAATCACCGAAATGACTCAGACGACCGACACCATTCTCGACCGCATAGTCGCCGACAAGCGCGTAGAACTGGCGGCAGCGAAACGATCCATGCCCGTGGCTGATGTCCGAAACGCCGCCGACCGATCTGCCGCCCCACGCGGGTTCGCCGCGGCGCTGCGTTCTCCCGGGATAGCGATGATTGCGGAGGTGAAGAAGGCATCCCCCTCTCGAGGGGTCATCCGCGAAGATTTCGACCCTGTCTGGCTCGCTGAACGATACGCGGTTGGCGGCGCGGCCGCGATCTCGGTGCTTACGGAGGTGAAGCACTTCCAGGGGCAACTCACTTACCTTACGGCCGTGCGAGAGGCGTTGCCGTCGGGTCCGCCGTTAATTCGAAAGGATTTCCTCTTCGACGAATACCAGCTCTACGAGTCCCGCGCTGCCGGGGCCGACGCTGTCCTCCTGATCGTGGCGATGCTGGAGCAGCCGCTCCTTGAATCGCTTCTGGTGACTGCGGGCGGGCTCGGACTCGACGCACTGGTCGAGGTACACGACGAGGCGGAGATGGAGCGGGCGGTCGAGGCCGGCGCGACCCTCATCGGCATCAACAACCGCGACCTGCGGACGTTCGACCTCGACCTGGCCACGACCGAGCGACTCCGCCCACTTGTGCCCGCCGATGCCACTGTCGTCGCGGAAAGCGGAATCTTCACCCGGGACGACATGATCCGTTTGGAGCGATGCGGCGTCGATGCTGTACTCATCGGTGAGGGCGTCATTACCGCGCCGGACCCAGCCGAGAAGGTACGGGAGTTGCTCGCGTGACCCTCGTCAAGATCTGCGGCATCTCGGACCCGAAGCACGCGCGGCTGGCTGCGGCATACGGGGCCGATTTCATCGGTGCGGTGTTCGCGCCTTCCCGGCGGCAGGTGACGATAGGGCAGGGCAAGCGCATTGCTGAGGCCCTCGGCAAAGATTCGCCCGTGCAACTGTCACCGTCCGTCACCGTAATCGAAGCAAGCTTGAGGGAAAAGCGGCCGCTGCTCGTCGGCGTCTTTGCCGACCAGGACGCCGGCACAATCAACTCGATCGCTGACGAGTGCGGGCTGGACCTCGTGCAGCTCTCCGGTTCAGAGCCGTGGGAACTCAACGCGAGCTTGAACCGGCCAATCCTCAAGTGCATGAAGGTGCGGGACGGCGAATCGTCCGAGCACCTCCTTTCGCACTACCACGGCGGCGCAATCCTCCTCCTCGACCCGTACGTCGAGGGCACCTACGGGGGAACCGGCCGCACGATCGACTGGGCGGTTGCCGCGGAGGTAGCAGCGAAGACTCCCACCGTGCTCGCGGGCGGGCTTACCCCCGCAAACGCGGCCGAGGCCGTGACGACGGTCAATCCGTGGGCTGTAGACGTATCCAGCGGCGTCGAGACTAACGGCGTCAAGGATCCGGACAAGATCCGTGCGTTCATCGCCGCCGCCAGGCAACCGGTCGCAGCGGAATAGCGCGGTGTACGCTCAGCTCGAGGATACGATCGGTGAGCAGCTAGAGCGCACTAGGCTGACCGGACTCACCATCGCTTTGATTCGGCGGGACGAGGTCGTTTGGGCGAAGGGCTACGGCCTGGCCGATCTGGCCTCTGGCGCCACGATGGAACCCGACACGGTCTGCGGCATCATGTCAGTGACAAAGCCCATAGTCGGAACCGCGGTCACCCAACTGCGCGACGCGGGAATGTTTGCCCTGGACGATCCCGTCAACCCGTACCTTACCCCCGTCTCGATCAAGAACCAGTGGGAGGCCGAATCTCCAGTCACGATCCGCCAGCTGCTCACACACACCGCCGGGATGCCGGTGAATATCGGACTGGACCCACCGGGGCGCCACGAACTCGCGGAGTACGTCGATCTCGCGGCGAAGACTTCCTGGCGGCCCGGCAGCGCGATGGTCTACGCCAACTGGGGATATGCGGCGCTCGGGTTGCTGATCGAACGGTGCTCAGGCAGGTCCGTCGGCGAGTACTTCCGCGACGAGATCCTGGCGCCCCTCGGAATGGACAAGACCATATACGGTCAGCCGGAAGGACCGCATGCAAACGGTCACTTCGTCAGCCTCGTGGATCGCACCGTTCACGCCCTGCCAATGGACGAATGGCCGGTCATCCCAACGAGCCCGGCAGGTGGCTGCTGGTCTACCGCCATGGACCTGGCGGAGTTTCTTCAAGCACATATCGGAGACGGGACAGGGATCCTTGCACCGGACTCGGTGCGCGAGATGCAGGAGGTCAGCGCTCGCCAGGGGGCCGCGCCGGACGGGATGGGTCTCGGCTTCCGGGTGACCCGCTCGAATGGACGAGAACTCGTTTGTCACGGCGGCGACGGCGGTGGTTTCACGGCGTTCGCGGGGTTCCACCCGGAGGATGGCGTCGGCGTCGCTCTACTCATCAATACCGCAGGAATGCAAGTGGCGAGGTCAGTCATCGCAAACACCGCTCTGGAGGTATTGCTCGACTCGACCTCGCGCAAAGGTGTAGCCGTCCAGGGGATCCGGCCGGGGTTGTATCGCACGAACTTCTGGGATGTCGTGGCCGAAGTCGAAGACGATCCCCCGGCGATCGACGTATCTGAGGGCCTTGTCGTCCTCGATGAGGTGTGCGAGTCGCGCCTGGTCGCACTTGAAGGCGGTGGAGTCGAGGGGGAGGGCGGCATGTTCCACGGCTTCGAGGTCACGCTCACAGGCGGCGACGAGCCCGGCATCTCTGGCGGCGTCTATCCGTTCGCCTTCACGCGAGTCGGCGACATCCCGGAGGTCGAACCGATCGACGAGAATGCCGATCTGTCAGGCGCCTGGTCAGGTACCGTTCAAACGCCGATGGCACCGCTGGCCATCACGCTGACCATCGGCGAAGCGAATACGGCCACCGTAACAACTCCATTCGGGACAACGGATGTTCTCAATCTGGGCGCGCATTCGGGAAAAATGGTGGGCGAGTTTCCGCTGTCGTTCCCAGGAGTAGGCGACTTCACGAACTTCCTCCGGCTTGAGGCGCGCGGCGGGCGTCTCACCGGTATGACCCACGCCCGCAGTCAGTTCGGTGAGAACGCGATGCGAACGGAATTGGCGAGAGTATAATCGGCGCACCGCACAACGAAGGAGGCAGATCATGTCAGAGATCGCGCGGCACACCCAGGTGACAGCGTCGGCGGACCAGGCATTCGCCTACCTGTCCGACATCAGCAACCACAGCGAATGGGCGGAGCAGAAGCTGGAGGTAACGCGCGTGGATAGCGGGCCTGTGACAGTCGGCTCGAAATGGGAGACCGTTGGCCACCTGTTCGGCAAGCAGCCCGCCACGGTAACGATCAAGGAACTGGTACCGAACCAAGAGATCACTTACGAGTCAGACGGGCCGGTCGGGTTCTTCCGCCATTCCTTCCACATGGAACCCAGCCAGGGCGAATCGATGATGCTGACCAAGACGGTGGATTTCGTGGATGTCCGGAGTCTTCCGCTGAAGCTCCTGGGCCCGGTTGTCCGGAGTTACCTGGCGCCCAGGGGACTTGAAGGCGACCTCAAGCGGATCAAGGCGAAACTCGAGGGCGCATGACGCTCGCCCTCCCTGACAGCCACGGAAGATACGGCCCCTACGGCGGCCAGTTCATCCCGGAAACGCTGATGGCGGCCGTGATCGAGCTTGAGGCGGAATACGAGGCTGCAAAGTCAGACGATGCCTTCCAGGAGGAGTTGGCGGACCTTCTCAAGCATTACGTGGGGAGGCCGACCCAGCTGTACTTCGCCAGGCACCTCACGGAAAGGCTGGGCGGCGCGAAAGTCTACATCAAGCGCGAGGATCTGGCCCACACCGGCGCGCACAAGATCAACAACGCGGTCGGGCAGGCCCTCCTCGTCAAGCGGATGGGCAAGCCGCGTGTCGTGGCAGAAACTGGCGCCGGTCAGCACGGCGTCGCCACTGCGACGGTCTGCGCGATGCTCGGCCTCGAGTGCGTCGTCTACATGGGCGAGGTCGACATCGAGCGCCAGGCCTTGAACGTCTTCCGAATGAAGCTGCTCGGCGCCGAGGTCCGATCCGTATCATCCGGATCACGAACCCTCAAGGATGCGATCAACGAAGCGATTCGAGATTGGGTCACGAACGTGCAGACGACGCACTACCTGATCGGCTCGGTCGTCGGCCCGCACCCGTATCCGAAGATGGTGCGCGACTTCCAATCCGTCATCGGCGACGAGGCCCGTGCGCAGATGCTGGAGGCCGAAGGCCGCTTGCCCGATGTCGCGGTGGCCTGCGTGGGCGGCGGCTCCAACGCCATGGGGCTATTCCACCCGTTCTACGGGGACAGCGACGTCAAGCTTGTCGGCGTTGAGGCAGCGGGCGAGGGCATCCCTTCCGGGCATCACGCCGCCACCCTGGCGGCCGGCCGCCCGGGCGTCCTGCACGGGGCAATGTCGTACCTCCTGCAAGATAAGGGCGGCCAGGTGATGGAGGCTCACTCCATCTCGGCCGGTCTCGACTACCCCGGCGTTGGCCCGGAGCACTCATACTACAAGGACTCCGGCCGTGCCGAGTACGTGGCGGTCACCGACCGACAGGCGCTGGAAGGGCTGACACTCCTGTGCGAGACAGAGGGGATCATCCCGGCGCTGGAGTCCTCGCACGCGGTTTACTACGCGGCGCAGATCGCGAAGGAACTCCCGCCGGACAAGATCGTCCTCATCAATCTCTCCGGCCGCGGCGACAAGGACATGGAAATCGTGGCACTGACCCTGGGCGACCTGTGACGCAGCGCGTCCTTTTCATCTGCACCGGCAACCGCGCCCGCAGCCAGATGGCTGAGGCGCTCCTCCGCTTTCATGGCCCGGACCGCTTCGAGGTGCACAGCGCCGGCACGGAACCAAAGGGTTTGGCCCCCGAGACGATCACCGTCATGGACGAGATTGGCATCGACGTCTCCGCGCAGCGGTCCAAACACGTCGACGAGTACGCGGGCCAGTCCTTCGACTACGTGATCACCGTCTGCGATTCGGCGCGACAAGCCTGCCCGGTCTTCCCGGGCGGAGGCGAGACTATCCACTGGAACGTCGAGGACCCCGACGTGCCGATCCAGGCGGGCGTCCCGAAACTCGACGCCTTCCGCGCTGCTCGTGACGACCTGCAATCCCGGGTGAAGGGCTTCCTCGCACGGATCTGCATCTTCTGCGCGATCCTCGATGAGACGGTGACCGGCAGCTTCATCTATCGCGACGAGTCCATCGCCGCCTTCATGGATCTCCGCCCAATTAATGAGGGTCACGCATTAATCGTCCCGACCACGCACCACGTCACGATGGACACAGTGCCGGAGAATATCGCCGGGAAGATGCTGGCCCTGTCGGGCCGGATCGCCTCGGCACTGGAAGGCTCCGTGCGGATGGCAGGCTACGACCTGTTCGTGGCGAACGGCGAGGAGGCGGGGCAGGAGGTGTTCCACGTCCACCTCCACGTGATCCCCCGGTATCGCGGCGATGGCTTCGGCTTCAAGTTCCCGGACGGCTATGGACGAATCGAAGACCGCGGCAGGCTGGACGAGCTTGCCGCCACGCTGCGGACGAAGCTCGAAGGCGACGGCGCTCAGGCGTAGCGGATGCGCGGATCCAGCCACGCGTAGGTGAGATCGACTACCAGGTTGACCACGACATAGAAGAAGGCGATCAGAAACACCAGGCTCTGCACGACCAGAAAATCCCGCGTGATGATCGAATACAGCAGGTAGTAACCGATCCCGTTCAGGGCAAATATAGTCTCGATGATCACGGCGCCGCCAATTAGCCCTCCGATCTCCAGCCCGATAATCGTGATCACCGGGATGAACGCGTTCTTGAGCGTGTGCCGCCAAATTACCGTCCTCTCCGCCAGACCCTTGCTGTAGGCCGTGCGGATGTAGTCGTGGCGCAGCACCTCCAGCATCGAGCTGCGTAACAATCGCATCGTGACCGCCGCAGATCCCAGGGCGAGGACGAGCGCGGGCAAGAAGAACTGCTGGAAATTGATCCAGGGATCCTCCCACGGCGAGACATATCCCGTGGCGAACTGCGGCGGGGACCAGCCAAACCACGCCGCCCCGAAGGCGATCGCCAGCACTCCAATGTAGAAGCCTGGAACGGACATGCCCAGGACACCGGCGAATCGCGCCCCCGAATCCCAGGCCGTGTTCTGTCGCGCCGCGGCCAGGATGCCCAGCGGAACGCCGATCACTACTGTGAGCACGACGGTATACACCATGAGCTGCACCGTTATCGGCAGCCTGCGCTCCAGTTCCGTCGACACCGGCAAACGCCCCTCGCCCATCGAGCGGCCGAAGTCCCCCTGCAACACACCCAGGAGCCAGTTCCCGTACTGCTCGTACCAGGGGTCGTTGAGTCCCAGCTCTTCGCGCAGCGCTTCCTGGCTTTCGACATCGCAGAACGGGCACGTGAGCGTCACAATGTCGCCCGGAATGAAGCGGAAGGCGAAGAAGGTGACGAAGCTGACTCCCAGCATGATTGGAACAGCCAGTAACAGCCGGCGAATCGTGAAAGCGAGCACCGAATTACCCTCCGCTATTGGGCTCGATTTGGCCGCACACGCAGCCTAACGCCGATCAGGCATCCTGTCCAGCCGAGTTAACGGCGCTCTTCCGCCCATAGTCGACAGCGGTCAACTGACAGCTGCCCTAGAAGCCGGTCCTACTGGCCCCACCGCCACCACCACCACGCAGCCGGGGATCCGACAGGTCACGGAAGGCGTCGCCGACAAGGTTGAACGCGAGCACGATCAGCGAAAGCGCGAGGCCGGGGAAGAAAACGGTCCACCAGATGCCCAGCTTGATCGCATTCTCCCGGTTCTCGTTGAGATCGGCGCCCCAGGAGGGAGTGCCGGTCGGAACGCCGATGCCCAGGAAGCTGATAGATGCCTCGGCGAGGATCGCGATTGGAAGGAAGATCGTAGCCAGCACCACCACAAGGGCAGCCACGTTCGGGAAAATGTGACGCCGCATGATGCGGTTATCCGACGCGCCCATGGCCTGAGCTGCTTCGATGTACATGTTCTCCTTCAGCGAGAGGACAGCCCCACGAACGACACGCGCTGTGCCGACGGACACGGCCACACCGATGCCAACGGAGATGACGAAGATGTCCACGAAGACCGGCACGCCCAGGAAATCGCCCTGGGGGATGGGCGTGTGATTATTGAGGAATTGGCGGAACTTTGAGTCCTCGTCGCCGATAACGGTAATGATCACCAGCAAGAAAATGACTGCCGGGAATGCCAGCAGGACGTCGATGAAGCGCTGGATGATGCTGTCAACCCACTTGCCGGTGTAGCCCGAAAGCACTCCGAAGAAGGTGCCAATGAAGGTGCCGATAATCACCGAAATGAGGCCCACCATGAAGGAGATGCGCGCCCCGAATATCGTCCGGCTTAGCACGTCCCGCCCCAGCCTGTCAGTGCCGAATGGGTGATCGGCGCTCGGACCTTCCTGTATAGCGTCCACGTTGATCGCCTCCGGATCGTAGGGTGCGACGCCCGGGAGCGTCACCGGGCCAATTGTCATTGGCACCGCGAAGACGGCGCAGATCAGGAAGACAAGGATGATGAACAGCCCAAGCGCGCCAAGTGGCTGGTGGCGAACAACCGAAAGCGTCTTGCGTAGCCGGGACCGCTTCGGCCGCGCGACTTCTGCGGTCGTTTCCAGGGGGATGCTTAATTCTTGAGCCACTACGAGTACCTGATCCTCGGATCGAGCCAGGCGTATGTCAGATCGACGAAGAGGTTAATGATGACGTAGGTGACCGCGAAGATGAGAACGAGGCTTTGAACCACGAGCAGGTCTCGCCGCAAGATACTCTCGAGCAGGTAGATGCCCATCCCGTTGAGGCCAAAGACGGATTCGATGATGACCGAACCGCCGATGAGGGCGCCGACCTGGAGGCCCATGATCGTGATCACGGGGATCATGGCGTTCTTCAGGGCGTGACGCCAAACGACCGCCCGCTCCTTCAAACCCTTGGACCAGGCCGTGCGGATATAGTCGTTCCGCAGTACCTCCAGCATGGATGAGCGAGTGAGGCGCATGATTACCGCGGCGATGCCGACAGCAAGGACTAAAGACGGCCAGAAGAACGTCTGGAGATTCACCCAGGGATCCTCCCAAAATCTCACCGTCGTGCCGGTCGCAAAGTTAGGCGGCGACCAGCCGAACCACTTCGCCCCGAAAGTGATGATGAGGATGCCCAGGTAAAACGAAGGGATCGACAGCCAGAGAACGCTCACAAATCGCACGAACCCGTCAATTATGGACCCCGGCCGTATGGCCGATAAGACGCCCGGTGGGATGCCCAAAAGCACAGCGAGGAACATCGACATGATCATCAACTCCAGCGTCACTGGCAGCCTGCGCTGAAGTTCTTCGGTCACCGGCAGTCGCGTGAAGAACGAGGAGCCGAACTCGCCCTGGAGCACTCCGTTGAGGTCGCCGTCGTCGTTCGGAAGTACGCCCAGCCATTCGCCGTACTGCTGGTACCACGGCTCATCCAGTCCGAGATCTTCCTTGATCGCGGCGATGCTTTCCGGCGTACATTCCAACCCACAGAAGATCTCTGCCGCCGAGCCGGGGATCACGCGGAACGCGAAGAACGTGAGCAGGCTGACGCCGAACATGATCAGCGGGATCAGCAGCAAGCGCCGGATGATGTACTCGCGCATACCTTAAGGATACTCCGGGACGCTAGACCTTCTCGGTCCAGTCGTCGGTGCCAATCGGGCCAACATCGTCGGGCGGATCCTGCCCGATCTCGTACGGCAGGTGCACGTAGTGCCAGCGCGCAGAGTACTGGATGCCACCCGTCAGGGTTAGCTGTGGACCGTGCTCCTTCAGGATCATGCGTTCCGCCTCGTAGATGATCTGCTGGCGCTTCTCTTGGTCGAACTCCTCGGACTGGGCGTTGATCAGCTTGTCCAGCTCAGGATTCGTGTAGTTGGTCCAGTTACCTGAACCAGTCACGCCCAGGGAGTGGTAGAAGCTCAGCGGCCTGTCTGGCTCGTCATACGGTAGGTTCGGAAAGAAGGTCATCTCGAAGTTTCCGGGCAGAAGTGTCGAGCTGATGTAAGAGCCCAACTCCACCTCGTCGATCTCGATATTGATACCGACGCGCGACCACTGTTCCTTGAGGAGCACCGCCGTGTCGGCGATGAACGTTGCGCCCGTCACCTTCGGGAGCTTGAGGCGAGATGTGAAGCCGCCCTCGTAACCGGCGTCGGCCAGCAGTTCCTTGGCGCGCTCCGGGTCGTAGCGGTAAAACTCCCGGATCTCGTCCTGCGGGAGCGCCCACTTCTGCTGGGGCCACTGGATCGGCCCGTTGTATTCGCCCTCTCCCCTCCAGATGACGGCGATGATCTCGTCGCGGTTTATGGAGAGGTTCAGGGCCTCGCGAACGCGGACATCGTCGAACGGCGACTTCATCTTCAGGTGCACCACGGGATAAAACAGGCTGGGGGTTTGGAACACGCGGAAATCAGACTCTCCGGATAGTTCGTCGTAGTCGTCCCGGTACAGGACAGAGCCATTGATGTCGTGCTGTCCTTGTCGGAAGGCCGAATACAGGGAAGACGGCTCAGTGATTACGATCCAGGTCTTGCCGTCCATTCGCGGTCGGCCTTTCTGGGCGTAGTTCGGGTTCCTGCTGACGACGATGCGCTCGTTGCCGCGGAATTCTTCAAGCTGGAAGGGGCCGGCTCCAAAGGCATCCTGGCTGAGGTACAGGTACTCGTCCAGGACCTTGGCCGAAACGATGCCCCATGTTGGGTTCGCCATGTCGCGCACGGCAGGTACGAATGGGTCCGCCATCGTGAATTGGAAGGTGTAAGGATCGGGCGTGATCAAGGCCGATTCGAGAGCCCCCGGGTCGCTGCTCCCGGCGATCTTTCGCGGGAAGCGCTTGTCGGGCGCCGTGATGGAGGTGCCACGGCGGACGAAGCTCTGCTTGACGTCTGTCGAGGTGATCTCCTCGCCCGCTGCGGGGTTTGGCTTGCCGCCTCCCGTCTCGGAGTTTATGAAGCCAGGGTTCAACTTGAAGATGAACTCAGTTGGCGAGGGGATCTCCAAACTCTCGGCCAGGTTGTTAAAGACCGCCTCTTCCGCACCGGGCTTCCAGCCATAGAGATAAGGGTACAGGTGCAGGTCAATATCCAGACCGGTGAGGTCGATATGGGGATCGATGCCAAGGGCGGCAAGCAGCCTGCCCTGGGTGACCGTGCCACCGATCGTCGGCTCCGATGGGACTGGCTTCGGCGTCTCGCCTGAGCCGAGACCCCCGTTGCCGCCGCTGCTACCACAGCCCACGACCATCGCGGCTGCGCCGCCGAGAGCCAGTGTGCCCGTGCCACCAAGCAGCGCACGCCTGCTTACTCTGCGGCCGCTAAGCCGCGTCCAGTAATTAGAATCTTCCATTCTTCAACCCCTCCCGAGGGCCTGCGAGCGCCCGGTTGACCTTCCCGTGAACGTCACCGTTTACCGCACAGTACGTACCCTTATAGCGATTGCAATTGGCCTTTGTCAAACACATCATTGGCGCCCAATTTCCAAGCGCTGCGTTATCCTGTCTGGTGAGGAAACGAAGCAAAGACATAGATGGGATCTCTCAGGGTTTTTCGCCTCGCAGGCATCGATGTCCTGGTTCACTGGAGCTGGCTGGCCGTCTTCTTTCTCCTCGTCTGGTGGCTTTCGGACGGGTTCTACGGAGAAGTCAACCGCTATGCGCACTGGTCTGACACCGAGGTCTGGGGGGCATCCATCGTCACCACGTTCCTGTTCTTCGGTTCAGTCCTCCTCCATGAGTTGTCGCACTCACTCGTGGCGCGGCGGCTGGGCATCCCTGTCAGCAACATCACCCTGTTCATCTTCGGCGGAGTCTCAGCACTCGAAAAGGAGCCGGATGACGCGGGCCAGGAGTTCAAGGTCGCGATCGTCGGGCCGCTCACGAGCTTCGCGCTCGGCGCCGTGGCCGGGATCTTGGCGCTGGCTCTGCACACCAGCGGCAATGGCAACACGGTTGTCGGGGCCATTGCCGAGTACCTGGCGATCATCAACGTGGCCGTCGGGATCTTCAACATGCTCCCGGGATATCCGCTGGATGGCGGACGTGTTCTGCGTGCGGGGCTCTGGGCGCGCAGCCGGAGCATGCTCAAGGCCACGAAATGGGCCTCGGCAGCCGGCACGGCAATCTCGTTCGGTTTGATCGCGCTGGGTGTCCTCTCGGTGCTGGCAGGCAACTTTATCGGCGGTGTCTGGTTCGTCGTCATCGGCTGGTTCCTCCGCAACTCCTCGGAGCAGTCGTACCAGCAGCTTCTCCACCGCAGCACCATGGAAGGCACCAAGGTCCGTGATGTGCTGAACCAGACCTTCGTCGGCGCGCCGCCGGACGTTTCCGTAGCGGAAATCGTCAACGAGTACATGGTGGGGAAGGGCCAGCGCTGCGTTCCGATCGTCGTCGCGGGCGACCTGCTGGGCGTGATCTCGATGGCGGACCTCAAAGAGATTCCCAGGGAGGAGTGGCCCAGCACGAGCGCCTATCGGGCGATGACCCCGCGGGAGCGATTGCACATCGTCTCGCCCGAAGACGATCTTGCCCAGGCGATGGAGTTGATGGCGCTGCATGACGTGCACCAGCTACCGGTTGTTGGGACTCAGCGCAGCTTCGACGGGTTCGTGACGAGGGCTGACGTTCTTCGATTGATCCAGGTGCGCTCGGAATTCGCCGGCTCACCGGGCTGATTCGCTCGCTCGACACTCCGCGGCGGCCGGTGCTAGCCTTTGCCCGCTATGCCCGACTTCGTCCTTGCGCTTGACCAGGGCACTTCATCCTCCCGGGCCATCCTCTTCAATCACGCCGGAGAGATCGTCGCCACCGCTCAGCAGGAGTTCCCGATCCACTATCCCCAGCCGGGCTGGGTTGAGCAGGACGCCGAGGACATCTGGGAGAGCCAGTCCGCAACCGCACGCGAAGTCCTGGAAAAGGCCGGCGCGACCGCTGCCGATGTCGCCGCCATCGGCATTACCAACCAGCGCGAAACCACGATCATCTGGGACAGCGAGGGGAAGCCAATAGCCAACGCCATCGTATGGCAGGACCGCCGCACCGCGGACACGTGCAGCGCCTTGCAGTCCGCCGGGCTCGAGGAGGAGTTCCGTTCCCGCACCGGGCTTGTGCTTGACCCCTACTTCTCCGGGACCAAGATCAAGTGGCTGCTGGACAACGTCGAGGGCGCACGGGCCCGCGCGGATGAGGGCGATCTGCGGTTTGGCACCGTTGACGCATGGCTCCTCTATCGCCTCTGCGGCGCACACGTCACCGACTACACAAACGCCTCTCGGTCATTGGCCTACAACATCTTTGACCCGCGATGGGACGATGTTCTGCTGGAGCGGCTTGCCATTCCGGGATCCCTTCTTCCGGAGGTTCGCCCCTCGTCAGGCGTCTTCGGCGAGACCTCGTTGCTCGGTCAGCCGCTGCCCATAGCCGGTGTCGCCGGTGACCAGCAGGCCGCCCTTTTCGGGCAGGCATGCTTTACGTCCGGAATGGCCAAGAACACGTTTGGGACCGGCTCGTTCCTCCTGATGAACGTCGGCGACAACCCGCCGCGCTCCCAGGACCTCCTGACGACGATCGCCTGGGGCTTCCCCGGACAAAATGGCGACGAGATCACTTACGCACTTGAGGGCTCGGTCTTTGTCGCCGGAGCCGCGGTCCAGTGGCTGCGTGATGAACTTGGATTCTTCGCTTCGTCCACGGAGTCGGCCGCGCTCGCCGCCACTGTGCCCGATTCGGGCGGCGTTTACGTTGTTCCAGCGTTCGTCGGGTTGGGCGCGCCGCACTGGGATCCGCGAGCGCGCGGGGCGATCGTTGGGTTGAGCCGTGGCTCCAACCGCGCCCACATCACACGCGCCACACTGGAGGCGATGGCGTACCAGACGCGCGACGTAGTCGAAGCGATGGAACGCGACGCGGGCGTCACTTTGACGGAACTTCGCGTCGATGGCGGGGCGGCGGCGAACGACCTCCTCTTGCAGATCCAGGCGGATCTTCTCGGGCGAGATGTGGTGCGCCCGGCGTGCCTGGAGACGACCGCGCTCGGAGCAGCCTATCTAGCCGGCCTGGCTGTCGGCTTCTGGAAGGACCCGGACGATGTCAGCGCGAACTGGCGCGAGGACCGGCGGTTCTCACCCCAAATTTCGGAGGGACAGCGGGACGAGATGTACGCGGGATGGCAACGAGCCGTGGAGCGCGCGAAGGGCTGGGCCCAGGACTAGCCGCTACGGCGTCGGCGTCGGCGACGGCGACGGCGTAGGTGTCGGGGACGGCGAAGGTGTCGGCGCCGGAGTAGGCGGCGCAGTCGGGACCGGTGTTGGCGGCGCGGTAGGAGGAGGCGGTGGTGGCGGAGGCGGTGGAGGCGGAGGAACCGGCGTTGGCGCGGGGGTCGCTACGGGTGCGGGGGCGGGCTGGCCATAGCGGCCCACCATGTGACTCCAGGCGATCTTCGAAAGAGTCGCGCCAAAGGATGCTCCGGACGCCTCCGTCGGCGCGTACTGCGAGAAGTAGGAGATCACGTAAGCCTTCTGTGCCCCATCCCTGCCCGTGAAACGGACGAAGCCCACATCGTTGTTAACCCAGCCGTCCCAGTCCGAGAAGTAGCCGATCTTGTGACCAACGGTGGCGCTCCCGGGAATGAACTTGGGGAGGATGTAGTCCACGTAGGAGTAGCTGTCCTCAAGCACGCGCAATGTGTAGTTCGTCCACTGCGCGTCGAAAAGTTCACCCTTCCAGAGTTTCGTCAAGATCAGGTTCGTTTCAAGAGCGGTCGATACGTTCGGGGGCGGCGGGTTGGTCACTCCGTAGTATGGAACGTGATCGAAGGAAGAGGTCGTCAGTCCCCAGGATGACATCAACGAGCGTGCGGCGAACAACCCGGTTGAATAGTCGCCGTACGTCCGGCTCAAGAAATTCCTCACCTCGGGGGGATAGCTGCCCCCGATGCCGTGCTTAATGCTCCCCGCCTGGCCGGAGGGGCTGGAGTTGCCGTGGTAGAACTCATTGACGCTGGCCAGCAACGCAAACAGGTTGATAACGCAACCCGTCTTGTGGACCGAGTTGCCGTTGATTGAGATCGACTCGCCGGTCTGCAGATCGGTGACAGCCACCGCAACGTCGATGCTTCCCGCCTGGTAGTTCGTTATCGCAGCAAGGAGAGCCTCGCGCATAGCGAGCATCTCCGGCCCAACGTTCACATTCTCCGGGATGCCGCCGCCGGATTGCGTAACTGGCCCGCTCTGCTGATCGCCGCCCACCTGGGCGGCAGGACTCGGCGCCGGTGAAGGTGTGGGCGTGGAAGTCCGGGCCCTGGGAGGCTGGTACGCGGCGGCGCGCGCGGACTTCGTGGGAGTCGGCGCGGTGACTTGTTCCGCCGCGCTACCGTTGTCGAGGAGAACGACAACGCTCAGGGAGGCCGCCGCGACGCTCGCCACGATTCCGGCGGCCAGTCCGCTCCGAATATAAAGTGTCTTTCGGCTGCGGGCGTGCTCCGCAGACTTCACGTCCTCGGCAAAGAGTTCCTGCCTATCCACGGGCTTTTTCCGGGCGAAGCGCTTCAACACGGGCGTGACCCGCTGTGAATGTTGACAACATGTGCTTGCACGCTTAAACGCATCGTGGAATCAACAAGATACCCGAACTTGACGATACGCGCGCGATTCGGCAGTTCCGTTCGGTTCAGATTGTGGAAAAGTGCCCGTGCTAGACTACCGGGCATGAGCGTCCAGGCGGCGGTTCGCGAGCTGAAGCAGGCGCTCGGAGAGCTCTGGGTACTACACCGCCCTGAAGACCTTCTCGTCTACGAATACGACGGGACCATCGAGCGCTCTTTGCCGCAGGCCGTCGTCCTGCCGGAGACCACGGAACAGGTTGCCGCCGCCGTCCGGATCGCGCGGCGCCACGGCCTGCCGGTGACTGCTCGCGGCTCCGGCACGGGACTTTCCGGCGGCGCCATCGCTTGCGAGGGCGGGCTTGTCATCGTCACCACGCGGATGAACCGCATCCTTTCCATCGATCCGGAAAACGCGACCGCCGTGGTCCAGCCAGGCGTGATCAATCTCCACGTCTCGGAAGCGGCCGCCCCGCACGGCCTCTATTACGCACCAGATCCGTCCAGCCAGAAGGCTTGCAGCATCGGCGGGAACATCGCCGAGAACGCCGGCGGACCGCACACCGTCCGCTACGGTTCCACCGTCAACCACATTCTGGCCCTGGAGTTCGTCACGGCAGACGGATCTATCGTCCGCACTGGCGAAGGCGTGGGCTACGACCTCACTGGCGTGGTGGTGGGCTCTGAAGGCACACTCTGCATCGTGACGGAGGCCACCCTCCGCCTGCTCCCGAAGCCGGAGGCGGTGGCAACGCTCCTCGTCATCTTCGACCACGTCCGCGAGGCATCCGAGGCGGTTTCCGCCATTGTCTCGTCAGGGATCCTGCCGTCCGCGCTCGAGATGATGGACGCCCGTACGATGTGGGCGGTGGAGCGCGCAGTCCACGCCGGGTATCCGCCGGACGCGGGCGCCGTTTTGCTGATCGAAGTCGAGGGCCTGCGGGAAGAGACCGACGAGCAGGCGAACACCGTCCGTGGACTGTGCGATGCGAAGGGAGCGCGCGAGGTGCGCGTCGGACTCTCCCCGGCTGAGCGCGAGAGCCTCTGGGTCGGGCGGAAGGCCGCGCTCGGGGCGTTGGGAAGGCTTGCGCCGTCCTATTACATCCTGGACGGCGTCGTCCCGCGCACCCGCCTTCCCGACGTCCTGGACGGGGTGTATGCCGCCTGCGAGAGGTACGACATGCCCGTCGCGAACGTCTTCCATGCCGGTGACGGCAACCTCCACCCAAACCTGATGTTTGACGAGAGCATCCCCGGCGCTACGGAGCGCGTCCTGGAGCTTGGCGAAGAAATACTGCGGCTCTGCGTCGATGCCGGAGGTTCAATCACTGGTGAACACGGAGTGGGCTTCGAGAAACGAGACTTCATGGCACTAACGTTCAGCGACGCTGACATGGAGGTCATGGCCGGGCTCAAGCGCGCCTTCGGCGCCGATGACTGGTTCAATCCCGGCAAGATCTTCCCGACATCGAAAGGCTGCGGCGAAGTGTCATCCCGCGTGAAGGGCGCGCTGGCCAAAGTCGGGCCGGGCGCCTACATCTGAGCGTGGGCAAGGGACCGAAGCGAATGTCCCTGGCGGAGATTGTCGGACCGTCCGCAGCGGGTTCGTCCCCTACGGAATACACGATTGACGGCATGACGCCCACCGTCGTTGCCCGACCCAACGACTACACGGAGGTCTCTCAGATCCTTGCCGTGGCAAATGAGGAGGACCTTGCCGTCATTCCCCTGGGAGGCCGCCAGCACGCTCACGTCGGGAACGTGCCACGGCGTTACGACGTGGCGCTCGACCTATCTGCGCTGGATTCGGTCGTAGAGTTCGAGCCTGCTGACCTGACAATCACAGTCCAGGCCGGAATCACCCTTGGGGCGCTCCGCAAGCTGGCCGCCGATTCCGGACTGATGATACCCTTCGACCCTTCGGCCTCGGATGACGCAACCGTTGGAGGCATGATCGCCGGCGGAATCTACGGGCCGGCCCGTTCGGCGCTCGGTGCGCCCAGGGATTTCACGATCGGTTTGAGGGTGGTAATGGCCGACGGACGGATCACCCGCGCAGGCGGGAAAGTAGTGAAAAACGTGGCCGGATACGACCTTTGCAAGTTGTACGCGGGATCACTGGGCACTCTTGGCGTGATAGTTGAGGCATCGCTCAAAGCGATCCCGGCACCGCCCGTGCAAGCATGTTTGACCATGACGCTACCGTCCGCCGAGGAACCTTGCTCGCTCGTGCGAAAAGCGGTGCGCTCCGGCCTGAGCGTACAGTCCGCCGCCGTCCAACGAGTTCCAAACGGCTGGCACACCGCCATCACGCTCGCCGGAACGCCGGCCGGCGTCGATCGCTCGCACCGGGAGATCGCGGCCGAGGCCGGAATGACGCTCACGGAAGATCCGGGCTCCGCGACCGATCACAGGGAACTGCCGCAGGAGCTGGTGATCACGGTACAACCATCCGCTGTCCCCGGGCTGCTCACCAACTGCGCCAACAGCCTGGAAGGGGAGGTTTCGATCGAAGCGTGGCCCGCTGTTGGCGCCTGCGTCCTTCGTTCGTCCGCCGATGAAGGCCTCATTGCCACCTGCGAGAAAATCTCGACAGCCGCTGGTGGGCATATGACCATCAATCGCTGCCCACCGTTGGTCAAGCACAACCGTGATGTCTTCGGCGCCGAGCCCTCATCCCTCGAACTGATGAGGCGAATCAAGGACGAGTTTGATCCCAAAGCAATACTGAGCCCTGGCCGCGCGGCGGGACGGATCTAATGCAAACGCCCGAGATTGACCTCACGCAATGTGTCCGCTGTGGCCTCTGTCTTCAGCATTGCCCCACGTACGTCGAAACGGGACTGGAGACCGAATCCCCTCGCGGACGCTTGTACCTGATGCAAGCCCTGGCGGGCGGCATCATCGAACCCACTGCTACAGTGACCAGCCACCTCGACATGTGCCTCCAATGCCGCAACTGTGAAGCCGTCTGCCCATCCGGCGTTCCCTTCGGCCAAATCATGGAGACGGCGCGAAACGAAGTGCTCGAATCGCCCGGAGCGCCTCTGCCGTGGCGGCTGCGTTCCCTCTTCCTGCGCGAAGTCGTCGCCCGTCCTGCGCGCTTGAAGCTGCTTTCACAAGCTCTGCGGCTCACCGAGAAAACCGGGCTGCGCGCGCTCGCGGAGCGGCTGCCGGTTGTTGGCCCCCAGGCCTCGCTGGCCCCCCGATTCCCGGCTAAACCGTTCAGTGGAGCGGGCTTGCTGGCCCTTCCGGACAGCCCGGTGGCCGCACGAATCTCGTTGCTCATCGGCTGCATCATGCCCCTGGCCCTCCCTCGCGTTCACCGCGCAAGCGTTCGCGTCCTCGCCCGCAACGGGTGCGTTGTCTCCGCGCCTCGCGGCCAGGTCTGCTGCGGCGCCTTGCACGCGCACAACGGGGACCTGGACACTGCGCGGAAGCTGGCCCGCCAGAATGTAGACGCGTTCCAGGACCAGGACTCCGATGCGATCGTCGTCAACTCCGCGGGCTGCGGCGCCGCGATGAAGGAGTACGGCCACCTGCTGGCCGACGACTCGGACTATGCCGAACGAGCCGAACGCCTTGCCGGATCAGTGAGGGACATCAGCGAGTTCCTGGCGGCTCTTCCGTTCACGCCTCCAAAGGGTGCTCTTACCGAGACGGTTACTTACCAGGACTCATGCCATCTCCTGCACGCCCAGCGAATCTCAGCCGCTCCCCGACAGGTCCTGTCCGCGATCCCCGGGTTGCAGTTGAGGGAGATGAAACGGCCGGACCGCTGCTGCGGCAGTGCCGGCGTCTATTCGCTGACCCAAGCCGATATGTCCCTCCGCCTCCTGCAATCAAAGATGGCAGATATTTCGGGGACCGGAGCGGATTTCATCGCCACGTCAAACCCCGGCTGCATTGCGCAACTTGAGGCAGGAAGACGGGTCACCGGTTCCGTCGCGCGGGCCGTCCACGTGGTGGAACTACTCGACCGCTCGTACCGGCTGGGCCTAGACCGCGCCTGAACTGATTACACCGGCTGTTCACCTTCGAACCACCCTGAATTCACTCTGATGGCCCCATCCGGCTGCAATACTGGTTGTATTGGGCAGCGGGAAAGTGGAAGACCAAATGACGAACTCAACTACTAGAGTTGCGATTAGGGGTTAAATGGCAAACCAAACCTTTTTTATTGCGGTGTGTAACGGTCCCGAAGGTTGTGCGTCTAACGTTCAACCAATTCGCCAGCCCTGCCACGGGAGGGGGCATAACCCGGGACCATCCGGCGCAAGAAACGAGGGGTAACCAATGTCTACTATCCGAGTCGCACTCGACACCAGAGCCACAGTCAAACCCAAGGCAACGTCACGCCAGGAAACAGAGGCGCCGGCTGCCGCCGAACCGCCGGTGATCTCCACCGCCGAATTCTCAGACCTCTACAACGCCTATTTCTCGAAAGTCTTCGCCTACGTCTATGGCCGCGTCCAGGACAAGGACGTCTCCATGGACATAGTCGCCGACGTCTTCGAAAAGGCCTACCTCAAGATGAAGAACCTGCGATCGCCAGAGTCGTTCGGCTCCTGGCTGTTCACGATCGCTCGTAACGAAGTCAGTTCCCACTGGCGCAAGGAGAAGCCTGCGGCCAAGGCGGCACAAGAAGCAGCCATCGAGAACTCCCTGCACGGCCAACCCAAGAGCCCGGAAGAAACCCTGCTTCACAAGGAGCGCGTCGCAGCACTGGGTGAGTTGGTCAAGCAACTACCCAAGCGCGAGCAGGAGATCATCGCCCTCAAATTCGATGCAGAACTAACCAACCGTGAGATCGCGGGAATACTCGCGACCAGCGAGGTTAACGTCCGGGTCACTATCTTCCGCGCAATCCGGAAACTGCGCGACCGGATGCAGGTGGCGGGAGAGGCTAATAGATGAACGAAGAAGAGCGGGCCGAACGGTTCGCTCGCGCCCTCGACGATTTCTTGTCGGGCGGCACCGACACGCCGCCACCGAGCCTTGACAGCAATGACCTCTCATCCCTGTTTGATGTCGCCAGCCGCCGTCGTGATAAGTCTGACAGCGTGCGCGGCCAGGCCCACGAGTACGAATCGGAGGTCTGGGAGAATCTGCTCGGCCGCCTAAGCGCCGATTCGGGCGATGATGCGATTCCTGGCGACGGCGTGGATCGCGATCCAGATTCACGGGAGATGATGGATGTCATCTCCATGCGCCGTGCCATCTCCGAAGACGCCCTTGCCGTGGCCGAGCAACACCGTGAGGACGTCTGGGAGAAAGTCCGCGAACGCCTGGCCGAGGACAACGACAAGCGGCCACCCGTAATCGTCAGCCAGGGAGACGTGGTTCCCGGCTATGAATCCGGCGACGCCGAATTCGATAGCCTGGTTCGTATCGCCCTCAGCAGCACCCATTCACCGCCGCGTGATCCCGAGATGACGGTGCGGCTTTGGTCACGCGTGGGCGGCTTCCCCGATCACAGCGAACTGGAAAAGTCGCTCGAGGAACGCTGGGGCAAGACCAGCATCCCGGCTTCCATCACCGCGAAGGCGCTGGGCATCGCCGCCGGTGCAGCGTTGCTTATAGCCGCCGTGGGACCCCTGCCGACAACCGGCTTTGCCGATCACCCGATGGTCAAGGGGGCGACGCACCTGGCAGGCGAGACCGGGATCATGGAGGAGGACGACGAGCTTCCAGTTCCCGAAGTGTCTTCCGTTGACGAAGGGAGCGCTGTAACTACGGTCGAAGCAGTGTCACTGCTCGGCCTGGAAGCCACAGAGCCCGCTTATCTGCCGGCTGGGATGTCCCTGACCGGCTCGACCTACCACGAGACGGGCATCACATCGCCGGATGGTGGCGTCTTCTCGCTCCTCTACGGGCGGCCAGCCGATGATGCCTCGCTCGTCATCTACCAGGAAGCCGCCACGGGGCCCAGCCTTGTTGCCCGGACTGGCTCCACGCTCAACACCGTGGTCGATGGATGGCCTGCCGCTTACTTCGAGGGCGGTTGGCGGTCCGAGGGCGGCGCCCTCACATGGACGGACAGCGACGCGCAGACGCTCGTGTTCGAGCCGAATGGGTTGCGCGTCCTGATTCAGTACTCGGGGCCTCAGGTCAACGCGATCGAGTTGCTGTCCGTCGCAGACAGCATGAATTTCGACTAGCTCCCTAGCGGAGATCTTCGCGGGCGCGTCGCTCTCGCTCCATTTCGTAAAGCAAGTTCTCGACTACCATCAGGAGTAGGAGTATTTGCCTCTGCTGGCGCCGCGACATTCGCGCCAGCATCATCAGCAGTTCAGGATCGATCCTTTCCGCAAGTAGCTGTCTGTCCTCCCCAGACTCTGGCATCGGCCTAATTGTCCACCCTGGCCAGGCTGATTCCTGTCGTGAGAGGCACCGGCTCCCGAACTTCGCCGTCGCCTGCTTCGGGATTCACCGTACCCTCGATCCCGGTCAAGAGCGACAGGAGCCGCCGTTGACGATCACGCGGAAGCTCCGAGAGGAAATGGAGCAGCTCTGGATCAATCGTCGCGGCATAGTCCTGGTAAACGCGCCGAAGCGTGCGGACGGTCGGATACCCTGCCGCCTCGAACAGTTCGTCCGGCTCCATGTGCATGGCCTTGGCCACGCGCAGCAACACAGCAGCTGAGGGGTTCTTCACGTCGCCGTTCTCAAGCTGGGAGAGGTAGCCCTGACTCACGTCGGCAAACTTCGCCAGTTGACCCTGTGTCAGTGCGTTTTCCTCCCTCGAACGTCGTATCTTGTCGCCCAGGTTCATCTCATTCCCCTGTCCATTCCGGCGGTGCCATCGTTGATTGGTTCATAAACCGTTCAGCGGAGGCCCAACCGGATCATTCTATACTGTCTAAACGGCTCGCACGCGCCCGCGCCGTTGCGGGGCACCGTTCCTCGCACTCGCCGGCCTGCGTTCAAACCCTCGGAGCAGTCTCAAGAGCGACGATTGCTGCTCGCGAGGATAGCTCGCCAGGAAACGCATCAGCTCCGGGTCCACAGTCACCTCGTACTCCCCGTCCTCCGGTCGTGCCGTGTCGGCGTAGCCCGCTGCCTCCATAAGGATGCGCGGGTCCACGTGAAGTGCTTGTGCCAGGTGAAAGATCACCGACGCGCTGGGGTTTTGCACCTCGTCGTTCTCAAGTTGCGAGAGGTAACCCTGGCTGAGGTTGCCCTGCACCGCCAGGTTGGACTGGCTCATACCCAGCTCCTCACGGAGACCACGGATCTTCGCTCCGAGAGCCATTAGAATGCCGTCGCGATCCGGATGACCGCCGGCCCCAGGATCACTCCCAGGAATGCCGGGAACACGAACAGCACCAGCGGGAAAAGCATCTTGATCGGTGCCTCGTGCGCTTGCTTCTCCGCCTTCTGCCGGCGCTGCGTACGCAGCTGCTCCGATTGGACACGGAGGACCTGCGCGACGCCGACGCCGAGCTGTTCGGCCTGCACGATGGAGTTGATGAAACTGGTCAATTCTTCCACGCCGGCGCGGTCGCTGAGTTCCGTCATCGCCTCGCGCCGCAGCTTACCCATAGCGATGTCTCGCAGCATGTGCTGCATCTCGTCTGCCAACGGGCCGTCGCCCTTCTCGGCCACGCGTGCCAGCGCCGCATCCAGGCCAAGTCCGGCCTCGACACATGTCGTAATCAGGTCCATGGTGTCCGGAAGCGAGCGGATGACCGCCTTCTGCTTCGCCTTGACCTTGCCCTTCAGCCACATCCGCGGGAAAGCGAACCCCAGGGCGATGAGGATACCTCCAGCGATCAGCTTCTGGATCATTGCATCGCTCGGTACGGTGACGATGATGAAGAAGCCCATGCCGCCCAGCAGGAACACACAGAGTCCCCAGAACGTGAGGTACGTGTTGTACTTCATTGGGTAGCCGGCCACCATCAGCTGGTGCTGCACATCGGCCAGCATCGATTGGGGAAGGATCCTGCCCACCAACCTCGCCACGCTCTCCGCTCCCGGCTTCAGGACTCGGTCCGCGAAAGCGACGTCCAGGTTAGGCCCAAGGTCGTCTGCAACCGACGTTTGCCGCCGAAACTCCTGGATTCGGCTTTCCATCACGGAGGACTTCCCCCGGTTGGCGACCGAGATCGCAAGGAGCATGACGGCACAGAAGAACGTCAGCATTATCAGTGTGATAATCATCGTTCTCTCCTATACCTCAATCGCCATGATTCGGCGGATGGTGAAGTAGCCGATGATCTCCATGACGATGGAGCCAGCGATGATCAGCCGTCCGGCTGTGGTCTCGAACAGTAGGCTCATGTAGTCGGGG
This sequence comes from Chloroflexota bacterium, assembly GCA_036741795.1. GTDB lineage: Bacteria > Chloroflexota > Dehalococcoidia > SM23-28-2 > RBG-16-64-32 > DATKKM01. The sequence continues at coordinate 30,646 of DAINRO010000012.1, forward strand.
TTGATGACCATGAAGATCAGGAACATGAACACGGGCAGCAGACCGATGACGATACCGGTCATCTTCTGCTGAGCGGTAAGAGTATTAATTTCGCCGCGGATCCTTTCGCGCTCCCGCATGGTGTGTGCGACGTTGTCCAGGATTTCGGCCAGGTTTCCACCCACCGACCTCTGGATGTTGATCGCTGTGATCACCATATCCATGTCCTTGCTGGCGATGCGCTCGCCGAGCTGGGCGAGAGCCTCCTCAGCACTCATACCCAGGGTTGATTCGCGCAGCATTCTCCGCACTTCCTGGCCCAGCGGGTCCGGGAGTTGCTTGCTGGAGAACTCAAACCCCTGCATCATGCCGTAACCTGACTTTAGGGAGTTGGAGGTCATACCCAGCAGATCCACCAGCTGCGCATTGATCTTACTTACGCGCTTGTTCCGCTGGTTGGTGACGTACTGCGCCGGCAGCATGTACCCGATCACACCGAGGCCGATTCCCACGGCGGCGTTGAACAGGCTAATGCCGAACACGAAGGGCGCGAGGAAGAAGAGGCCGGCAAGGCACCAGCGGATCATGTAGTATTCACCAACGCGGAGCGGCACTCCGGCTCGGTCCAGTTGAACTGCTACCGCCTCCGATCCCTTCATCCCCTGGAAGAATGCACTCAGAATCGGAAGGCCACTGTACTCCCGCTGCTTGAAGTGCGGGCCTTCCACTTCCGCATCGACAACTGTGCGGCCGGGGTCCTCACCCTTGAACGCGTCCAGGCGCTTCTGCATCCTGCCCGCACGCAGATCGCGCCGGCCAGCCAGCCCCAGGACGAGGGCGGTGATGGTGCCCAGCACCAGGATTGAAATCAGAATTACCAGTGGGTCCATATCAGTTATCCCTGACGACGCCCGTGACGAAAATGCCTTCTGGCAGTTCCGCACCTTCTGCCTTGAAGCGTTCGGCGAAGCTGGGCCGGATACCTGTCGGCGCCATTACACCCTTGATCCGCCCATCCGGCTCAACGGAGGTCTGGTGGAACCTGAACAGGTCCTGCAAAGTCACGATCTGACCTTCCATGCCTGTACATTCCGTGATGTGTGTAACGCGGCGCACGCCGTCGGAACCACGCTGTAGCTGGACAATCAGGTCAAGCGCCGAAGCCATCTGCTCGCGGATCGCCCGGTCAGGCAGCTCCAGGTTCGCCATCAGCACCATGTTCTCGACACGGGAAAGCGCGTCTCGAGGTGAGTTGGCGTGGACGGTGGAGAGTGACCCTTCGTGACCGGTGTTCATGGCGTTGAGCATGTCGAACGCTTCCGAACCGCGGACCTCGCCGATGATGATCCGGTCAGGTCGCATACGCAAACTGTTGCGGAGAAGGTCACGCTGGGCGATCTCACCCTTACCATCGATATTCGAGGGCCTTGCTTCCAGCGATACCACGTGCGGCTGCTGGAGCTTAATTTCGATGGGGTCCTCGATCGTGACGATGCGCTCAGTTTCCGGGATGTACGCGGACATCGCGTTGAGGAAGGTCGTCTTACCGGTACCAGTACCACCGGAGATCAGCACGTTCAGCTTGATGTGTACGCAGGCCTTCAAGAACTGCGCCATCTCGGGGAGCACCGACTGCGACGCTACCAGGTCTTCCATGGTCAACTTGTCCGCACGGAACTTCCTGATCGTGATCGTCGGCGCCTTCGGAGAGATCGGAGGGACGATGACATTCACACGCGAGCCATCCGGCAGGCGGGCATCCACCATCGGCGAAGACTCATCGACGCGACGGCCGATGGGAGCGATTATTCGCTCGATCACTCGCATGATGTGGTTTGAGTCGCGGAAGCGCACATCGCTCAGGTAGATCCGTCCTTCGCGCTCGAAGAACACTTCGTCCGGCGCGTTGACCATGACTTCCGAAATCGACGCATCGCGCAGAAGCGCATCGATCGGTCCCAGGCCAACCACCTCGTCCACCACTCGAGAGACGATCTGGTCCCGCGTGATCCCGCCAACATTGGGCAGTTCCCTGCGCAGGATTTGCTCTGAAGCTTGTTCAACGATTCGGCGGCGCTCGTCCGCCGGCATCGCCGCTATCTGGTCCGCATCGAGCTCGTCGATGAGCATCTGGTGCATGCGGAAGATCAGCTGCTCCATGTCCTCGTTGTAGCGGCCCGGTGTCGTGCGGGAAGCGACGCCCGTCCCGGCACCCGCGCCGTCGCCGACGCCACCACCGTTCGGTCCAGCCCGCGAAGGCCCGTTAAATCGTCCTGGTTGCCAACTAGTCATTGTTTACTCCACGCCTACTTCGGCTTCTTGAACGTTGCCTATGATCCGGCCGAAGAGGCCGCCTCTCGGGTTCTCTCGTGGCTTTGTCGTCTTTTGTGTACGCACACCGCTGACGGCATACGCCATCTCGACGATGCTCTCAGATGCCTTGGAGGTTGGTTTGGATACCACCACCGGCATCCCGAGCTGTGTGGCCGTGGAAATGTTCCGGTCGTAAGGGATGGACCAAAACACCTCGCGTCCCAGCATCCGCTTGATCTCCTGCGGCTGGACGTTACTCGCCTCGTTCGTGGCGTTGATCACGAGCTTGATCTTCTCTTGCGGGAAGTTCCAGGACCGCAGCATGTCGATCGCGAGAAGTGTGTCCTTGAGACTGGCCATGTCTACGGTGGCCACCAGGACCACCATTGAGGCCAGTTCCAACGCCCGCGCCACGATGTCGTTGAAAGTACCCGGGGTATCCAGGATCACGTAATCGTAGGTCTGGGTCAGAATGGTCACGATCCGCTCGATGTGCCCGGCGTGGACGTTGCGCCAGTCTGTCGGCCTGATGGGCGCCGGCAGAATGTAGACGCCACTGTTGTGGAGGTACAGGCATTCCTGGACCGATTCCCTGGTGATGTCCTCTTCCGGGCCTGACAGGTCGGCGATGCTCCGCTCCACGGGGATGTCCATCAGGATTCCGACGTCGCCGAAGCGGGTATCGAGGTCAACGAGGACAACCGACTGGTTCGTCTTCTGCATGATCGCCGTCGCCAGGTTCGTTGAGATCGTGGTTTTGCCGATCCCGCCTTTGGCCCCGAAAACCGTGATCACTGACCCGGCGGCGACAGGGTCGTCCGCCTCGCCGGTTGCCCGGGCGCGGCGGCGCTCTTCCTGGGCCAGTACCGTGTAGATGGAGTTGACTAGCTCCTCCTCCTTCACGGGGGCGCTGATGTAGTCCTTAACTCCCGCCAGCATCGCCTTGCGCATCGCCTGGTCGCCACGAAGTGTGGAGTACCCGATGATCGCGGCATGAGGCAGCAAGTCATTGAGGGCCTCAACCGTCTGCAGCGCTCGCACGACCGGCTCCTCGATGGCGACAGCCACCACCTCAGGCTCCATCTCCTTTGCCAGAGAGACTGCTTCGATTCCGTATCCAGCCTCGCCGACGACGACAAAGCCCGAAGCAGCCAACAGCTTCTGTATGTCGGACCTGCTGTTCAGGTCCTGGTCAACAACTGCTACTCGAGGATTGCGTGTCATGATTCGTTCCTATCGATCCGTTATTGGGTAGGGCACGCCGGAACGCCGGCGGCTGTGTGGTCACCAAACTGCCGTAGTACAACCCACATCTGCCGTCCGACACTTCCGTCCGAAACGTTGCCCTGAACAGCGGCCAACGCCATCGCCTGCTCTGGCGACACGGCGAGAGTGTACGTGTTCGCTTCCGGGTTCGGCGGGTTCGAGGCGACACCTGAGGCATCGGCACTGGCGCTGGTAACGGTGGTTCCCACCGCCAGTACCTGGAGGTCCTGCATCACGTAACACGCCGCCGGACCTGTCGCACCCTCTGCGGTTTCGCCGCTCAGCATCAGGTCGATGTAGTCACCGGCTCGCGCCAGTCCACCCACACTAGCTACTTTGCTCACGTAAACGGCGTACGCACGCTTGCCCGCTGGGATGATGAGTGACAGGGGGGCGTCCGGCCCGTAGGCTTCCTGGGCCAGTGCAGGGTCAACCGCGTTGGTAACCAGGAGCTGCTGGCCCGTCACGATCGCTACCTGGGTCTTCTTGCCCACAACGCTTGCGGGGTCCGTGAACCCGCCGACCAGGGCCAATTCGACCGGTATATCACTGACCTCGAGCATCTCGGGTGTAATGGTCGTCAGCGCCGGGATGTCGATCGTCGCGACAACAACCGGGGTGGTTTCGGAACTGCTTCCGCCGCCACTACCCTCAAGGTTGCTCAGGTAGATGCCGACGAGAGCTGCGCAGAGCAACCCCATCAGCAGGGCCAGGAATAAGAGTGTGCGGTTTGAGCCGCCAACTGCGAGATTCTTGATCATGGGAATTTCCCCCTTGGAAAATTGGTGTGCCAATTCGGACAGTTCAGAATAATTGACGCCCCTTTCGGAGCATCGTTACAGGGATAGGGGGCGGATTATTGCAACTCCATTCGACCTCCATAGTGCCGATGCGGCTAGCCGGGCCGCCTGCTGAAATGAAATAGGGCCTCGCGCCACGGGCCCGTGGCGGGAGACCCCCAAAATTCGCCTCGTACGCGGCGGGTGATTAAGGCTATTCCAACCTCATCTCCGCCGAAGATGTGAACCCGATTGTTGGGCCGATCGATCCCCCCGATACGACACCCAGAATGCTTGACAGTGGCGTGATCAGTTCGTAGTCATATGAAACGTCCACGGTTACCGCCTCCCCTGGATCTCCCTCGGCGTTCGTGACGAGCACCGTCATCTGATCGGCGTCCAGCGAAGCGCTGGTGTCGTAGACCTGGTCTTCGACTTCGGTCTGCGTGCCGCCCACGGCGCCCAGCCTCGCGCCCTCGCGTGCTGCGTTCGTGACAGTGATCCAGGCGTGGAAGCCCATACCAAAGTCGACGATGGCGAAGACGAGGAGCAGGAAGATCGGGACGATCAAGGCGAACTCGGCCACCGCCTGTCCGCGCTCACCACGCCTATCTTGTTTTCGGACCAATCTTGCGATCCTCATCAGCTCCCTCCAGGTTGCTTGTTGCTTGTTATGCGTTGTTAAGGCAAATGGGCGGACCCGCCTCTGGCGGACCCGCCCATCGCCTGAACTGGCTGCTTCTTAGCTGCCGCCGCCGCCCAGAGCGTCCGTGATGTTGCCGAGTTCACCGGCAATCAGCGTGCCCATAAGCGTGAGGGCGGCGATGGCGACGACCGCGATCAGGCCAAGGATCAGACCGTACTCTGCGAGAGCCTGTCCATCCTCGTCCTTGCGGGCGAACAACCGAAGAATCGCCTCGTTGATGTTGGAGAGCATTTACCCTCCTCCTTTCCCATAATGAATGGCTGGGTTGATCACACGGTAAGATGACATCGCTGTTTCACCTGTTACAGGCTCCCCGCCACCGGCGACGCCCTTTCACCAAAACGTTACCCAGCGGTCTCCGAGGGCAAATGCGAATCCGAACTGTCGTTAACCGTCGCGGCAGCCCCACCGCGCTCCGAAATCCTCGTTTCAGCCCTGCCGCGCCACCATTCCAGCGTCCACTGCGCTGTCAGCCAGCCGGCGCCCGCCGCCACCAGCCCCGCCAGCGCATCCACGAAGTAGTGCTCCCCCAGGTAGACCACGGCGAACGGCATCGAGGCCGCGAACCACACACCCGCCCACTTCAGGCCGCGGTATTTCCATAGCGCGAACATCATCACGAACGGGATCGCAGAGTGCAGCGACGGCATTGCCGCAACATCGTTCGCCCCGGCAGCCGTGTAGCCCCGTTCGTAGGTCCCGCTCTCGCCGCCGCCCAGCACGTCCGGCACCACCTGGTACACCGGGTCGATGTACCCTTCCTGTCCCGCGAGCCACGGAGGCGCCGTGGGCAAAAGGACGGATACCAGCAGCCCGATCCAGAGAGTGATCACGAACGCCAGAACGTAGTGGTTGAAGCGCGGCCGGTCCCACTTCCACAGGCAGAACGCCAAAACGTGCGGCAGGAAGAAGTAGGAGAGGTATACAGTCATCGTGTACACCTCCAGGAAGCCCGCCTCCGCAAACGTGTAGAACCTGTCCTGGAGCCAGATCGTCGGGATCTGGCCGAGGAACAGCACCTCCTCCATCACAATCGGATAGTCGAACTGCACCGGTAGCCCGGTCTCGTCGGCGTACGACCGTAGTTGCGCGAAGAAGATGAACCCGGCGAGGTAGAAAGCCCACATCCGAGCGCCGCTCCCAAAGGACACGTAGATGGCGGTGAAGGCCACCGCCAGCACCAGGGCGTGGAACAGAGGATCGGCGTTGGTCCGCGAGAACCCCAGCAGGACCACCGCCGCGAACAGCAGCCAGAACTTGCCGGTCTTGATCAGCGCCGACCGAAGAAGCAGGGCGCCTCCGACAGGCGCTGACGCAGCGCCCTGGAGCGCTGGTTGATTAGCTGCCATCGTCCCCTCGCAGTCGGTAGACATCCGCAAAGTACATCTTGCCGAGGTAGTCGTAGTTGTCCTTGATCCAGTCCGCGACCGGCTGGCTGTAGTAATTGAGAGGATTGGCTTCCTCGTAGACCGAGCTGTCAACGATGTATAGCGGCGGTTTTGCCTCTAGTTCGTTGATCGCCTCTCGCTCGTACTCCTCGTACAGACCGAAGGCGTGATCGAAATAGAAGCGGGTAGGCGACTGTCGTTCCGCAGCGAAGTAGATGCCCGGCTGGAAACCAAAGTTCCATATCCGGTCGTCCTCCGAGGTCCGCTCCTTAAGCCATAATCCGAGGTCATCCGCCTGGTGCTCCCACAGCACGGTCCCTGTGGCGTCGAACTTCGCGGCTTGCCTCGACTCCGGCGTCGAACGCATGTAGATCTGCAGGGTCTGCACCAACGGCGTCATCAACAGCAGAGGGATACCAATGGCGATGAATGCCTGTCCCGGTATCCTCCGTGCGTTGCGAGCCACCAGGTCCACTCCCGCCGGGATCAGCAGCGCCATCGGCGCCAGCATCACGGCGTAGTAGTGGTCGTAGTAGCGGCCGACCGCGAAGATCGACACCATGTTGGCGGCGAACCATCCGAAGAGGAGCACGCCGTCGCGGCGTCCCTCGCCCCGCAGCAACGCCCACGCCCCGATCATCGCCAGCACCAGCCACGGCCCGGCGAGTAACAGCAGGTACATCGGCGACTTCACCGCGAACCCCAGCCGCATCAACAACGACGCGTGCCCGGAGTAAATGGCCGAGTAGTAGGTGAGAGCGTTGACCATGTCGAAGAAGGCGCCCTCCACCAGTAAGGGAAGAGACACCAGGGCCAGCGAAAGCAGGCTTCCCGCTACCATGTACAGCGGCCCCCTCCAGGTCGCCCACGCCAGGAGCTGCTGCCAACCCGGCAACCCTTCTCGCCGTCGATGAACGGCAAGGAAGAGAAGAAACGCCATCGGGATCGCGTAGATGGTCTTCGTCAGGATGGTTGCCCCACCCGCGAATCCAGCGAGCAGGTACCAGGCGTCGTTCCCTGTCCTGTCCGCCAGGTTGAACGCCAGTAGCCCCGCCGTCATCGGCAGCAGCATGAAGTACTCAGCGTTGGCGTTGGTCTCGAACTGCGCGAGGCCTATCGACAGGGCGAACGCTGCGGCGGCAATCAATCCCTGGTTGCGCGTGAAGAGCAGCCGGCCATTCAGGTAAACGCAAAACGTTGCGGCGGATGCCATTAGCGCCACAAGCAGCCGGGGCGCCCAGGTGGTCTCCCCGAACAGCAGGAAACTCAGGCCGTACCAGGCGAAGATGAGCGGCGGCTTGTTGTCCAGGAAGTCCTGGTACGGAATGGCGCCATTCAGGGTGTCCCGCGCGGCGACCGCATAGAAGGCTTCGTCCCGCGAGAACGGCTCAGCCAGGAACGGCAGGAATAGCAAGACCGGCAGTGCGCAGACTGCCACCAATGCGACCGAGAACCAGGGGCCGACCCGCAGACCTGCGGTGGGCAGTTGGGCGGTCCGGCCACCGATCCCGGCGTCCCTCGCCAGGCTCATAATTACCTCTCTCTGCCTATCGCGTTAAGAATCTATAGGAGAGACGTGCCCGCAACGTCGCCGTTACCGCTCGCGGTTACGTAGACCCGTGGCCTCGCGTCTGGACTCGCAACACATGGAAATCGCGCTCGGTATCGTCCTCGGACTGCTCCTCGGCCAGCTTGCCGCGCTTCGCTTCGTCCGCTTCTACACGGACGAGGCCATTCGAGGCCCGCTTTTCCAGTGTGCCGAGTGCCGCGCGCCCTTCCGGCCGCTCTTCGCCGTCCCGATTGTCGGCTGGATCGCATCGGGGACCCGGTGCCCGGACTGCGCGGAGCGCCTGCCCATCCGTTGGCTCGTCCTCCCCATCGGCAGCGCCGTCATGTTCGTCGTCTCCCGGCTCGTCTTCGACGACGTGGCGGGCATGCTCCTCGGGGGCTTCTTCGGCACCGTCTTCCTGACCCTCACAATGACGGACCTGGACCGGCGGCTGCTGCCGAACCGCATCGTCTACCCTTCGACGATCCTTGCGATTGCGCTCTGCTGGGCCTGGCCTGAAAGCGAAGTCGTGGAGGTCATAGCCGGCGGGCTGGTCGGGATCGCCATCGCCGTCCTGCTCCTGCTTGTCTCGCTCCCTTTCGGAGCCAATGCCCTGGGGATGGGTGACGTGAAGATGATCATCCTCATCGGCTTCGTCGTGGGGTTCCCGCCCGTCCTCATAGCTATCTTCATCGGAACGCTCGCCGCGGCGGTAATCGCCGGATTCCTTCTCATCACCCGCATTCGTGGCCGCAAGGACTACATCCCGCACGGCCCTTTCCTGGCGATTGGCGCCGTTACCGCGATGTGGTTCGGCGAGGAGATCTGGGACGCCTACCGCAACTGACCAAGAACCTTGTTCGCCCCGACTGAGACGCCCTACGATAGACCGCGCTGTGCAAAGGACTTCCCGTGGATCTCGAACTCGGCGGTAAAGTCGCCCTCATTGTCGGCGGTTCCCGGGGAATAGGGCGGGCGACAGCCCTCGCCCTGGCCCGGGAAGGTTGCTCATTGACGCTGGCGGCCCGAGGTGAGGATGCGCTCAAAGCCGTTGCCGACGAGGCGAGCGCATCAGGCGCAGAGGTCTTCCCGCTGGCTTGCGACGTTACCCGCGCCGACGAAGCCAGGCGCCTCATTTCCGAGACCTTGGCCCGCTTCGACCGGATCGATGCGCTCGTCACCAGCATCCATTTCTCCGCGCCCGGCATCGAAGACGAAGCCTGGCAGCAGTCGCTCGACACCCTCTTCGTGCCAGCCGTGCGGCTCGCCCGGCTTTGCTCGGAGCAGATGAAGGCGGAAGGCGGGGCCATCGTCCACGTGTCGTCCATCTGGGGGAAAGAGGCGGGAGGCCAGCCCGGATACAACGCCGCGAAGGCCGCACTGATTAGCAGCACCAAGTCCATGGCCCGCGCTCTCGCCGCTGACAATATCCGCGTCAACACTGTCGCGCCGGGCTCGATCAGCGCCCCCGGCGGCTCCTGGTGGCGTCGCCAGCAAGAGGACCCCGAGGGCATGGCGCAGTTCGTTAAGGACAACATCCCCATGGGGCGCTTCGGCACCGCGGAGGAAGTCGCGGACGTCATCGCCTTCCTGCTTTCGCCCCGGGCCTCCTGGATCACAGGCGCCACAGTCGTCGTGGATGGTGGCCAGAGTTGGTCCAACGCTTAATGACCACTCTTTCTGACCTGCGCATTCTCGACCTATCGACTGGCTTCGCCGGCGCCTACTGTTCCCACGTTTTCGCTTCTTACGGCGCCGATGTCATCATGATTGAGCCGCTCTCCGGCGGTCCCGTGCGAACCGACGCCCACTCCTGGAGTGTCCTTCGCTCGGGCAAGCAAAGCATCAGCCTCGACGTCACGAACCCCAGCGCACGCTCGATCTTCCGGAAGCTCGTGGAGGGCGCCAACGTCGTCATCGAGACTTTTCCGCCGGGACGAATGGATTCGCTCGGGCTGGGCTTTGCGGACCTGCACGGGATCAAGCGCCGCATCATCCTGACTTCAATCACAGGCGCCGCGGACGCCGCGGATCACATCGCCGGACTCAACGCCTTCGCCGCAACCGCTATCGCCGCCCACAACGCCGACGCCTACGAGGTCCCGCAGCACATCGAAATCGACTCCGCAGAGTGCCTTTCGTCAGCATTCGCCGCCGGCCCTTTCGAGTCAGCCGCTCCGGGCCAGGCACTATTCGAGATGTCCGAAGTGGCGTCCAGCCCCGGCCAGCCACCGGCCCTCGGCGAGCACACCGTCCCCATCCTTTGCGCTGAACTCGGATTCGCGCCTAACGACCTGCCAATACTCCGGGCCAACGGGGCGATATGACTTACCGCCTCCCCCTCTTCGACCACCGTGTACTCGACTTAACCGACGGCCACGCCGGGTACGCGGGCCGCATCCTCGGAGACATGGGCGCGGAAGTGATCAAGGTCGAGCCAACCGGCGGGGACAGCCTGCGCGGCTCGGACGCGTTCGATGCGGCCAACGTCAACAAGTACTCCTGCGCGCTCAATGTGGCCAGCCACCCGGACATCGTCGCGCGTCTCGCGGAAATCTCCGATGTGTCCATCAGCAACACCGGGGCGATCGACGCCGCCTCTCTTCGCGCGTCCAACGAGACCTTGATCGTGGTCGAGATTCCGCCCGGGGCCGGTCCCGTCTCTTGCACAGCGGCCGCCGGCGCTGTGGGCCTCGCTCTCTGGGACAGGCGGCGTACCGGCAAAGGCGGCGTCATTCGGGTCGCCGCGCTGGATACCGGTCCGCGGATCGCGGAAGTTCCGTCACCCGCCGTGGAAGAGGTCTCGTCCCTGGGCGGGGATCGAAAAGTGCCCGCGTCGCCGATGCACCTGAGCGAAACGCCGCTCCACATTCGGCTCCCGGCCCCTGCTCTCGGCGAGCACAACGCCTACGTCTTTCGCCACCTCCTCGGTCTGTCGCAGGACGAGATCGCCGCGCTCTCCTGAGCCTTCTCAACAAAGCGTGTCACTGTGCGCTGTTGGGGAGTCGTCCTATGGCACATAATCGGCACACCATGGTTCTTGCATCTCAACCGATGGCCGGCGTCACAGGCCGCCACTGGCGTTTGCGCGGGAGGTCTCCCGACACAGACCGCGATCTTGCGGGCGCGCCCTACGAGGGACTCGTCCGCCACCTCCTCTGGCACCGGGGTATCCGCTCCACCGAGGACGCCGTTACCTTCATGGAGGCGCGCGACCCGTGCTACGACCCCTGGTTGCTGCCGGAAATCAGACCCGCGATCGAGCGCCTCCAGCGCGCGATCGCCGCCGGAGAGCAGGTGGCCGTTTATGGTGACTTCGACGTCGACGGCATCACTGCTTCCGTGATCCTCGTGGAGGCCCTCCGCGAACTCGGAGGCAACGTCCGCTCTTACATCCCGAACCGGTTCTCGGAGGGCTACGGAGTCAACACAGAGGCCATCGAGTCCCTCGCGGGGGACAACGTTTCGTTAGTCATCACCGCTGACTGCGGCACCGGCTCCGTAACAGAGATCAGCCGCGCCCGGGACCTGGGGGTGGATGTCATGGTCATCGACCACCACACCGTGCCGCCGGAACTCCCGCCCACCGTCGCGCTGATCAACCCGAAGCGCCCGGACGCGACATACCCGGAGCCGGAACTGTCATCGGGCGGCCTGGCTTACCGGATCATGCAGCTCCTCTACAAGGAGATGGGCAAGCCCTGGGATCCCGGCCGCTACCTGGACCTCGCGGCCCTGAGCACCGTCTGCGACATGGCCCCCCTCCGTGGCGAAAATCGCTGGCTCGTCCGCGAAGGGATTGCCGCACTCGCCGCCACAAAGCGCCCCGGACTGCTCGCCCTGCTTGAAACCAGCGGCGTCGATCCCGCGCGCGTGGGCGGCGACACCATCGGCTACACCATCGGTCCGCGGCTGAACGCCGCCGGCCGTCTGGCGGATGCCGGGCTCGCTCGCGACCTCTTGATGGAGACAAACGAAAACCGCGCCCGGGAAATCGCCCTCGAACTCTCGCGTCTCAACCAGGAGCGCCAGGTTGAGACGCAGCGCTCCCTCGCCCTGGCGCGCTCCCTCCTCGAAGACCAGGACACGTCCGCGCCGTTTCTGATCGTCGGACACGAGGACATTCCGCCCGGCATCGTGGGCCTCATCGCCGGCCGCCTCACCGAGCAGTACCACCGGCCCTCGGCGGTCTTCTGCCGGGGCGAAACCGAAAGTCGCGCCTCCTGCCGCAGCATCACGGAGTTCGACGTGACAGCCGCGCTACGCCAGTGCAGCGACATCCTCGTCCGCTTCGGTGGGCACCGGGCGGCGGCCGGTTTCACAATCAGAAACGAGAACCTGCCATCACTTATCGAATCGCTTCAGCGCATCGCCGCCGAGCAACTGGACGGCGTCGACCTGCAGCCAACGATCGAGATCGATGCCGCGATTCCTCTGGACCGCGTGAGCGGCAAGTTGATCCGCGTCCTCAGCAGCCTGGCACCCTTCGGTGTGACCAACCCGCACCCGGTCTTCCTCAGCCGTGACGTCATCGTGTCCGACGTGAAGACCATGGGGAGTGATGGCACGCACTTGCGGCTCAGTCTCAAGTCTGGTCGCGCCACCTGGTCGGCGGTCGCGTTCGACTTTGCGCGACACGAGGTCGAAGCCGGTCAGCGCATAGACGTTGTGTATACTTTCAGCGCTGACAACAGGGACGGAGCGATGGAAATGCATATCGAGGACTTCGCCCCATCAGCCTGAGCCCGAAGGAGGTCCCGTTGGCGGACAAGTACTACAACCCCCCGACAGGCATTATCAAGTCGATGAACGGCTTCTTTGGCTGGCTCGCCGCCCACGGCATCGGCCCCAAAAAGACCGCCGAGCTTGAGGTTCGCGGGCGGAAGACCGGTCAACCGCGGAAGGTCGCCGTGAATCTCGTGGAGGTCGGCGGCAACCGATACCTCGTCGCCCCTCGCGGCGAAACTGAATGGGTGCGCAACGTCCGCACCGACAACGGGATCGCCATCCTGCGCCGTAGTGGCGCCGAGAACGTGCTCCTTACCGAGGTGCCGGAGGCCGAGCGCCCGCCGATCATCCAGAAGTACATCGGCGAAAACGCCATGGTGACCAAGAAGGAGTTTGGGGTAGAGCCGGATGCCCCTATCGAGGAGTTCCAGCGCATCGCTTCGCGGCACCCCACTTTTCTCGTCGAGCCGCGCGGCGAACTTACATCGCCCGCAGAATCTTAATCCTCTCGTCAACCGGCGGGTGGGTGGCGAACAGGTTGTTCATGAA
>DAINRO010000013.1:0-39455 GCA_036741795.1 Chloroflexota bacterium
TCTCTTGTACTGTCAAACGAACTCCTGTTGAACCGCGCTTCTGTCGGGATTATACCCATCTTGACCGGTGCTTATGGTTGCCCCCGATCGTCCCCTCGCGTTACTCTCTGTTGCAAGCAGACCGCCTAGTTTGCCGACATTTCATGACAGCCGACCCCAGCGTCTCAATCGTACTGCTTAACTGGAACGGCCTCTCTGACACCCGCGAATGTCTGGAGAGCCTTCAGCACATAAACTACCCCAACTTCCGGGTTGTACTTGTTGATAACGGCTCAACCAGCGATGAGGCGGAGGTACTTTCCGCCGAATTCAGGGACTTTATTGACCTTGTAGAGTTGCAGGACAACCGCGGCTTCGCGGGGGGCGCAAACGTCGGTATAACGAAGGCCCTCGAAAGCAAGCCGGATTACGTTCTGCTACTGAACAACGACACCATCGTCGAACCCGACTTTCTAACGGCGCTGGTCCGTGCCGCCCGGGAGATCCCTGACCTGGCGGCGCTTTGCCCCAAGACGCTGTTTTACGGGGAGCCTCGGCGGATCTACTCCACCGGCGGCTCGGTGAGCCTGTGGCGTGGCCTGGCCACACAGGTTGGGCGTGGGGAGATCGATAAGGGGCAGCACGACGAGATCGCGGAGCGCGACTACGCGGACGGCGTCTGCATGCTAATCCCGGCGAAGGCGATCGAGGCGTTGGGACTCCTCGACGAGCAGTACTTCGCGTACTGGGAGGAGACAGACTGGTGCGTGCGGGCAAGGGCGAAGGGGCTGCACTGCTACTACATCCCGCAGGCCCGCATCTGGCACAAGGCAGACCGGTCCCGCGCCCCTGACGCTCGCTTTCACTACCTTTACCGGCGGAACGCGCTGCTGTTCGTGCGCAAGCGCGGGACAGGGCTGCACCTGGTGACTGCCCTCGTTATGCACGTGTTCGTGTACGGGCCGAGCTATTTCCTGCGGCACCCAACGCGGATAGCGCGCGCTGCGGCGGAATTCAAGGCGCTTTTCTGGCACGCACGTAACCAGGCGGAGGAAAGGCCGTTACTCTAACCGTATGACGACGACAGCTACGGTTACTGGCAAGAAAACGGGGGCTGGAGCGCCCACCGGCGGGCGAGAAGGCCCAATCAAGGGCCTCGTTCTCAGCGGTGGCAAGGGCAGCCGACTTCGCCCGTTCACTTACACCAACGCCAAGCAATTGGTGCCGATCGCGAACAAGCCAGTGCTGTTCTACGCGATAGAACAACTCGTGGAGAGTGGAGTGACCGACATCGGGATCATCGTCGGCGACACGGGCGATCAGGTCCGCGCTGCCGTCGGAGACGGAAGCCAGTTCGGGGCGAAGGTAACGTTCGTCCAGCAGGACGTGCCGGGCGGTCTCGCTCATGCCGTTGCCACGGCAGGAGACTTCCTGGGAGATTCCCGCTTTGTGCTGTACCTGGGTGACAACTTCGTAATGGGCGGCATTAAGTCGTACGTGGAGAAGTTCCAGGACACACCTAATTCATCGCAAATACTCCTCCACCCCGTGGATGAGCCGGAATCGTTTGGCATCGCCGAGATGGCGGAGGGCAGAGTGGAGCGGATCGTCGAGAAGCCCAAGAATCCTGCCTCTAATCTCGCCGTCATCGGCATCTACCTGTTCGATCCCGCCGTGCACGAAGTCATCTCCACCCTCAAACCCTCAGCGCGGGGCGAGTTGGAGATTACCGACGCGATCCAGGGCCTCATCGACCGAGGGCACCGTGTCGACGCCGAGATCATGGACAGGTACTGGATCGATACGGGGAAAATGGATGACATGCTCAACGCGAACCGCATGGTTCTGAGCACGATCGAGAGCCGGTGCGAGGGCGAAGTGGACGAGAAGTCGCGGGTCTACGACCCGGTGATTGTCGGGCAAGGCGCGCGAGTAGTGAACAGCGTTCTGAGAGGTCCCATCATCATCGGCGCAGGGACGGAAGTAATTGACTCGTATATCGGGCCAAACACGGCGATCGACGCGCGCTGCCGCATCAAGGGCTGCCGCGTTGAGGATAGTCTGATCATGGAGGACAGCCGGATCGAGGACATGCACTGGCCGGTGGTGAAAAGCATGATTGGTCGCTCCGTGGAGTTGCAGGGTGGGCAAAACGCCGGCGGTAGCTACAGTTTGACCCTGGGCGACCACAGCCGTATCGAGATGCCGGACGGATAGGAGCGAGAATGAGCACATACCTGATTACAGGCGGTTGCGGCTTCATCGGGAGCAACTTCATCCTGCGATTGCTACGAGAGCATCCGGGCGCCAAAGTCATCAACCTGGACAAGCTGACTTACGCCGGCAACCAGGATAACCTGCGCGAAATCGAGTCCGATGAAGGCTACAGGTTCGTGCAGGGTGACGTCTGCGATCCCGACCTGACCAGCGAACTGGCGGCAAAGGCGGATTACATCGTCCACTTCGCCGCGGAGAGCCACGTGGACCGGTCGCTCATGGAATCTGGCGACTTCATCCGCAGCGAGGTGCTGGGGACCCTCGTGATGCTCGAAGCGGCGCGCGGCAACCCGAATCTCAAGAAGTTCCTGCACATCTCGACTGACGAGGTCTACGGCGACGTGCCGGACGGCCAGTTCTCGGTCGAAACAGACATTCTTCACCCTCGGAGCCCCTACGCCGCGAGCAAGGCGGGGGCGGAGATGCAGGTCATCGCTTACGTCGAGACTTACGGACTACCCGTGGTCACAGCCCGGCCCGCCAACAACGTGGGGCCGAGGCAGCACGTGGAGAAGTTCGTGCCATTGTGCACGACGAACGCCCTGCAGGACCTGCCGCTGCCGCTCTACGGCGACGGCAAGCAGCAGCGCGACTGGCTCTTCGTGGAGGACAACGTTGAGGCGCTCGACCTTCTTCTGCACCAGGGCGAGCCCGGCGAAATGTACAACGTCGGCGCGAAGAATCACCGCTTCAACATCGACGTGGCCGAGACGATCCTCGACATCGTCGGTCGGCCGAAGAGCTTGATCCGGTTCGTGATGGACCGAGCCGGGCACGACCGGCGCTACGGCGTCGACTACAGCAAGATCGGGAAGCTGGGCTGGGCACCCCGTCACGACTTCCAGCAGGGGGTCGAGAAGGCGGTGCGCTGGTACCAGGAAAACCAGTGGTGGTGGGAGAAGGTGCGAGGGACGGATTTCCAGGAGTACTACGACAAACAGTACGGTGAACGGCTGGCGACAGCGACGCCCTATGCAGGAGCGCGTGAATGATCGAAGGGGTAACGATAAAGCAACTTAAGCCAAACGCGGACGAACGCGGGTTCCTGATGGAACTGATTCGTGCGGACGACGAGATCTTCTCGAAGTTCGGGCAGTGCTACGTATCGATGAACTACCCGGGGATCGTGCGGGCCTGGCACTACCATCAGAAGCAGGAGGACTACTTCGTGGTGGTGAAGGGGATGTGCAAGGTGGGGTTGTACGACATCCGCGAGGGATCGGCGACGAAGGGCGAGGCACAGGCTCTCTACCTCGGTGAAAACAACCCGATTATGGTACGCATCCCGATCGGTGTCGCCCACGGATACCGGACCGTTGGCGTGGAGCCATCGCTGCTGATCAACTTCCCGACCGAGACCTACAATCCCAATGAGCCGGACGAGTTCCGGATGCCGTGGGACGATCCGAGCATTCCCTTCAACTGGGACGTCGAATTCAAGTAACCGCCGCCCTGTCCGGGCACTAAAACGACCATGCGAATACTGATTACAGGCGCGAACGGTCAACTTGGGCTCGCCATGCAACGTGCCCTCGACGACGAGGAGGCGATCCCACTTTCGCATGTGGATCTCGACATCACCGATGAGGAAGCCGTGACGCTCGTCGTTAACATGAACAGACCGGACGTCGTCATCAACTGCGCAGCGTGGACGGACACCGCGGGCTGCGAGAAGGATCCCGAACGAGCGCGGCGCGCGAACGGGGAGGGGCCGGGGTTCATTGCGTCTGCTTGCGCCGAGGTTGGGGCGACGCTCGTCCACATCAGCAGCAACGAGGTGTTCGATGGCGACAAGGGTATCGCCTATCTCGAGCTAGACCCGGTGAACCCTGTCAACGAGTACGGGCGGTCGAAGCTGCTGGGCGAGCACACCGTGGCGGCGAACCTCGCGGAGCACCAGATCGTTCGCACGAGCTGGCTTTACGGCCCGGGACGCGTCAGCTTCCCCGAGAAGATACTCGAGCGGGCAAAGGCGGATGGGAGCCTTAAGGTCGTGACCGACGAGATCGCGACGCCGACCTGGACCATTGATCTTGCGGGCGCCATTGGGCAGCTCATCAAGCACAAGGAATACGGCATATTCCACCTGGCGAACGACGGCAGTTGCTCTCGTCACGAGTGGGCGCATGCCATCGTGGAGGAGTGCGGGCTGGATGTCCCGGTGGATGAGACGGAGCAGGGCGCACTCGATATGCCGTTCCGCAAGCCGGTGGACTCGACGCTGGCGAATACCCGGGCAGCAGAACTCGGCATTCGTATGAGGCCATGGCGCGAGGCGCTGGCGGATCACTTGCGTGAGACGGGAGCCGTGCCCCAGGGAGCGCGTCGATGAGTTCGCGCAAGAAGAATGACGATGGCATGCAGTTGTCCGCTGCGGCGCCGGAAGCACCGAGCGTCAACGCTGACCGCGAGGTCCGTTCGGTCAGGAAGGCGTTGTACGGTGGCACGGGCTACGATAGTACCGACGAGGCGCCGCGCATCCCTGCGGCCACCGTTAGCACCATGCCCAAATCCCGCAAGCTCGCAGACGAATTCCCGGACCTGCCCGATAACGTCGAAGCTGGACCTTCGTCTGACGCCAAACGCTTACTGGACGTGGCTGTTTCAGGGCTGTTGATCAGCAGCCTCTGGCCGGTCTTCGCGTTGGCAGCGGCGCTGATCAAGCTGGAGTCCCCCGGGCCGGTGCTCATCAAGCAGGACCGGATCGGACTGAACGGGCGCGGGTTCCGGTTCCTGAAGTTCCGGACGATGCACCACGATCGTAAGGGCAGCGACATCGCCGAGCGGTTGCCGACAGGGGACCTGACGAAGCGCCTGTTGAGTCCGCGCGGACGGCCTCAGCACGCCACTGCGATCGGCTGGACCTTGCGCAAGACGACGGTGGACGAACTGCCGCAGTTGCTCAACGTCCTCAAGGGCGACATGAGCCTGGTCGGTCCGCGGCCGGACATGCCGGAGATCGTGGCAGCCTGGCCCGAGAAGTTCCGGCAACGCCACAAAGTGAAGCCAGGGATGACCGGGCTGGCGCAGGTAAATGGCCGCTCCGACTTAACCCACTACGAGAAGGTGCGTTACGACTTACAGTACGTGCAGCGTCACCCGTTGTCGCTGGACCTCAGCATCTTGATGAAAACGGTGAAACTTGTCGTCAGCAAAGAGGGGGCGCGCTAGCACCACGACGCGGGGGTCACGCAGCCGGCGAGTGGACGCCATGGGGTTGCGGATCCTGTTCCTGGCATCCCAGTTTCCGTTTCCGGCGGACAGCGGCGCGACCATAAAGTCACTCAGCATCGTCGAGCACCTGCGCCGGAGGCGGCACGAGGTGCGGTTGATCGCGCTTACGTCAGCGCCGTTGACGCGCGAGCAGGAGAAGTGGTCGGTCCGGTTGGGGGGCGCCCGGACGGTCCAGCACAGCAGTCCGCGCAACGCCTGGTCGTTGATCCGGAGCTACCTCGCGCGAGTGCCGTTGAGTATCGAGCGCACTCGCAACGCCGAGATGACGACGCTCGTCGAGGCGGAGGTGGAGGATTTTCGCCCGGACGTCGTTCTGGCCGACGGGTGGCTGATGGCGCAGTACGTCCCGGACGGCTTTGGCGGTAGGAAGCTGCTGCACGAACACAACGCCGAGCACGAGCTGTGGGATAGGCAGGCCGAACTGGAGGGCGGACTCCGGCGCCTGTTGGCCCGACGCGAGGCGGGCCGGGTCAGGCGATACGAGGCGGGGTTGCTACGCCGCTTCGACACGACGTTCGTGGTGTCACCGGACGACAGGCGGGCGCTGGGGAAGATCGGCGGCGACCTCAACAGGATCAAGGTGCTTCCGAACATCCCGGACGCTACGCTGCTGGAGGAGCCGGCGCCTTCGTTCAAGCTGACAGAACCGGTTGTGCTGTACTTCGGCACCCTAAGCTGGCAGCCCAACATCGAGGGGTTGCAGCGGTACCTGTCTTTCGGACACAAGCAGATCGTCAAACGCGCGCCTGCCTCCATCCTGCTTGTCGCCGGCAAGGGCGCTTCCCCTGAACTGGTGCGGCGCATGGAGCAGACATCGAACGTCGAGTTCCTCGGGGAGGTTGAAGAGGCGGAGGAGCTTTACAAGCGGGCGCGGGTTGCGGTTGACTCGTCGCGTTCCGGAGGCGGGACACGGCTCAAGATCCTGAATGCGCTGGCGAGGGGCATCCCCGTAGTCGCCAGCTCAGAGGCGGCGCGCGGACTGGACATTGTCCCCGGCGAGCACTTGATAGTGGCCCGCAATGAGCACGCCCTCATCGACGGTGTGACCAGCCTGCTGCAGGACGAGGAGCGCTGGCGGGTCCTCAGCCAGAACGGGCGCGCCTTGATCAGGGCGAAATACGTGCCCGAGACTGCATTCGAGGCGCTGGACCAAACGCTGGCGCGAATATCGAAGGCCCAGTCGTGAAGCCCCCCGCTCGTGCTGCTCCGCTCGTGGTGAGGGAGCTCGAACCATGAGCGGCGGTGCGAGCTCCGTCGACGTCCTCGGCGTGCGCTTCCACGCGTTGTCCCGTGAGGCCGCTGCTGAAGCGGTGGTGGAGCTAGCGCGTTCCGGCGGGCAGCATTACGTCGTGAAGCCCTATTCGGAGTTCATGCCCCCTGCGCATGAAGACGAGAAACTCCGCGACGTGCTCAATGGCGCGTCTATTTGCCTCGCGGACGGGACCGGCATTCTTTGGGCGGCGCACTACCTGTCGGGGCGCGGGGGTGGGATTGGTGCGTTGCTGGCGTTCCCGGCATCGCTGTTGGCGCTGGTGACGAACAGCCCAGCGCTGAGGAAACCACTGCCGCAAGCCATGCGAGGCGTTGACTTCACGTGGACCATGCTGGAGGCGCTGGCCCAGTCGGGGTTGTCCGTGTTCTTGCTCGGTGGGACCGGTGAGGAAGTGGAGGGGGCGAGGGACCGAATCCGCGAGCGGCTGCCCGCACTGCACATTCGCGGGGTGCATCCGGGCCACTTCAACGTCACTGGCAAGGAGAACGAACGTGTCCTCGAAGCCGTCAACGTAGTTTCGCCGGATGTTCTGCTGGTCGGAATGGGGTTTCCACGCCAGGAGCGCTGGATTGCAGCCAACCTGGCGTCGCTCAGCCCAAGGGTGGCAGTGGCCGAGGGCGGGTCGTTCTCATTCATCTCGGGAGCCACGCCGCGAGCCCCGGACTGGATGCGGAGGTCTGGGATGGAGTGGCTGTACCGGCTGGGGCGTCAACCGGGCCGCGTAAAGCGGCAGCTGGCGATTCCCCGGTTTGTGTGGCTGGTCCTCAGGGAGCGGATGACTCGCCGGGCGTAGGCGAACCGTCGCGACGGCGGATTCGCGCGATCAGCGAGACATAGTAGTCACGGTCGGAGGGGCGCCAGATTAGGGCTTCACCGGCGGACTGCCCGGAGACCTGGCAGTACCAGTAGGTGGTGGCGATGAGAGCGCAGATGTAAGCGATGGACGATGCGATGGCGGCGCCTTCCACCTCGAGGATGGGGATGAGGGCCAGGTCGAGGGCGACGGTGACCCCCAGGGCGATAAACGTGGCGTAGGTGTTGTAGATGATCTTGCCGCGGCTGAACAGGTAGCTCCCCAGCACTCTCGTGGCGCTGGCAGCCACTATCCCGGGCATGAGCAGAACCAGGGGGAGAAAGGCCTCAGGATAGAACGCATCGCCGAACAGCAGCTGGATTGCCAGCGGCGAAACAGCGACGACGGCGACGGAAGCAAGGATGCTGATCAAGAGGGTATTTCGGGAGACGATCGGCGTCACGGTCTGAGCGTCCTCATCTTCCATGGCTGTGAGGCGAGGCAAGAGCACCAGAGCGACCGCGGACGAAATCCACCACACGCTCTCCGCCAGCCCCACCGCTACTGTGTAGTGGCCGACGGCGGCGCGTGTAACGAAGGCAGCGACGAGGAACTGGTCGAGGCGGTAATTGAAGAGCGTGGCCATGTTGGCCGCCTGACCCTGGACGCCGTACACAACCTGGTCCCGCAGGGCGTCCCAGCGGGGCCAGAAGACGGTGCGGAGATCCACCCGGTGCGGGCCGATGATCGCCAGGCAAAGGAGATCGGAGAAGATGAACGACGCTGTCCAGGCGGCAATTGCCGTCGTGACGTCCAGCTCGTCCAGCAACCAGAGCAGGGTGACCGCGCCGAAGCTCAGTGCGCCCTGGCTGAGCGCGACGATGGTGAGGGCAACGAAGCGGCTGGAACCGTGCAGGAAAGACGTCAGGAGCGTGTAGGCAACGACGGCGGGGAGGGCGGCGGCGTACGCCCAGTAGGCGTCGCCGGAGACGAATAGCTCGGGCTCGAATGCGGCCGCCCAGATCCCGATCAAGATCCAGCCGGCGATCGCTGTCCACCCGATGAGCGCAACGCTGTTCGACAGCAGCACGCCGTACCGATGAGTGCCCTTGTTAAGGAAGTAGATGTTGCCCAGCCCCACTCCGAGGTTGGCGATTCCGCCGGCCACGAGGATAGCGGTGAAGAATAGCGCGTAGGTACCGAGCCCGGTGTCGCCGAGCCCGCGGGCGAGGACGACACGGAGGCCGAAGGCGAACCCGTAGATTGCGATCTGCGAAAGGAAAACGATGTTTACGTTGAAGAGGAAGCTGCGCCCGTGGGGCGTAGGCTCCTCAGCGGGCGGTGGGTGATTATCGACAGCCATCGGAGGGTTCTGTTACCATCTCACTTGCCGCCGGAATCCGGCGGTTTTGCTTCTCGCGGGCAGCACCTCGGGGTGTAGCTCAGTCAGGCTAGAGCGCACGGTTCGGGACCGTGAGGTCGGCGGTTCGAATCCGCCCACCCCGACCACCTTCGTCGTAAACGGAAATACGAAGCGTGATCTGTGAGTGTTTATCAACATTTAACGAAGCCCCTGCGAGTACGTGCTGCCACGGGTTAAAGCTGACGATCGCTCGTGACTGGGCGAGCGGCTCTCTAATAGGTAACGCTTTTGTAAGCACTTCGTCTTATTGTGATGCGAACCGATGATCCATTCGCAACGTTACTAACGATAAAACGTCAGCAGGCTATTGCAGACCGGCTCGCGCTATTTTTAGAATGGCCGCGTCTTGTAGCCCCCACGCAGTGAACGAGTTAGATAGGTAAACGAGTAAAAAGATGGTTTCACAGGCAGAAGACAGAACCAGAGCCAAGAGACAGCAGTCGGAAATCGCCATTCAACTGGCGCTCCAAGGGAAGTGGGAAGACGCCGCCCGGCTGAACAAGCAGATCATTGGCCTATTTCCCACCGACGTGGATGCTTACAACCGACTGGGCAAGGCCATGACCGAACTGGGCCGCTACTCCGACGCCCGCAAGGCGTACGAATCAGCCCTGGGGATCGACTCGGTGAACTCCATCGCGCGCAAGAATCTGAGCCGCCTCGCGGGTCTGGGCAAGAAGGCCGAGCCGCGCCCGGCAGCGCAAAAGCTCTCGCCGCAGATGTTCATCGAGGAAACCGGCAAGACCGGGATAACCTCGCTGTCCAACCCCGACATGAAGGTGGCGATCAGGATGACCGCCGGCGACCAGGTCCAGTTGAGCCGCAAGAACGGCACGCTGGCCGTGCAGGGCGTCGACGGCTCGCACATCGGCGACATCGAACCGCGGCTGAGCCAGCGGCTGATGAAGCTCATGGACGGCGGCAACGAGTACGTGGCTGCGATCTCGTCCCTCGACGACAAGAACGTGCGCGTGTTCATCCGCGAGACGTTCCAGGACGCGTCACAGACCGGGAAGCTGTCGTTCCCGCCGATGGCAAGCGATTTCCGCCCCTACGTGAAGGACCGCCTGGTCCGCTACGAGGCGGATGACGATGGTGTCGCGGAAGAGACGGACGAAGTGGACGACTGGCGCGAGGACGAAGAGGAGGACTCACGCGAGGATTCCGGCCTCACGGACGGACGCCGGTCCGGTATGCCGAACATCGACCTGGACGACGAAAACGAGGAATAGTCCGCAGCGGGACATTTTGAGGGCCGGGAGTAACCCGGCCTTCTTGATTTACGGGCTATGACAGATCGCCTTTACCCCGAGGAATGGCAGCGCGGGCCGCGCTATGGTGGCGCCTACACGTTCGCCCGCTGCCCCGCCACCCGCGACCTCTCGAAGGCGGACGTCGCGATCGTCGGCGTGCCGATGGACATGATGGTGCTGTACCGCTCCGGCGCGCGTTTCGGACCGCGAGCCATCCGGGACGCCTCGGGCCAGTTGCGGCCGCACCACTGGGAACCGGCGATGCTGGAGCCGCCGTTCGACACCCTGCGTGTCGTCGACTACGGCGACGTGGAGGTCTTCCCCGGCTACATCGAGCAGACCTACGAGAAGGTGCAGTCGGCCATCGCACTGATGGCCGAGGCAGACGTGATCCCAGTTGTTCTCGGTGGCGACCACGGAACGACGCTGCCCGTCCTGCGTGCGCTGGCGAAGAAGCACGGCAAGATGTCCCTCGTACACTTCGACGCACATCCCGACTTCTGGGAGAGCACGCCCGAACGTCCCTATCACCACGGAACGGTCTTCCGGAGGGCCACCGAGGAAGGGCTGATCGACCCCGCGTCGTCCATACAGATTGGGATTCGAGGGTCGATCTCCGCCAATCTTATCGAGGAGACGCGGGCAGCCGGCTTCCACGTGATCACCGGCTCCGAGTTTGCGTTGCAGGGCACGGGGGAGGCGCTCAAGGACCTGCACCGGATAGTGAAGGCGCCGGTGTACGTCTCGCTGGACATCGACTGCGTCGATCCAGCGTTCGCGCCCGGAACGGGTACCCCCGAAGTGGCGGGACTAACCAGCAGGGAGATCGTGGACCTCGTCCGCGGACTGAGCGGAATCGAGACCGTGGGATTCGACGTCGTCGAAGTGGCGCCGGCATACGACTCAGCGGAGATCACTTCTCTCCTCGCCGCGAACCTGGTGTTCGAGTTCCTCCTGGTCCTCGCCGCCACGCGCGCCGGTTAACCCCGAACTCCGGCCATCCGTTCCTTCTGGCGAGAATCCAGTGATAAATCCCCTGCTATCATTTTTCCCGTGACCAGCCAGACCTACATTGAGGCGGAAGCCGCCGCTCTGCCCGCCGATTCCCAGATCATCGTCGCCCGCAACCTCGTCAAGCGTTACGGCGAACTGACGGCGGTCAACGGCATCTCGTTCGAGGTGCGCCGGGGCGAGTGCTTTGGGTTGCTCGGCCCCAACGGCGCCGGCAAGACGACGACGATCCGCATGATCAACTGCGTCTCGCCCGTGACCTCCGGCGAGCTTCTCGTGGATTGGATGCCCGTGCAGACACGACAGCGCCGGATCAAGGCGACGTTGGGCGTCGTGCCACAGGACGACAACCTGGACCCCGACCTGACTGTGTACCAGAACCTGCGCGCCTACGCCCGCTACTTTGACATCCCCCGCGACGTCGCCGAGGAGCGGATCACGGAGGCCCTGACGCTGTTCCAGTTGAACGACCGGCGCAAGGACAAGATCGACCAGCTCTCCGGCGGCCTCAAGCGCCGGTTGACAATCGCGCGGGGGTTGCTGAACTCGCCCAAGATCCTCGTGCTGGACGAGCCCACGACCGGTCTCGATCCGCAAGCGCGCCACCTCGTGTGGCAGAAGCTGCGTTACCTGCGCTCCCAGGGCGTGACTATGCTCCTGACGACGCACTACATGGACGAAGCCGCCCACCTCTGCGACCGGATCCTCATCATCGACGAGGGACGGATCATCGCCGCCGGCACTCCTGACGAACTCGTGCGCGAGCAAGCCGGGACAGACGTGGTGGAGGTGCACCTCGGAGACTCCGATCCCGCCCCGGTCATGCGGGAGCTGCTCAAGCACGACGAGCTGAATGTCGAGCGCTACGCGGACATCCTCTACGTGTTCTCCCGCGGCGAGAACGGCTTCGACGCACGATCAATCGAGGACGACGCGGAGCGCATCGTTTACCGCCGGGCCAACCTTGAGGATGTGTTCCTCAAGCTCACGGGCCGGGGACTGGCGGCCGAAGCATGACCGCCGCAACCCTCCCCAGGCCCCGAAGCTTCGGGTTCAAGTGGCCTGACGTCACCCTCCGCGCCCTTCACGTTTGGCGGCGCAACCGCGACGTCTACATGAACGTCTGGCTGTCGGAGGCAATCTGGCCGTTCGTCGAGCCATTCATGACGCTGCTCGCCCTGGGCGTGGGGCTTGGCAATTTCATCGAGTTCGAGCAGGACATCGACTACGTGGCCTTCATTGGTCCGGCCTTGATCGCCGTGTATCCGATGTGGTCCGCCACCGCCGAGTGCGCCTGGGGGTCGTTCTTCCGCATGGACCAGCAGGGCACTTTCGACGCCGTGATCGCCACGCCCGTGAGCGTGGACGAGGTGTCCACCGGGGAGATCCTCTGGGGAGGAACACGCGGCGTGATGAGCGTGTTCTACGTTGGCCTCATGGTGCTGGCCTTCGGCGGGATCGAATCCCCGCTCGCGATCCTCATCATCCCGCTGTCCCTGCTGGCCAACCCGATGTTCGCCGCCATCTCCCTCTGCTATACGGCGACGTCAAAGACAATCAGCTCGCTCAACTACTTCTTCGCAACGTACATCACGCCCCAGTTCTGGCTTTCCGGCGCTTTCTTCCCCCTGGACGAGATGCCGGGCTGGGTGGAGGTCATCGCCTGGTTCACGCCCGCCTACCACGTCGTGCGCCCTTACCGCGCCCTCTCATCGGGCGAAGTGGACTCGACAGTGGCCATAGACATCGCCTGGATGCTTGTGGTTGGTATCGCAGCCTACCTGGCGGCGCTGCACCTGATGCGCCGGCGATTGATCAAGTGAAGATCCTCGCCTGGGTCGTCGCGGCTGTCGCCGGCCTGGCCTGCATCGGCCTGCTTCTGGTTCTCCTCACCGATGGCGGTTTGGGCCTCATCGACAAAGACAGTGACACCTTCGGAACCTATTTCGCCGTTGCCGCGCTCGTGTACGGAGACGCCGTCGTCGCCATCTTCCCCGGCGAAACGACCCTCAACACCGCGTCAGTCATGGCCAGCGATGGCGATCTGGACCTCGCGCTCGTCATCCTCGCTGGCTTCCTCGGCGCCTGGCTCGGCGATAACACGCTCTACTGGATCGCCCGGTCTATCCCGGCCCTCCGCTCACGCGTCCTGGAAGCCCAGGAAGACGAGCGGTTCAAGAAGGGAATCGAACTGGTGAACCAGAGCTCTTTCGTACTCGTGATGGTCTGCCGGTTCCTGCCATTCGTCAGATGGGGCGTCGTTGCCGGGATGGGAGTCCTGCCCATGCCCTACAGGCGTTTCCTCGTCGCCGAGACCATCGGAGCGGCCGCCTGGTCCATTTACACGTGCCTGGTGGCATACGTCATCGGGACTGCACTCGCGGATTTCCCCATAGCCTCGATCGCGCTGGCCTGTGTCAGTTCGGCCGTCTTGCTCGGGGCCGGCTACTTCATCTGGCGGCGGAACCGCTCATCCAGGGCCACGTCGGAAGCAGATGTAGCGGTATAGACGGAACTGGGGCAACCGTAACTTATCCTCAATTCTTGCATTGGCATTCACGTAGCTCTCGACTAGACTGCACAGCGTGAGCGATCCCCCCCATCGCCCCGCAGACAAGGTTGACGGTGACCGCGTTCTCAAGAATTTCCTCGAGCTCGTAGCCATCGACAGCCCCACCGGCCACGAAGAAGCGATCGGGAAGGAACTCGAGAAGCGATTCACCTCGCTGGGTTGCGAGGTGCGGCGCGACGAGACTGGCAACCTGATCGCCACTTATCCGGGCGACCGTGACGACACTCTCCTCCTCGCCTTTCACATGGATACGGCCGGCACTGACACTGGAATCAAGCCCCAGATCAGGGATGGCGTAGTCTACTCGGACGGTACGACGATCCTCGGCGCCGACGACAAGTCGGGCATTGCACAGGCCCTGGAGTTGCTCGAACTCCTCAACGCCAACGAATGGTCGCATCCCAATCTCGAGATCGTCGTGACCGTCGGCGAAGAGCAAGGGCTCAAAGGCTCCCGTGCGCTCGAGGTAGGCCAGCTCAAGGCCAAGTGGGGCCTCGTGTTCGACGCGGCCGGCGGTGTCGGCGCGATCACCTACTGGGCGCCGACAACGGTTTACCTGACGATCACGGTTCACGGCAGGAAGGTGCACGCCGGAGTGGAGCCCGAAAAGGGCATCAACGCCATGAAGGTGGCCGCCGAGGCGATCGCCGCGATGCCGCTCGGTCGGATCGACCCCGAAACCGTCGCCAACATCGGCACGATCGAGAGCGGCGAGGCGCGCAACATCGTCCCCGGCGAAGCAAAGATGCTCGGGATGGCGCGCAGCCACGACCAGGAGAAACTGGACGCGCAGGTAGAAACAATGCGCAAGGCGTTCGAGGAGGCGGCCGCAAGGTACGGCGCGACCGTCGACTTCGAGGCAGAAGAGGCCTACCGCACGTACAAGATCGACCCCTCCGAGAAGCCGTACCGGGAAGCAGCCCGCGCCATCGAGAGCATGGGCATCGAAGTAATCCAGCGCAAGAGCGGCGGCGGGACGGACGGAAACGTGTTTAACAACAAGGGGATTCGCTGCGTTGCCATGTGTACGGGAATGGTGGACGAGCACGCGAACACTGAGCACATTTCAATCGCCGACCTCGAGACGGCGGCGAAGATCCTCGTCACCGTCGTAACCCAGGAACCGGCGGAATGACCCGCCATCGGAGTTAAGGAGGCGCAATGTCTGACGAAGCACAGCTAGTCTTACAGCTGCTTGCGGTCCTGGTCTTCATATTCCTCGGCGTGAGGATGGGCGGCATCGGGCTGGGGCTGTGGGGTGCGGCGGGTGTCGTCTTCTTCGCGTTCGTGCTGCAGGAGAAACCCGGCGAACCGCCGATCAACGCCATGTTGATCATCCTCGCGGTGATCACGGCGGCTTCAGCCATGCAGGCCGCCGGGGGCATGGACTTCCTAGTGAAGATCGCCTCGGGGATCATCAAGGCGAATCCAAAGAACATCACACTGGTCGCGCCCATCGTCAGCTTCTTCTTCACCGTTGGCGCGGGCACGAGTAACATCTTCTTCTCGCTCATCCCGGTGATCGAGGAGACTGCTTACGAGAATGGCATCCGGCCGGAACGGCCGCTGGCGGCGGCAACAGTCGCCAGCGGACTCGGGATCACCGCATCTCCCGTCTCGGCGGCGATGGCCGTCATGGTATCGCTCATGGAGCCACTCGGCTTCGACCTGACCGAGATACTCCTGATCACGATTCCCGCCAGCGTCGTCGCCGTCTTCGCAGGCTCGTTCCTTCAGAACCGGTTGGGCAAAGACCTCAAGGACGATCCCGAGTACCAGCGCCGCCTCGCCGCGGGTGAGATTGAGTCGAAGAGGGAGGGTTCCGGCCCGGTCGAAATCCGTCCTCGAGGACCGCTTTCGGCTTACATCTTCCTTGCCGGAGTCGCCACCATCATCGTCCTTGGCCTCTTCGAGGAACTGCGCCCGGTTTACGAAGTCGCTCCGGACGAGTTTGAACAACTGGACGTGACCACGACCATCCAGATCGTGATGATGACGGCAGCGCTGCTCATCGTTCTCTTCTGTGACACCAAACCCGGTGACGTTATGAAGGCGCCGGTCTTCGGCAGCGGAATGACGGGCCTGATCGCCCTCTTCGGAGTCGCATGGCTCGCCGACACCTTCGTCCAGGCCAACATGGACACCATCGTGGAAGTCCTCGGCGACCTGGTGAACAACTACCCGCTCACCTTCGCTGTCGCCCTCTTCGCGATGGCCGCGCTAACCACGAGCCAGTCGGCGACCACCAAGTCCATCGTTCCCATTGGCGTCGCACTGCTCATTCCCGCCCAGTTCATGATCGCCATGTGGCCATCTCTCCTTGGTGTGCTCTTTTTGCCGGCAAACGGCACCCAACTCGCCGCCGTCGCCATCGACCGGACGGGTACGACGAAAATTGGCAACGCCGTCGTGAACCACTCGTTCATGCCAAACGTGATCTTCATGTGGATCGTGGCCGTCGTTGTCGGTCTTGCGCTCGCCGCTGCCATCCACGGGACCGAGGCATCGAGCCCGGACCCGGTCGAGCCCGCTCCGCCGGCGGCGGAAGCCACCGCTGAGCCAACGCCGGAAGCGACAGAGCAGTTGACTGAGACTCCGACGGAGGAGGCCACCGAGGAAGCAACCGAGGCACCCACTGACGCACCGACAGACGTGCCCACAGAGGTAGCGACAGAGGCGGCAGAGACGCCGACGCCGGAGGTCTCGCCCTAGACGGCGAAGAGGAGATGAGCATCATGCGAAACCGAATGACGCTGGTGATGGCAGGAGCGGCCGTGGCCCTGTTGCTGCTGGCAGCCTGCGATGACGAACCCACTCAGCAGGAGGCGGAAGAGCAGTTCTGTGACGATGTCGCGGTTCTGAGCGCCGCCCTCGGCGAATTGCGGGACGTTGACAACGAAACCTCGGTCGACGAGTTCGAAGCTGCACGCGAGAGCGTCCGCAACGCCTACAACAACGTAATCGCGTCGGCTGAGCAGTTGCGCGATGTCCGGCTCGACGACCTGAAGGAGGCCAACGACAATCTCAGCGAGGCAGTAGACGACATTGACGACGATGCGAGCCTGGACGAGGCGCTCGCTTCCATCGATGAAGAAGTGGAGGAAGTCAGCGTCCAGCTGAGCCAGGTCCTGAACGACGTGAACTGCGGATCGGGACAGGGCGGGCAGGAGCGCAGCGACGAATAGCGAAGGAAACATAATAGGAGGTCGCCCCCGATGAGTACCGATGAACTGCGCGGCAAAGTGAAGGCGATGATGCCCGAGGTCATAGAGGATCTGGAGAAAATGATCTCCATTCGGTCTTGCGCGTTCCCGGGGTTTCCCTCCGAGCCAGTGCTCGAGATGGCGAAGACAACCGAGGAGCTATTCCGCAAGTACGGCATGGAAAACGCTCGTGTCATCGAAGTGCCCGGCGGCTACCCCGCGATTTACGGTGACATCCCGGGGCCACCCGGCGCACCGACCGTCATGATGTACGCCCACTACGATGTGCAGCCGGCCCCGCCGGAACAGGGCTGGACCACGGAACCCTTCGTGCCCACGAAACAGAACGGGCGCATCTTTGGTCGCGGCTCCGCGGACGACAAGGGCGGGATCGCCGTCCACCTCGGCACCGTGAAAGCCCTTGCCGACGATTGCCCTGTCAACCTGAAGCTCATCGTGGAAGGCGAAGAAGAGACTATTAGCCACCTCGGAGACTTCGTCTACGCAAACAAGGAGATGTTCCAGGCGGACACATTCATCGTTGCGGACATGGGCAACCTCGCCCCCGGCGACCCCGCCGTAACGACTACGCTGCGCGGGCACGTTCACGCCGTCGTCGAGGTCAACACCCTGGACCACCCGCTGCATTCCGGTGAGTTCGGCGGGGTGGCGCCGGACGCGCTCGTAGCGCTGATCAAGATACTCGGCACGCTCCACCACGACGACGGTGAGGTGGCGGTGGAGGGGCTGCATTCATTCGAATGGACGGGCGGCGACTACCCGGAGAAAACCTACCGCGAGGTGTCAGCAGTGCTCGACGGAGTGGAGCTAATCGGCCGCGGCAGTGTTGGCTCAAGGCTCTGGTCCAAACCGTCCATAACCGTCCTGGGCATGGATGTGCCGTCCGTCGAAAAGGGCTCGAACGTGCTGCAGCCCATGGCGCGGGCTCGCGTCGGGATGCGCATCGCCCCGGGCTCCGACGCCGACAAGGAAGTTGAGATCCTGATGAAGCACGTTGAGGCCGCGGCGCCATGGGGAGTGCAGGTGAAGACGTGGCGAGGCAAGGTCTCGAACGGTTTCGAGGTGGACCAGTCCCGCCCGGCGTTCACTGCGAGCCGTGACGCCCTGACCGAAGCCTACGGAAAAGAAGCCGGCGCCTGTGGTTCCGGCGGCTCGATCCCATTGCTGGACGTCCTGAAGGACGTTGCGCCGGACGCCGAGTTCGTCCTCTGGGGCGTTGAGGACCTCGCGCTTTCTCGTATCCACGCCTCGAACGAGAGCGTCGACCCGCAAGAGGTCGAGGACATGATCCTGTCACAATCGATATTTCTGCAGAAACTGGCCGGGAAATAGTCAAACTGAGCCTGGCGGCTCGCCCGGATACTGACCTTGGCGAGACGGTGACTCGATGAACGGCACGGAGATCGCCCCGGTCGAGATACCGATCTGGATCGACATCCTGGCCGTTTTCGTCGCCGGAATTGCTGGATCCCTCATCGCCGCCCGTCACGACTTCGATATCACGGGAGTCATCTTCCTTGCAGTCATCTCAGGGCTTGGCGGCGGTATCATCCGCGACACACTGATTCAGCGGGGGACTCCCCTTGCGCTGGAAAACAGCAACTACCTGATAGCGGCGTTCGCCGCCGCCGCAATCGGATTCTTCTTTTCCCAACGCCTGGGGAGAGTGGACTGGGTGTTCACGCTTTTCAGCGCGCTCTCTCTCGGGTTATACACCCTGGTCGGCGTGCTCAAGGGGCTGGAAGCTGACCTCCCGACGCTAAGCGTCCTCCTCCTGGGAATCATCACAGCCGCCGGCGGCGGCATCCTCCTCGACATCCTCCTCACGAGGACACCCACGGCGTTTCAGCCGGGCGCTCCTTACGCGCTGCTTAGCCTGATCGGGGGCATCATGGTTGTGATGCTGGACGAGCTGGATATCTCAGAGGAGTGGCTCTGGTGGTTGCCGGTCGTTACCGTAGTCCTCCTACGCTTCGCGGCGCTCCGACTCGGGTGGCAAACGCCCCTCGCTACCGATCTGCCACGGCACGTGCGGACGATGGTTCCGAAAGCGACCATGCCGAAGGCTGTCCGCATCCCGCGGCGGCGGAAGCACGTGGAGGGTAATGGAGGAATCGACGATGCCGGCTGACGCCATGCCGAACGATCAGGACGTCCCACCGAAGGGGATGTCCGTCGCCGCTGCGGCGTTCCTGGGGATCGGCGCCATGGTCGGCGCCGGGATATTCGCCCTGCTCGGCGAAGCGGGAGCGATCGCGGGATCCGCCGTCTGGGTCTCGTTCACGATCGCGGGCTTCGTTGCGCTCCTGCAGGGTTACACCGTCGCCAAACTCGGCGCCCGCTACCCATCGAAGGGCGGGCTGGTCGCCTTTATCGTTGAAGGGTTCGGGTCCGGACGGCTGGTTGGTGTTGCATCGTGGTTCGGCTACTTCTCTGTCATCATCGTGACGGCCATGGTGGCCGTTACCTTCGGCGGCTACGGCCGAACTCTCTTCATTGGCGACGATGGAGACGATATCTGGATCAACGTCTTCGCTACCGTGATCGTGCTCGCAATGGCCGGCGTAAACGCCTTGGGGCCGCAGATCGTGGCGAAAGCGCAGTCCATCATCGTCTTCGTGCTGCTCGTCGTCTTCGGCGTGTTCGTCGTGGTCACCCTCCCCGACGTCGACCCCGACCTCCTCGCACCGTCGGATTACCCGTCGCTCGACACAATCGTCTCCAGCGTCGCCCTGACGTTCTTCGCCTACCTCGGCTTCTCCGTCATCGCGTTCGCAGGAGGAGACGTGCCGAATCCATCGAAAAACCTGCCCCGGGCCATGTACATCTCCATCGGCGTGACAGCCGTGACCTACATCCTGATTTCGCTGGCAGTTTTCGGAACGCTGACGGTGGATGAAGTGATCGCCAGCGGCGAGACCGCCATCGCTGAGGCGGCGGAGTCGTCGCTCGGCCAGGCCGGTTTCACGATCATGGCCATAGCGGCGCTTCTCGCGACGTCGTCCTCCGTCAATGCAAACCTCTACGCATCGCAGGGCCTGACGTCGTTGCTGGCTGAGACAGGGCAGTTCCCTCGCCAGTTTGGCGTTAGGGGCATCCTCGGCGGCAAGCGCGGTCTGACGATCACGATCGCCGGCGTCCTGCTGCTTGCCAACCTTGCCGACCTCAGTCAAATCGCCTCCATCGGTAGTGCCGTGGCGCTAATCATCTTCCTCCTCGTTAGCATCGCTGGTTTTCGCCTCCGAGCATCGACCGGATCTCAGGCGTGGATCATACTGCTCGGCATCGCGGTCACGGGTGTCGTTCTCCTGCTGTTCGTCGCCGACACGCTGGAAAACGAGCCAGAGACGGTTGCCGCGATGGCTGCTCTCGCCGTGGGCGCGCTGTTGCTCGACGCCGCCTGGTCGTGGTACCGCGATAACCGACTGGCGTCAGAGCCGGCAGGGTGACATCGTTCGTGAGGTCAGCTTGCAAGGCGAGGCGAGGCGCGTGCGACAATTGCGCGAGCCGGTACGGTCTCAGGCTCTCAACGGAACGCCCACGCTGATCGTCGTCCCGGAGTCCACACCGCTCGTGATCTCGATCGTTCCACCCTGATTCGCCATCCGTTCCCGCATCGATTTCAGCCCTAAGTGCCCCGGGAAGTCCCTCTCTGGATCGAACCCGACGCCATTATCCGCGACGACCAGGACAAGGCACCCTTCGTCGTTCCCCAACGACAGGCTCACTTCGGTGGCCTGGGAGTGTTTCACGATGTTGTGGAGAGCCTCCTGCCCAACGCGGTAGAGTGCTTCCTTCGCTTGCAACGAAATGTTCGGCTCCTCTTCCAGCGTTGTCATGATCTTGATGCCGTATCTGGCTTGTGTCGCTGCGATCTGCTTCTCGAGCGCAGCAACAAGGCCCTCTGACTCCAACGATTCCGGTCGCAGTTCAAAGATCAACGCTCGCATCTCCGCGAGTCCGGCTTCTGCCAGTGAAAGGACGTACTCAGTCGGCTTGATCGCCTTTAGTGGTTCGCGCTCCAGCAACGTCAGCGCGGTCCCCGCACCCAGGGAGATGCCGTACAGCGCCTGCGACACGGAGTCGTGGAGCTCGCGTGCGAGGCGCTGACGTTCCTCCAGGGCCGCCAATTGCTGACCGCTATCGAAGAGCCGCGCGTGCTCGATCGCTATAGCCGCCAGGTCCGCGAATGCGCGCATCAGGCGCGCGTACTCTTCCGTGAAGTAGCCCGGCTCAGACATAGACATCGTGAGCATGCCGATCACCGAGTCTTTCGCAATGAGGGGCACTCCCATCCAGGAGCGGATCATGTTGAACGGTGGTTGTTCCAGGAGACCCGTCGAGGCGATCGCGCTCCGGTAGGCGACAGCGATGGGCTCATCGCCGCGGATGTCGTCGATGATAACCGTTTCCCTTCGGCCGACCCTGTCCATCACCGCGCCGCCTTTGCTCAGAGGGATTCGCGCACCCACTTCGCTCGCGGTTCCGTAGGATGACCACGCAGCCACGATCTCCATTTCGCCCTCGCGAATCATCACCACCGCAGATCCAGTGTGCTCGATGATGGTGCCCGCCTGGTCGAGGATTACGCCAAGCAGCGGCTCGAGTTCGAGAGTGGACGAAATGGCTCGCGAGACTTCCAGGAGCGCCTGCGTCTCGCGTGTTCGTTGCTCGGTCTGTTCATATAGCCGTGCGTTCTCGATAGCGGAAGCCGCCTGCCCGGCGACTGCCCGCACGACGTTTATGTGCTCGTCCGAGAAGAAGTTCGCTTGTTTGCTCCCGATCGAGATGTTGCCGACCATCCTGTCGCGCGCGGCTAGCGGAAGCACGATCATTGAGCGCACCCACGCTGCTGTGGTGTTTGAAAGGTCTCCACCCCAGCTGTCACGGAATGCAACTGCTTCAGGGGAATCATCGTTGACATCTCGGATGATCAGGGCCTTGTTCAGGTCTAGCGTCCCCTCCGACTCGCGCCAAATCGCCCGCTTGGTCACGTGCTCGACATTCGCGGCCCCCGCGGCGTACTCCGGTGGCCGCCGCACCGCCACCTGGCGCAACTCATCACCGATGTTCAGGGTGATGCCCGCGCCATCGTACGGAATCACCTTCTTGAGCTCGTCCAGCACTGCGTCCAGAACCGGTCGTAGTTCCAGCGTCGAGGTGATTGCGCGCGAAACTTCGAGGAGGGTCCTCAATTCCAGGGTGCGCTCCTCCACCCGTTTCTCCAGCGCTCGCTCGGACTCTCGCAACTGCTCGACCATCGCGTTGAAGGAGTCCGCCAGATCGCCAAGCTCATCTCCTCGGTCAAGCACTACCTTCGTATCGAGGTCCCCGGCGGCCACGGAGCGTGTCCCTGTGATCAATTGGCCGAGGGGCGCCAGGATCAGGCGACGGTTGAGATAAGTCGCGCCCATCAGTCCCACCACGAAGAGCGCTGCCATCGCCCCGAGCGTGATCAGGAACGTGCGGTCCCCCTCCTCTTCGATCCCGGCGGTGATCTGAGCGGCCTGGTCCGTCAACTCATCCACCGGCGCGGCCACTGCCAGGCTCCCACCCGGAACCAGCATCGGGTTGTACGCGATGAAGTACTCCCTGCCCCCCAGTGTTACCTCCTCCACCGCGATTTCGCGCCCCTCGACCGGAGTACTCATTTCGTCAAGGATGTCAGCCAGCGGAGCGTTACTCTCTGCTTCACGGCTCAACAGGTCGAATGCGCTGGTTTGCAGGATCGCGCCCTCGCTGTCCACGTAGAAAGTGAATCCGGTTTCCGTCGGCTTGAGCGCGTTCACAAGGTCGACGAGCCGGGCTATCGAAAGATCGACCTCGAAGATGCCGCGAAACGTATCACCGTCATAAACGGGTGTCACCGCCGTCATGACGAGGCCGCGGCCCTGTTGGTCCTCGTACGGGACAGTCCACACTGTCTTTCGCTCGGGGTTGGCCGCGAGTCCGAGCTCGGTCTCCAGGGCGGATACGTCGACCTGGGCCTGTGTCGTCTCTTGAACCCCGATCGGCGGATATATCCGGCCGACGCCGTTGACTCCGACAAACGTCATTGCGATCGGCCGGTACGCGTCTCCGGCAAACTCGCCGGGATATGGCTCGATCAACGCGGGATACAGAGAATCGAGCGCTGCAGTGTAAGCAATGTCGTCGAGGACGCCGCCTGCGAGCTCTCCGTTGTTTACAACCACTACGTCGGAAGTACGCGAAGGATCCGGATCATAGGCCACGCCGTTCTCGAGCCGGGTGAGTCGCGAGGTGTCATACGCGGGCGTCCCATTTAACACCTTGTAGTCTTGCAGGTACCGACTCGCCCGTTGGCCTATCGCAGAGGCTGACTCGAACTGAATCACCCCGGCGTCCGTTACGCCCCCTGCGAGTGTTTGCAGCGCGAGTTTTCCCTGCTCCTCCAGCGCTTCGCGGCTACGCTCGGTCGCGTTGTCCTGCGTCCGGCTGAAGCCGTAGAGAATGATCGCAGAGGTTGCCAGGCCAAGGAGAAGTACGAATGTGAGGAGCGCGACGTTGAGCTTCAAACCCAGCGATGCGTTGGGAAGTTTCACACCGCCCCGCCCGTCGTCATTCCAAAGTGACGAGGCCGCTTTGAGCGGCGTAGAGCGCAGCTTGCGTGCGGCTTTGCACGCCCAGCTTGTTCAGGATACTGCTGACGTGAGTCTTGACCGTCATCTCACCGATCATAAGGTCCGCCGCAATCTCCTTGTTGGCCCGGCCCGCTGCTACCAATTTCAGCACGTCCGTCTCCCGCTCTGTCAATAAACCTGGCGCGACGTCCGGCGCCCGCACCTCACGCACGAGCCGAGCGGCTGCCTGAGGTGACAGCTGCACCTGGCCTGCGGCTGCGGCCTTGATCGCACGACAGAGCTCAGCACGATTGGTGTCCTTCAGCAGGTAGCCGATCGCACCCGCCTTCACGGCGCCGACTACAGTCCCGTCGTCGAGCACACTCGTAAGCGCGATGACCTCCGTATTGGGGTGTTCGGCGCGGATTTTCTGCGTCGCGGTGACGCCGTCCATCCGCGGCATCAACATGTCCATCAGCACTACGTCTGGATGCAATTCCCCCGTCTGCTGCACTGCTTCCAACCCATTCGATGCTTCGCCTACTACCTCGAGGTCTGGGTCGAGACTCAGGAACATACGGAGCCCCTCGCGAACAACGCTGTGGTCGTCGGCAATCAAGATACGTATGGGCACGAGGCCACAGTATAACGCCTCCCGAATGC
Source organism: Chloroflexota bacterium (assembly GCA_036741795.1). Taxonomy (GTDB): domain Bacteria; phylum Chloroflexota; class Dehalococcoidia; order SM23-28-2; family RBG-16-64-32; genus DATKKM01. The sequence goes on from DAINRO010000013.1 coordinate 24,284, forward strand.
CGCCCATCATCTCCGCCTAAAGAGTGACGCCGCCATCACCCAAAGTTGGCTCAGCATACCCGCCGCATGGGCGATGGGCTCAACGCGAGCAAACGTGACACTGAGGACAACTAGAAAACAGGAGGCAAGCAATGACGACACCGACAAACGTCCGAACATGGTTCGGCTCCGGCACCGGCGTGGCCGTCCGAAGCTACGTCCGCAGCAAAGAGCACGCGCTGTTCCTCATCGCCGCAGCCGTGATCTTTGTACACCTGCTCACCCAGGCGTTCATCGACCCTGCGCCGATGTCCAGGGCGAGCGACAATATCGTGACCGGCCTGGCTGGCCCGGCACTCGTCGTGCTACTGGCGCTTTCATACCCGAAGCTGGCAATCGGCTTCCGGGCAGCGGCAACGCTGCTGCTCGGCTTCTTCGCCGCGATCTCGGGCGCGATCATTCATGTCTCGCAGATGGTCGCCGTGGAAACAACCCTCAGCGACGTGACGGCAATGGCCTCGATCGCCGCTGGAATCGTCTTAATCGGCATGGGCCTGCGGCTCGCCTGGAACGATGCCGCACATTGCGCTCAAGCTCGCCATCATCCCCGCGGTGCCGGTCAGCATTGTGTGGCTGATTTTCCCGCTGGCTCTGGCGACGTTCATCGTGAACACACCGCGCGTGCGGCTCGGTGACGAGACGCCCGCGGACTACGGCCTCGCGTACGAGACCGTGGCCTTCGACAACAGTGACGGTGACACGCTCAAAGGTTGGTACGTCCCGTCTGGCAACGGCGCGGCGGTGATCCTGCTTCACGGCGCCGGCAAGAACCGCATTAGGACCCTCGAATACGCTGATATCTTCGCCCGCCATGGTTATGGTGTCCTCCTCTTCGACCGGCGGGGATACGGTGAGAGCGAAGGTAGCCCCAACGTCTTCGGATGGACAGGCGCGGGCGACGTGGATGCTGCAGTCGAATTCCTGGACGGCCGGCCAGATGTCGACGATGGCCGCATCGGAGCGTTGGGCCTCTCCGTGGGCGGCGAGATTGCCCTCAACGCGATCGGCGAGAACGACGGCATCGGTGCGGTCATCTCGGAAGGGGCCGGGATCCATGTCTGGAGCGAGTACAAGCAGATGCCCAATAAGGGAATCGGCGAACACATCTTCGGCGTAAGCATGTTCAACGCGTACACCGCGATCTACGCGCTATCGGGCGACGAGCAGCCGCCGTCCAACCTCGACCTCATCCAGGACGTGGACCGTCCGATCCTGTTGATCTCAACCGGTAGCGGCGAAGAGGGCGAGTGGAACGATCTGCTGATGGACGAAGCCGGCCCGAACGTCGATCTCTGGGAGACCGGCGGCGGCCACATCCACGGCCTGGACGAAAAGCCAGTCGAGTACGAGCAGCGCGTCACCGACTTCCTGGACAAGGCCTTTTTCGAGGAATAGGACAGCGAGAAGAATCGCGCAATGAAGAGGGCGGCTGTGCAGCCGCCCTCTTCTCTATGCAATGCACCAGGTCGCACCAACCTCCCCCTTTTGGGTGAGGCGCGGGGTCCCTCGGAGGTGGGGTCCGAGGCCACCCTCCCGCGCGATACGCCGATACCAGCCCAGACCAGATACTCGGTCCATGGAACTCATAAGGCTTCTCCTGGTAGACGACGAACCCAGCATCAGGCGTGGCCTTCGAATGCGCCTCGAGTTGGAAGACGATCTCGAGGTCATCGGCGAGGCCGCGGACGGAGCGGCGGCGGTGCGGATGACTGCGCAACTGGGGCCCACCGTAGTGCTGATGGACGTCCAGATGCCCGTCCTGGATGGCATCCTCGCCGCCCGCCAGATCACGCAAGAGTCCCCGGCCTCCGCTGTGGTCATTCTGAGCATGCATGACGACGCGGCGACCATCAGACAGGCGCGTGACGCCGGCGCCAGCGGGTTCATCGCCAAGCACTCAATGAACGACACGCTCATAACCGCGATCCGCCGGGCAGCCGGTGAGAAAGGAGCTGCAAACGGTGATAGCTGACAAAGCGCCACTCCGCGAATAACCCATGACTACTACAAAGGAGACCAACAAAGTGACACTCGCAATCGAAACCCCAAACCGAATAAGCAGCCAGGCGGCGCTGGCGACAGTCCGACCCACCGCCGATGCCATCATCCAGGTACAGAACGTGACCAAGATCTACTCCAGTGGAAGCCTCCGGGTGGAAGCCCTCAAGAACGTATCGCTTGAGGTCCAGCGGGGCGAGATGCTGGCGATCATGGGCGCGTCGGGCTGTGGAAAGACCACACTCCTCAACTGCATCAGTGGCCTTGACGGAGTGACCGAGGGCAAGGTCATCCTCGATGGCACCGACCTCGCCTCCATGAACGACCGGAAGAAGACCGCCTACCGCGCCCAGAACATGGGCTTCATCTTCCAGACCTACAACTTGCTGCCGGTGCTATCTGCCGTAGAGAACGTCGAGCTCCCACTGGTCGTGTCTGGTGTCAGCACCAGCAAGGCCCGAACGCGGGCTCTCGAAGCCCTCGAACGAGTGAACCTGGTGGAGCGAGCTAACAACTGGCCGGCGCAGCTGTCCGGCGGTCAGCGCCAACGCGTGACCATCGCGCGGGCCCTGGTCAACGAGCCGGCCATCGTCTGGGCAGACGAGCCCACCGGCGCGCTCGACTCGAAGACGGCGAACGAGATCATCGGCATCATGATGAGCCTCAACAAGGAACAGGGACAGACGTTCGTGATCGTGACCCACGATGCCGGCGTCGGGGCCCGCTGCGACCGATTGATCCAGATGAGCGACGGCGAAATCGTCGGCGAAGTGAGGAACTAAGAATGGATAACCTATTCGGACTCTCGATGGCATTGCTCATGCAGGTGCTCCTGGGCATCTTCGCAGTGAGCCTGCTGAGCGTGGCCTACATCTTCCTGCGCAACCGGGTCATGTTCAAAATGGGACTGCGCAACCTTCCCCGCCGGGGCCTCCAGACCGGCCTCGTAGTGCTCGGACTGATGCTGGCGACATTGATTATCACCGCCTCCTTCGTAACAGGAGACACGATCGACCACTCCATCACCAAGAACGCGTATGACCACTGGCAGCGGACCGACCTGGTGGTGAACATCCGTGGCGACCAGAGTGAAGACGCCATCGGACCGGCGAACTTCGTACCGGAAGGAGCGGCCGAGGAACTCAACCAGGCGTTCGCGGACGACGCCGACATCGAGGCCTTCGTGCCCTCGCTATTCGCCAAAGCGGCCGCGACCAATCACCGGACGCTCCTGTCCGAGCCCAACATCAACATCGTGGGCATGGACACCGAAGCCCAGACCGCTATCGGTGGCCTGGCGCTCTCGAACGGTGACTCCTTCGACCTCAGCACGCTCCGCCCCTCGGACGCGCTGATCAGCGAGCGGACCGCCGAGGCGTTGGACATGCACGTCGGCGACACGCTGGCGATCTTCATCGATGGCCGGGGCTTCGAATCCGCGGTCGTCGGTATCGTCAACGATGAGCAGGCGACGGGCACCGTCGGCAATTTCGACAACCTGAACCGCGCGGGCGGCATCGTTGTCCCGCTGGCCGTAGCCCAGAAGTGGACCGGCCAACAGGGCCTGGTGAACTACATCAGCGTTGCCCTCACCGGCGACGTGCGCGGCACGGTCAACGAGAACGCTATCGTGGTCGCGGATCGCGTCGAGACGTTCGTGAACAGCCCTGAAGGCGCCACGATCCTCGGCATGGAAAACCAGCACATCGGTGTCGAGACCGTGAAGAAGGTCGACGTCGAAGAGGCCGAAGCCACGGGCAACCTCTTCACCACCTTCTTCCTGGTAGTCGGCATGTTCTCCATCGCGGCCGGCATCATGCTGATCTTCATGATCTTCGTGATGCTCGCGGCGGAGCGAAAGCCTGAGATGGGCATGGCTCGCGCCGTGGGCGCTCAGCGCACCAACCTCGTGCAGTCCTTCATCGCGGAAGGCATGTCGTACAACCTGATCGCCGGTGCAATCGGTGCGGCGCTCGGTATCGGCGCATCCGTCGTTCTCATCGTCGGTTACCTGCGCTTTAGCCTCGGCGACGACTTCGACTTCATCCAGTCCCACATTACGCTGCGATCCCTGATCATCAGCTATTGCCTGGGAGTGACCCTGACTTTCGTCACCGTGGTCATCGCCTCTATGAAAGTGAGCTCGGTCAATATCGTCGCGGCCATCCGTGGCACGCCCGAAGACGAGACGCCGGAACGCCGCAAGGTCTCCTGGAGGGCGGTGCTCCTCAGCGTGCCGGCCATGGTGGTTCCGCCGCTGGGCCTCTACCTCCTCCTGCGCAGGGGCCTCGGCATCTCCTGGACCTGGATCCTTGCTCCGCTCGGTATCGTCGCGGGCCTGCTCCTCATCATGCTGGCTAACAGCGGCGGATCGGAAGCCCTCTTCTCGCTCGGCTTCTCCATTCTCCCGCTGTGCTTTGCGGCCATCGCCTCGCACCACCATGCCCCCGGACGCATCACCTGGACCGCCGTCGGGCTCGTGTTGAGTGCTTACTGGCTCTCTCCGTGGCCCCTTGGCGAGAAGATCCTCGGCCGCGAGCTGACCGGCGACATCGAGATGTTCGTGGTTTCCGGTGTCATGGTGGTAATCTCCTTCACGCTCATCATCGTCTGGAACGCCAGGCTCCTGCAGCTCCTTTTCCAGGGTGAGAACGGCCACCGCTACCACGTTCCGATCGCCTCTGCCGTCCTCGCCGCCGCCGCCGCCGCCGCAGGTATCGCCATGGGCAGCAGCAGCGACGGACTCGGCGCACTGTTCTTCCTGGTGGCCGGGCTACTCAGCATCGCCTGTGTCGCATCACTGGCAGCAGTGCAGTTCCCGCGGCTAGGCCCCGCGCTCAAAATGGGCGTCGCCTACCCGCTATCCAACCGCTTCCGCACCGGCATGACGATCGCCATGTTCTCGCTGATCATCTTCTCTCTGACCGTGTTCAGTGCCATCAACTCAAATTTCAGCGCGATGCTAACGGGTGACGACGGCGATGGCGGCTACCAGGTCGTCGCGACCACCAATACCGGCACTGCCGACGCCACGCTCACGGACGCGCTGACGGAAGCGGAGGCCGACGTCACGTCTGACATCGAGCACGAAGCCCGCGTGACCGTCCCGACCGGTCAGTCCGAGGTCAACACCTCGTTCGATAGCACGTTCACCAGCTACCCGGTGATAGCGGCTGACGCCGCCTTCCTGGCGGAAGGCACCAAGCTCGAGGCGCACGCCAACGGCTACGAAAGCGACGCCGCAGCCCTCGAAGCTGTGAACACCGACCCGACTCTCGGGATCCTGGACTTCACTGCCACGGATGACGCGAACCAGTACAACTTCTCCGTCGAAGATTTGGATATGGCAGACGGCACGTTTGACGCCTTCGACATGACCGTCCGCAACGTGGCCACCGGCGACGAGCAAACGATCAAGATCGTGGGTGTTTGGGCCAGCAAGCTGACGGACCCCTTCATCGCCGGTGTGTACGTGAACGCCGACTCCTACCGGGCCACGTTCGGAGAGCCGAACTTCGCGCGCTCCTTCATCCGCCTGGCTGAGGGCACGAACGAGCGCGAGGCAGCCCGGAGCATCGAAGCTGAACTGGGTACCCGCGGCGTACAGGCCGAATCGGTCCGCAAGATCATCGACGACGACGCTGCCCAGGACAAGGCCTTTACCCGCATGTTCCAGGCCTTCATGGCTCTCGGCCTGTTCGTCGGCATCGCCGCCCTCGGCGTCATCGCCTTCCGGTCGGTGGTCGAGCGCCGCCAGCAGATCGGAATGCTACGAGCAATCGGCTACCAGACGGAAAGCATCTCGCTGACGTTCATGCTGGAGTCCGGATTCATCGCCCTGATGGGCATCCTCTCCGGCGTCGTTGGTGGAGTCATCGTGTCGCGCAACCTCTTCACCACGGGTCAGTTCAGCGGCAGCGGCGTCGACTTCGTCATGCCCTGGTCCGAGGTGCTGGTCTTCGTCGCGGTCGCGCTAGTCATCTCGCTCTTCATGACCTGGTGGCCCAGCCGTGCAGCCTCACGGGTCCCGGTTGCAGACGCTCTTCGCTACGAATAACCGCTGTCCCACGGAAGGGATTTCAGAAAGGGGAGGAACCATCCTCCCCTTTTCTGTTCACGCAAGACGAATATGCTTCGGCACCTGCACCAGAAATCGCTCCCATCTTATGTATCTGGTACAGGTCAATCCTGGTTTCGCGACAAGGGCGTTCCCGTAGGCTAAACGGCTTTGAAACTGAAGCATTCGGCTGCTCGCTCGATTTCACCTCGCCGGGCCTATCGCAAAGGGAACTCGCCCCCTTGACAGGCCGTGGTAGGATTATGGCCACGTAAATACCCGTTCGCCGGAGGGGTGGCCGTGGCTATGCACGGCGGTAACGAGGCGAGCGGATGGGGGTGTCCCATGGGCCAGCGCCTTTTTCTCTCGGTTTCGCGAGTTTTGTTCCTCGCGGCTACTGTCCTCGCACTAATGCTCTTGTCTGTGAGCAAGGTCTCCGCGGCCGACTCAGACGGCGATGGCATTGACGACGCGCTCGACAACTGCCCGAGCGTCGTCAATCCAGGCCAGCTAAACACTGACCTGTTGATGAACGCCGCCGGGTCGTCGCGCCCAGCGGACGCCCTCGGGGACGCCTGCGACACCGACGACGACAACGACACGTTTGCGGATACCCGTGAATTCTTCGCGGGCACGGATGCGCTTAATGGTTGCTCAGCGACGGCACTATTCCTGGACGAAGTGGTCGACGCAATGCCGACCGATCTGAACGACAACCGTTTCACGAACTTGAGCGACGTATCGCTCATGAGCGGCCCATACAACACCTTCTCTCCTGCCAGCCTGTACAACCCGCGTGCCGACCTCAACGCCGACGCGAGGGTCAACTTGAGCGACATCTCACTTTTCAGCCCCGTCTACAACACAACCTGCACGCCCGCGACTGGCCAGGTCGGACCAACCCCGGTGAATGGCGTGCCGGCCTACACCTTCCCCCTGGAACCGGCTCGGAATCCTTCCGGCGGCGCCCCAGACTCGCCGCACCGAGGTGACATCCCCATTGAGCTAATCCCGATGAGCCTCGTGAGTGTCAGCGGAGTCTACTCCGCGACAGGGGAGTCGTACGCCGTCGCGACGGACCTCGTGATCCCTGGGCGCGGCTTCGACTTCGTTCTCACCCGGAAGCACCGGAGCGGCATGAACTTCGACGGCCCGCTGGGGAACGGCTGGGACTTCAACCACAACCGCCGGCTCTTCGTCGAGGGCGATCTGGATGTAGTCGTGATGGACGGGATGACCCGCGCCGACACGTACGACGAAAGCGGCGGAAACTACACAGCGCCGACGGGATTTTACACAAGGCTGATTAAGAACATCGACGGCTCATACACGGAGCGAGACCACGCCGGCAACGTCGTGCAATACACCATCCCGATCAGCAACCTGGCCCGGATGACGAGCGTCTCGGACCGAAACGGCAACACCATGCAGTACCAGTACGACGGCTTGAACCGGCTGATCCGCGTCGTCGATACCCTCGGGCGGAACATCGACTTCTCGTACAACCAACAGGGAAGGCTTGCCGTCGTCCAGGACTACGCCGGGAGAGCTGTGCGCTACGCGTACGACGGGAGTTACGACCTGGTGCGTGCCTGGGGACCTATCGTCTCCGGCACTGTCAACAGCAACAACTTCCTCAACGGCCGTCCCACGGCCTACACCTACGCCGGCGGATTCGTCGATCCAGCTCGCAACCACGACCTCGCGACAGTCACTTCGCCACAGGAAGCAGTGACGACTGGGACGCCGAGGGAGCAGTACACGTACGACAGCCTGGACCGGGTTGTCACGCACGTCCGGGGCGGAACCAACGCCAGTGGTGTGCAGGCAGGAGGCACGACCTCATACGAATATGCTCCAACTGCGGGATGTCCGGCCCCTGAGCAGACGTGTGTCACCGACCGCAACGGCAACATCGTGGAGTACCGCTACGACGGGGCCGGCCGGGTTCTCCGCGCGGAACAACTTACCAACCGCAATATTCGCCCGGCCGACCCCGCGTCGTACGTCACGTCTCACACGTATAACGCCGACGGGGAGGTGCTCAGCGCGACACTGCCGCAAGGCAACTCGCGGACGTACACCTATGACTCCGCGAACACGAACCGCCTGTCGCAGGGCAACCTCCTCTCGTCGACTAGCACGGCGGATCCGGGCCGCGGCGGCGACCAGGCATCGGTCATGTCCAACTACACGTACGATCCCATCTACAACCGCGTCCGCACCACTGTCGAACCGAGGGGCACCGATGGGACCTACATCCCCCAGAACGGCGGCGCCCAGTCGGCCGCCCGCTACACAACGACGACCACCTTTGACTACGAGGAGGCCTGCGACTTCGCCGCCATCGGCGCCAACGTCGGGCGAACCGCGGTCGAGGTCCAGAACCTGCTAACGGCGGCCGGAATGTGCGGCGCCGCCCTCGGCGACATCAACGGCGACGGCACCACAACGATTGAGAACGGCTGCACGATCCGTGTGACCAGCCCCGCCAACACGCTTCTTGCTGGCTCCAACCAGGCGCTGGCCGAAGGGACGACGAACCAGATCGAGATCGAACTCGTCCAACTCAGCCTCGTCAGTTGCCAGCCCATCCTCGTCAGGGACGCAGAACTGAACGTCCACACATTCGAGTACTACTCCGAGCAAGACCCCGATGGCGACGGCACCATCAACTTCCCGGCCGGCAACCCAACAACCGGAGGCTACCTCAAGGCGACCACCACTGACACTACCAGCGACCCTGCCCGCAACACCGGCACTAACCCGACACCGATCAACGCCCGCCACGAGTACCGATACGACGCCCGCGGCAACCTGGTCCGCCACGTCGACGCTCGCGGTATCGCTACCGACTACGCTGTGAACCAGCTGGGCGAGACCGTCCAGGTTACGAGCGCGTCGGCCGTAAACGTCTTCGCACCCAACCCCCCGGAGCCGCTGCCACTCACCGCAGATGCGTTCCTGGGCCGGTACTTCTTCGACTACAACGGCCGACTCATGCTCAGCCAGGCAGAGGACAGGGGCAACACCTCCCAGGTGGATGGCAACCTGCCGCTGGCGGACCTCCCGCCTCAGTACTCCAACCCGGACCCGGTCGGCGGCCAGTCGTTCTTCGACGTCTTCTACCAGGTGGACATCACCGGCAACACTGTGCGCACGGTCGCCGAGTCCGGCACCGTGACCGGCCCCGCCCAGAACCCGCAGACCAGGCACCGCTACGACCGTAACGGCAACCGCGTCCTGACCATGAACCCGACGGCGAACCTCCCCGCGCTGGACCCGAACTTCCAGGCCAGCAACGTCGTCGCTGCTGTCTACGACGAGCGGGACCTCCTCTTCACCGACACGGCGGGCGGCCAGACCGCCCAGGGCCGCTCGATCGCGGCACACGCCGACATCGCGATCCTGCCCTCAATCCCCGACAGCCCCGACATCTCCACCCGCAGCCGGACGCCAGATAACAACGGCAACCTGGCCACGATCACGGACGCCGAGGATACCGACAGCGTTGGCGGCGCCGAAGTGACGACGTACATGTACGATGGCCTCGACCGCCGCGTCAGCGAAGTCGACGCCGCCGGTGGCCAGACGTTCTACCAGTATGACCCCGCCAGCAACCGCGTTTCGTCGCGCGTTTACGGCCCCGTGGGCGGCGCAACGCCGACGAGCAACGCGGCCGCTACGTTCGCCCAGCCACTAACGCCGCTGAGCTTCGCCCAGACGCTCCTGGCGCGCACGGACTACAAGCACGACGAGAGCAGCCGCGTATTCGAGACCAACCGTCACCTCTTCGTCTCAGCGGGCGTCGCCACAATACGCCCGCCGGTCCTCACCGATGGCCCCCTCGGCTCCACCAACGATGGCCTCGTCGTCGAGCGCTACGAATACGACCGGCTGCACCGCCTGCGCTTCCACGTCGAGGACGACTACTCCAACACCGCCCCCGCCTACAACATGCGCCACACCTACGATGGCGCGGGCCGCGTCCTGTTCACGGGCCATGACACATCGGATGGAATCACGAGGACTATGACGCACGACGACCAGGGCTTCGACCGCAGTCTGATCCTTTACGAGGAAAGTTCGAGCGGGGTCCTTCCCGTCCTCAATGAGACTTTCGACCAGCACTATGTCTACGACGCGCTCGGCCGCATGGTCCGCTCCTGCGAACCCACCATCGGGCAAACAATGCGCTACGCCTACGACAGCCGCAGTAACCTCGTATCCACCAGCGACGCCCAGAACGCCACGCTCAATCCCGATCCCGCCGGGCAGTGCGGCGCCATCAACGACCCCGGCAACACCCGCTCCCACGTGTACGACGGCCTCAGCCGCCGCATCGCCTCTGTGACCGATCTGCGGATTGGGGGCAGTGGCGCCGGCGCCATCGACCTCGGCAACCCGGCGAACGCGGATGGCCGGATCGTCACCGAGTCGTTCTTCGATCCCAACAGCCGACCCTTCGCCTCCGCCGACGATGGCAGCACCGGCGGCGACAACAACACCAACATTGGGCAGCTGGGCGCCCTCGGCAACATCACTACCACCACGTATGACCACCTTAACCGGCCCATCGTCCGCACCTACGACGATGGGACGACGGAACAATACCAGTACGACCGAGACAGCAATGTCACCCGCTACACGGACCAGAACGGCTCCCTTCATGTTTACGCCTACGACGCCCTTAACCGCCTCATCAGCGACACGATCACCCGCGCGCCGGGGGTGATCGGTACCACGCTGACGACGTACCAGTACGACGCTCTCGGTCGTCTCCGCAACGCCACGGACAACAACGACCCAGTGAACCCCGGCGACGACTCCTCGCTCGGGATGGCCTACGACTCGCTCAGCCAACGGCTCGAAGAGGTCCACAACGGCGCCGCGACCTCCAGCCGATACAGCGGCGATGGTAACGGCATCGTCCTGATCTACCCCAACAATCGCCAGGTCAACTACGCCTACGATGCCCTCGACCGCCCGGTCCAGGTGCAGGACAATGCCGAGCCGTTCCCCACCTCGAACCAGGTCTACATCGGCGCGCGCCTCCTGGAGCAGACCCACATGAACCCGGCAACGGGAGCAAGCCGCGGACGGCTGACTTACCGCGACCCCATCCTCGGGACCGATGTCGGCTACGACTCCCTGCGTCGCGTCGTGAAGATGCAGCACCTGGACCCGGCCAACAACCCGATTGCGGTATTCGACTACACCCTCGACCGGATGAATAACCGTACCCAGGAGACGAGGGCGCACAGCGGCCGGACCGACCAGAGCATTTACGACTCCGCTTACCGCCTCACGCAGTTCACCCGCGACATCGGCGGCGTCCCCGTCGTCACCGGCTACCAGCTGGACGGCAACGGCAACTGGGTCGGTCCGGGCCAGGGCGTGCCGGACAACCGCAACCGCTACACGCAGTTCGGCGGCCAGCCGCACACATTCGACAACAACGGCAACCTGCGGAACGACAATACGCGCACCCACGCCTATGACGCGTACAACCGGCTCTCGCATGTGGACCGCAACGTCCCCTTCCAGCCAATTTCCGACCACAAGTACGACGCGATAGGGCGTGAGGTGACCAAGATCGTGCAGAACACGGTGCCGTTCAACGCCGTACACGTTTACGGCTACTCGGGCAGCACGCTCCTCCAGGAAAACAAGAGCACCACAGGTCTTACGCAGTTCATAGGTGCGTGCATCGATGTTCGGCCCAATTGCCCCACCAACTGGGCCTCGCGGATCGACCGCCAGTCCGCCCCAGGTCAGCCGCTGTTCATAAACACCGATGCCGACGGCGATACCGCCGCGCTCACCAACCAGTTCGCCCAGCCCGTTGAGCGCACCACGTACGACGCCTTCGGCGTGCCCCGTATCGAAGATCAGTTCAACGTCCCCATCCCCGGAGCCCAGGCCAGCCAGCAGGGCAACTCGCTGCTCATGGACGGCATGCGCTGGGGGCCGGAAACACGCCTGTTCGACAGCGTCTACAAGCCGGATGAGGGGCGGATCGTCTGCCGATGCGACACGATACTGCTGGATCCAGGTGTGCAGTTCGGGCAGACGGGCGTTTCCGAGAGGCCAGGGAACGACATGATGGTATCGTTTGGTGTCGACAACGACGACAGCGAGGTCGTATTCCGGTGCGAAGCGTCAGACCTGGTGGTGACCGATGTCGTACCCGTTGGCTATGTTCGTCAGACCCAGGGCACTACATTCACGGCAACAGCGCTGAATTGCGGCGACGACGACGATGGGCCGTACTACGTTAGAGTCACAGAAGCGGCGGACCCCAAGAGCCATTCGGCCGACCTGACCGTTCATGTCGAATGTGTACCACCCATTGCAGACCCGGGCTCTTGCTACATCCCTGAGGTCTGGCGCATCGACCCCGTCCCGTGGAACCGCGACGTCGCACCTCAGAACAAGATCGATGACCTCATAGACGGGGACCCGGGCGTCCGTCACGACATCATCGTCGACTTCCGTGGATTCGTGGACGTGTCGGACATCGGCCCTTGCTGCGAGCCGGAGCCCGAAGGGCCGGTCATCTGCCAGGCTCTCTTCCAACGGCTCCAACCACAATCGCCCTTCGCCTTCGGTGGCGGTTGTGACGGGGGGACGCCAATCTCTCCTGAACCCCTCTTTTGGACCGTAAATGCTACCGGCGACTACGACATTCATGTCTCGCCTGACTCGGGCGGGGGTGGCACTTATCACCTGAACCTGAGCGTGCACCCTAACATTATGATGAACAAAGTGGATATGGTGGACGATCCGGAGTGGCTATTCGGATACGCGCTCGATCTCCCGATCAGGAGACCGGTTGGTCCTACGGCCGCCGGATACCCGACGACCGTTAACCCGAGCAGCGTGACGTTTGGTTACGCACTGGATCTGCCTATCCGATAGTGATACCGGAGGGATGGGGACTGTTCGCCCTCCGGCTTCTGGGGCAAGTTCTCACGACAGGTAGTTGAGGAACAACAGACGCGCGCGAGTCGTGTCCACCATGGGCTCGCGCTTTTGGCGACCATGACGCCAGTGGCGGGGACGAATGCTGGCTACTCAGCTAAACGGGCGTCAGGTCGCGGAGGCGGCGGACGAGGACCCGGGAGTCGCACGCGCTTGCGCTGAACATGATCGCCCCCGGTTGGTTTGCGCAGAAGCTTCCAACTGACTTCCCAATTGCCTACGCTTAGGGCATGAAGCCGCTGATCGCCATCCCGCGCTGGCGGGCGCCGACCTGGGAGCGTACGGGGTACTACATGGACTCCGTTGAGATCGCGGGCGGGCGTTGCCGGATGGCGGAGGAGAAGAAGCTGCCCCCGGAAACGCGGGGGTTGGTGCTGATGGGCGGTGTGGACGTGGACCCTGCGCTGTACAACGAGAAGCGCGGGCCGCAAACGGACAAGCCCCACAAGGCGCGGGACAGCCAGGAGTTGGCGCTTCTGCAAGAGGCGCTCGACGCCGACATCCCGGTCCTGGCTATCTGTCGCGGCCACCAGCTATTGAACGTGGCGCTGGGCGGAACGCTGCTGCAGCACGTGCCGGACGAGAGCCACAAGTGGACCCCGGAAGGCGACTCTACGTGGCACGAGATCTCGCTCGACGGCCCGAGCCACGTGGCGGACGCCTATCCGGGGCAGCCAACGCTGAAGGTGAACTCCCGCCACCACCAGGGGATCACCCGCGACCGCTTAGCCCCGTCCCTCCGGGCCACGGCGCTCTCGCACGACGAGTACGTCGAAGCTGCCCAACACACCGAACTAAAGTGGGTGACAGGAGTCCAGTGGCACCCCGAGCGGCCGGAGATGCGGGAGGACTCGAAGCCGCTGTTCGCGGCGTTCGTCGAGGCCTGCGCGGCTTAATAGGGCACTGCCCCTTTGGGCGGTGGTATTCTACCGCCATGCAGCAGCAAATCCAATTCATCACGGCGCCTGACGGCGTCAGCCTCGCCGTCGCAACTTTCGGGTCTGGCCCGCCGCTGATTATCGTCCCCGGGTGGATAAGTCACCTGGAGATGGACCTGGCCTCAGCGCCGAACCACGAGATGTACCAGCGCCTCTCCGAGCGAAACACCGTGATCCTGTACGACAAGCGCGGGACCGGCCTTTCGGACCGGGACGTCACGGACTACTCCCCGGATGCGAACCTGGCGGATCTCGACGCGATCATCAACGGCCTGGGGCTGAAGGGAGTCACGCTGCTCGGGTACTCGCAGGGCGGTCCGATCTCGATCGCCTATAGCGTGCAGCACCCTGAGAACGTACACACGCTGATCATCTACGGCTCCTACCACGATGGGACGACCGCGTACTTCAAGGACCTGGTGGACGGGTTCGTGAGCCTTATTCGCCATGACTGGCAGGGGATCGGCGCGACGGCGATGCTCGAGATGTTTGCTCCCGGTGTCCCGGCCGAAATGCGGGTCTTTGCCGCGGAATACATGCGCCAGTCGGCGAACGCCGAGGGTGCGGCCGCGACGCTGCAAAGCCTTTTTGACTTCAAAGTCACGGAACTACTGCCCCGGGTGAGCGTCCCGACACTGGTGCTCCACCGCAAGGGGGACAAGACGTGCCCATTCGTCCAGGGGAGGGAGATGGCGGCGAAGATCAAGGGAGCGCGCTTCGTGGCGCTCGAGGGCGATATTCACGTCATTGGACTCGGTGACGTGGAGCCCCTGATTTCGGCCATCGAGAGTTTTCTCGGCGGAGGCGAGGGCGCGCCCAGTTCGGACGTTCGCGAAGGGCTGCAGACGATCCTCTTCACCGACATGGTGGACTCGACCGCCACGACGCAGCGCCTGGGCGATGAGAGCGCACAGGACCTGCTGCGTGCCCACAACACGGTGGTCCGCGACGCGTTGCGCACGTTTGGCGGCACCGAGATCAAGCACACGGGAGACGGGATCATGGCCACCTTCCCGAGTGCCAGCCGGGCGATCAATTGCGCGCTGGGAATCCAGTTTGGAGTGGCGCTCCACAACGGCGCTAACGCAACGGATCTCCAGGTACGCGTGGGCCTCAACGCCGGCGAACCCATCGCCGAGGAACGGGACCTGTTCGG
>DAINRO010000014.1:0-8730 GCA_036741795.1 Chloroflexota bacterium
TGGTGCCCCGGGCAGGACTCGAACCTGCGACCTGCGGTTTAGGAAACCGACGCTCTATCCTCTGAGCTACCGGGGCTTTTTGTACGAAGCCAGTATAAAGGGACGTGCGCGGGTCTTCGCCTGGCTACGCGTCCAGGCCAAGGAGCGCCCGCGCGTTGCCGATCAGGATCTTCTCACGGACGTCGTCCTTGAAGCCGGTCTCCTCGAAGTCCTTCATCCAACGCTCCGGCCTCATCACCGGGTAGTCGGAGCCGAAGAGGACCTTGTCCTGGATCAGCGTGTTGGCGTACTGGACGAGGGAGGGCTGGAAGTACTTCGGCGACCAGCCGGAGAGGTCCATGTACACATTGGGCTTGTGGACGAGGACGGCGAGCTGCTCCTCCTGCCACGGCCACGAAGGGTGGGCCATGACGATCCGGAGTTCCGGGAAATCGGCGGCGATGTCGTCGATGTAGGGGATCGGCCGCGAGTACTTAAGCTTGACGCCGCCACCACCCGGCCGCCCCGCTCCGACGCCGGTCGTCCCGCTGTGGATGAGGGTGACGAGGCGCAGCTTCTCGGCCAGTTCCCAGATTGGGTAGAAGCGGGCGTCGTTCGGGTAGAACTCCTGGGTGTTGGGCATGAACTTCAGCCCCTTCATCCCCAGGTCCTCGGCGCAACGGCTGATCTCCCGCAGGGCTGCCCGTCCCTTCCACGGGTCGACGCTCCCGAAGGCGATGAACTGCTCCGGGTAGCGGCGAGCGATGTCCGCGATGTAGTCGTTTGTGATGGGAGGATGTCCCGACACAGTCTCGTCGTCGATCGCGAAGACGACGCCCATGATGTCGAGCCCAGCGTAGTGCTCGGCCATCTCCTCGACCGAAGCCGGCGGCGCCCCGGTCTTGAAGTACTTCTGGGCCTCCTCCGAGGAAGTCAGGGACTCGCCGTGCGGCCCCGGAGGGTGGATGTGGAAGTCGATGGCGACTGGCATGCGGCAGTGGTTAGTAGTTGGTGGAGATAGGGGGACTCGAACCCCCAACCTCCGCATTGCGAACGCGGCGCTCTCCCAGTTGAGCTATATCCCCACGGTATTGAGTATAACTTCCCTCGTTAGAAGTTAGAAGAGTGGAGTTAGAAGTCGTGTGGTCAGTCGCCGAGCAGACCCGGGATCGCTTCGATGGTCACCTTGCCCGCTTCCAGGTCGATCTCCTGTACGACATCGTCCACGGCGGGGATCAGGACTTCGCCGTCCTCGGCCTTCACGACGAAGACGTCGTTGCTTCCCGTGGCGAAGACGTCCGTGATCTCGCCGATGTCTTCGCCGGTGGTGGTAACGACGCGTAGTCCGACCAACTGGAAGCGGTAGTAGCGGCCCTCCCCGGCGGGGCCGAGGTCGGCTTCTGCAACGAGGAGGTATTCGCCCCGTAGGGCAGTCGCGGCGTCGCGGTCGTCGACGTTGTTGAGCTTGAGGCGGAGTTGGCGGGAGGCGGCGTTGACGCGCTCCACCGTGTGGGTTGTCCCCGCGAGGGTGACGGCGAGGCCGGGACGAAAGCGGTCGCGGTCCGCCAGTGGCTCGATCTTGAAGTCGCCTCGGACGCCCCAGGGCCCGAGCACGCGGGCGATGGCGACGAAGCCGCGAGGGACGGGGTCAGGAGGCAGGGCGTGGGGCCCGCGTCAGAACCAAGTACTTTAGAACCCAGGACCTGCAAGCCTGCTAACCAGCAAACCTGGGCTAGTCGTCCTTCTTGTCGTCGTCATCGTCATCACGATCATCTTCGTCATCGTCACTGTCGTCGTCGTCGCTGTCGTCGTCGTGCTTGTCGTCATCGTCATCACGATCACCGCCGTCATCGTCGTGGCGGTCCTCTTCGCGATCGTCGTCGTGCTCATCCCCACCGGACTGGCTGTCGTCGTGCTTGTCGTCGTGGTCTTCGTCGTCGTCGTGACTGTCGTAGCCGCGGTCGTCGTCGCGGGCGTAGCTGGAGCGGCGGTCGTCGCGGCGAGCGTCGTCGCCGATCTCGAGGACGGCGCGTGCGCCCTGCCGGATGGCCGCTACCTTGAGGAGGGTGCGCATGGCGTTGGCGACGCGGCCTTGCTTGCCGATGACGCGGCCCATGTCGTCGTCGGCGACCTTCAGGTGGTAGATGGTGTGGTCGCCGGCGTCCTCTTCGGAGACGACGACGGCGTCCGGGTTATCGACTATGGACCGGGCCATGAACTCGATGAGATCTTTCATTTGCGGGTACCTCGGATCTAGTTGGAGTTATTCGGTGTCCTCGGTTGGGGTTTCGGCTTCATCTGCGGGTGCTTCTTCAGCGGCCGGTTCCTCAGCGGGTGCTTCCTCGGCGGGTGGTTCCTCGGCAGGGGCTTCCCCTTCGGCTGCCGCCTCTTCGGCAGCGGCTTCCTCGGCCGGTGCTTCCTCAGCAGCGGGCACCTCGGCGGGCGCTTCCTCTGCGGCGGCTGGCGCCAGGGCGGCGCTGGCCGCAGGTGCGGGCGCGGCGGCTTCAGCTTCTTCGTCCTTCTTGCCCTTCTCGGCGGGCGGAACTTCCTTGCCCTTGTAGATCACGGGAGCTTTGCCAGCCTTCTCCATGACGCCGTGCTTTGTGAGGAGCTTGGCTGCGGTATCGGACGGCTGGGCGCCGACCTGGAGCCAGTGCACCAGGCGCTCCTCCTTGAGGGAGACGGTGGCCGGGTCTGTAAGCGGGTTGATGTGGCCGACGATCTCCAGGTGCGCGCCGTCTCGCGGGTTGCGCTTGTCTGTGACTACGAGGCGGTAAGAAGGTTGCTTCTTCTTACCGACCCTCGATAGGCGTATTCGTAGCAATTAGAACCTCCAGTGGGTGATTTGCGGATTCATTGGCCCCTGAGTAACGGCGAGATGTCTGGGCCCTTACCGGAACTGATCTGCTGTAAGACTTTCTTGGCTTCTTTGAACTGTTTGAGCACGCGGTTGACGTCCGCGGGCTGGGTGCCGCTGCCGAGGGCGATGCGGCGCCGCCTGCTACCGTCGATAATTTCCGGCGTCCTGCGTTCTTCCTTTGTCATAGCGTAGATTATCGCTTCCACGCGCCCAAAGTAAGACTCATCCATGTTGTCCAGGTCGAGCTGCTTCTTGATCTGGCCGACACCGGGAAGCATACCAATGAGATTGCTGAGCGGGCCCATCTTCTTGATTCGCTGGTACTGGCCGAGGAAATCGTCGAGAGTGAGGTCGCCCTTCTTCATGCGGTCGGTCAGGTTCTGGGCTTCGTCCTCGGTGATCTCCGACTTGGCCTTCTCGATGAGGGTGAGCATGTCGCCCATGCCGAGGATGCGAGACGCGAAGCGGTCCGGGTAGAAGGGTTCGAGGGCGTCCGCCTTTTCGCCTGCGCCAACGAACTTGATCGGGACGCCGGTGACGGCCCGGATGGAGAGAGCGGCGCCACCACGTGCATCACCGTCAAGCTTGGTCAGGATCAGGCCCGTAAGGGGAATCGCCTGATTGAAGCTCTCGGCGGCCGTGACGGCCTCCTGGCCGGTCATGGCATCGGCGACGAGGAGGACCTCGGTGGGCTGCAGCTGCTTGTGAAGGGCGACGAGCCCGGCGACATCCTCCCCTTCGAGTTGAACGTGGCCGACAGTGTCAACGATGACGTAAGAGGAGGAGAGGTTCTTCGCCTCCTCAAGACCCTTCTTGACGATGGCCTCGGGCTTGACGGCGCCCGTCTCGGCGATGACGGGGATACTGAGTTGCTTGCCGAGCGATTGGAGCTGTTCGGCGGCGGCGACACGTCCCGGGTCGGCACCGATCATAAGGGGGCGCTCGCCGTTGCGGCGGAGGTGAAGGGCGAGCTTACCGGTGGTTGTGGTCTTGCCGGCTCCCTTGGGACCGACGAGCATGATGACGGTTGGGGGCTTGTTGGATTTCTCGAGCTTGACCGCGCCACCACCGAGGACTTCTACGAGTTCCTGGTTGACGACGTCGATAATCGCCTGGCCCGGGGAGAGGCTGCTGAGGATCTTCGCACCAAGCGCGCGCTCGCGGACGGCGGCGATGAAATCCTTGACGACCTTGTAGTTGACGTCGGCCTCGAGGAGGGCGAGGCGGACTTCGCGGAGAGCCTCGTCGAGGTCCTTCTCCGTTATGGTGCCGCGGCCGCCGAGTTTCTTGAAGACGCCCTGTAGCTTGTCGCTGAGTGTGTCAAACATATCTACAAACGGTCATTGTACTTCAGCCCAGTGTTACGACCAATTGGCGAGAGCGGGGTGGACCTACGAGCCGAGCGCCTGCTGGAGCGCTGCTTCCATCTCTTCGTAGGAGGCGATGCCGTCGAAGCGTGCGGCGATGTTGCCGTCGGCGCCGACGATAAAGACCCAGGGCTCGTTGGCCAGGCGCCACTCCTGGAGTGTGGGCACGAGGCACATCTCAAGCGAATCGCAGGTGCCTTCACGGATCCGGGTGACGTCATAGGGTTCGATGTGGACGAAGTTGGCCTGGCCGTCGTAGGCCGTGTTGAGATCGTCGAAGATCTCCTTGATAGGACCGCAGATCTGCGACTGGCAGAAGGCTGGTGTCGCAAAGGCGACGACGGTGGGCTTACCCGAGGTTACGGCGGTAGCAAGGGTCATGTTGTGCTGGGCAGCATTGGGGGCTACCGAGGTGTCGAGCGCCTCGAGGCCGGTGCCGTCCACGGAGATGGGTTGCTCGCTGCGCGGGGCCGCCTCACCGAGAGCAAGGCCGACGGGGGTTTCGTTGACACCGAAAGTGGGGCGTGTCGGGCCGAACTTGCGGCCGTCAGCTGTTGTTCCAGTCACGACGATACCCCAGATGCCGGCGCGGTCGAACGTGACGTTGGCGACATAGGCGCCGGTCTGACCGGCCTCGTGGGACTCTACGAAGCCGTCGTCGTGGGTATGCGTGTATGACTTGGTCAGGGTGACGGCCTCGGGATCAGCTTCGAAGGCAGGGGTGCCCTCAGTGGTATCGAAGCACACGAATTCGAGATGGACAGTGGCGTCAGCCAGGGGCTGTCCGGCTTCTTGATCGATGAGGCCGAGCACGAAGCGGTTTTCGCCGAGGGCAAGGTCGGAGGAGACGACGAGGGGAAGGATCTCGTCCTCAATCGGCTCGTTAATGACCTTCTCCCCGCAAACAGTTTCAGAAACTGAGGTGGGAAGCGGCGTGCCGGACTCGTCGCCGCTATCATCGCAGGCGGCGAGCAGGAGGGCAGCGGAGATGGCAAGAAGGGCAAGGAGTCGTGTCATGCCAGGAATCTTCCGGTGATACGTGCGAGGCGGGCGTGCGAGATTGCTATATCCCCTTGTCGCCCATGAGCGCGCAGAGGTCGGCGACGCGGCAGGAATAACCCCACTCGTTGTCGTACCAGGAGACGGCTTTCACGAGGTCTCCGTCGAGGACGAGAGTGCTGAGGGAGTCAACAATGGAGCTGCGGGGGTCGCCGCGGAAGTCGGTGGAGACAAGAGGCTGGTCGGTGTAGCCGAGGATGCCGCGCATGGACTCGGTGGAGGCGTCCTTGAATGCCTCGTTGATCTCCTCTTTTGTGACGGGGCGAGACATCGTGGCGACGAAGTCGCATACGGAGACGGTGGGCGTGGGCACGCGAAATGCCATGCCGTCGAGGCGGCCCTTGAGTTCGGGCATGACGAGGGTAACGGCCTTCGCGGCACCGGTGGTGGTGGGGATGATGTTCTGGCCGGCGGCGCGGGCGCGGCGGAGGTCGCTGTGGACGGTGTCGTTGATCACCTGGTCGTTGGTGATGGCATGAATGGTGGTCATGAACCCCTTCTCGACGCCGAACGCGTCGTGCAGGACCTTGACCACGGGGGCAATGCAGTTCGTGGTGCAGGAGGCGTTGGAGATTACCTGGTGCTTCGCGGGGTCGTATTTGTCGTCGTTGACGCCCAGGACGACGGTGAGGTCCTCGTTCGAGGCCGGCGCACTGATGATGACCTTCTTCGCCCCGCCGCCGTCGATGTGAGCGCGGGCCTGGTTTGCATCAGTGAAGAAGCCCGTGGACTCGACGACGAGGTCGATGCCCTCGCCGCCCCAGGGGATGGCGCCAGGGTCGCGCTCTTTGAAGACCTTGATCGCGCTGCCATTGACGCGGATCTCGTCGTCCGTGGCGTCGATGTCGCCGGCGAACTGGCCGTAGGTGCTGTCGTACTTGAGGAGGTGCGCGTTGGTGCGGGGGTCGGTGAGGTCGTTGACGGCGACGACTTCGAGCTTATCGGGGTGGAGGTCGTGGATCGCCTTGTAGACCTGGCGTCCGATGCGGCCGAAGCCGTTGATGCCGATGCGGAGGGGCATGTTCGTGGTGACTCCTTTGGATTCGTGGCTGGGAGTCAAGTATATCGTCGCGATGGGTACGGAAAAGGGGCGGACTTGACAGGAACGAGCAGTTGGTGTAATAATCCCTACTAATCCGGTAGGAATTAACGACATGAAGCTTTCTACACGAGGCGACTACGCGACGAGGGTGCTGCTGGAGCTCTCCACCAAAGAGGGACCGGAGGCTCTGTCAGTGCATGCGCTGGCGGCGAGGACGGGGATCTCCGAGAAGTACCTGGAGCAGATAATGCTGCCCTTGCGCACCGCCCAGGTGGTGCGTAGCCGCCGCGGCGCGCACGGCGGCTACGAGCTGGCGAAGGACGCCGACGAGTTGACGGTAGGCGAGGTGGTGCGACTTATGGACGGCCCGCTGGCGCCGAGCCCCTGCGCGAGCCAGTCGGCGCATGTGCCGTGCCCGGTATATCGCTGCCCGACGGAGTCATCCTGCGTGATGCGGGGCCTCTGGACGGACGTCCGCGACGCTATCGCCGGCGTGCTGGACCAAACGACGTTCGGCGACCTCGCGGCGCGGCAGCGAAAGGCTGTTGCGACGGGCCGGGAGATGTACTCGATATGACGGCGGAATTGCGCAACCCGGATGCAAAGGAACAGACAGTGCTGCGCGAAGTGCCCGCGGCGATCCGCCGGGTGCAACACGGGCACGTGCAGGTTGTGGTGCAGGACGGGAGAGTCATCCAGATCGATACAACGGAAAAGAAACGCCTTGATAGACCGTAGCCATTTGGCATGTCCGGCGAATGCTGACCAGACAACTGGAGGCGGTCTTTCTGGTTTCAAGGCATTGCGTTCAGTGTGGTGCTCTTGTACAGGCCCCCGCGCGGGGGCTTAACGGACATTAATCCAGACGGTCAAGGAGTCTCTTACCAATGAAAAACCTACTGGCTTTGCTTCTACTTCTTCCACTGCTGCTCGTGGTTGCTTGTAGCGATGACGATGATGGTGCGGACGCAGACAACGACTCGACACCAGCAGCCTCGGGCGGGACTGATAGCGAGGAGGACGTGACGCTAAGGCTGGGCTACTTCGGAAACATCACACACTCCCAGCCGCTGGTCGGCCTGAACAACGGCATCTTTGCCGAGGAGCTCGGTGCCAACGTAGAGATCGAAGAGAAGACGTTCAACGCTGGGCCGGACGTGATTACAGCGCTGCTCGCGGGTGAGATTGACGCGAGCTACATCGGTCCCAACCCGGCGATCAACGGGTTCGTGCAGTCGGACGGCGAGGCTCTTCGCATCGTCTCCGGCGCAACGAGCGGCGGAGCTCTGTTCGTGGTGGACCCGGAATCGGGGATCAGCTCCGCAGAGGACCTCGATGGGAAGTCGATCGCGACTCCTCAGCTGGGCAACACGCAGGATGTTGCGCTCCGGAGCTACCTTGAGGACAACGGACTGGCGGCGCAGGAGCAGGGCGGCAGCGTGAGAGTACTTCCCCAGGCCAACGCTGACAGCCTGACGGCGTTCCAGCAAGGAAATATCGATGGCGCCTGGGTGCCGGAGCCGTGGGGCACGCGGATCATCCAGGAGGCGGGTGGCGAGCTGTTCCTCGACGAGGCGGAGCTGTGGCCCGACGGCAAGTACGTGACCACCCATCTCATCGTCCGTACTGGATTCCTCGAAGACCACCCGGATGTCGTCGAGAAGTTGGTGCGAGCGAACGTCAAGACAACGCAGTTCATCAACGACAACCCGGAAGAAGCGAAGACCCTGGTGAACGAAGGGATCGAGCGGGTGACGACGAAGCCACTTGCGCAAGAAGTGATCGACGCCGCCTGGGAGAACATCGAGATCACCTACGACCCGGTCACCAGCAGTCTGATCGAGTCGGCGGACGCCGCTTACGCGCTGGGGTTCCTGGCCGATGAGCCGAACCTCGAAGGCATTTACGATCTCTCGTTCCTGAATAATGTGCTCGAAGCGGAGGGTCTGACTCCGATCGAGGAGTAGGCAGACACCAATGACGACGCGTCCTGGCACGGAAACGAACGCCACGCCGGATACGGCGGTGGCACCGGCAACGGCCTCAGGAGGGAGCCTGCTCTCCCTCCGTGGCCTGCGCCGGCATTTCCGCACGCGCCGTCACGACACGCTGGCGCTGGATGGGATCACTATGGACGTCGCCGAAGGCGAATTCGTCTGCATCGTCGGGCCGTCCGGTTGTGGCAAGTCGACCCTGCTCAACATCGTCGCAGGGCTGGACCAGCCGGACGAAGGTGAGGCGCTGTTCGATGGCAGGCAGATCCGGAAACCAGGCCGCGAGCGCGTCGTCGTGTTCCAGGAGCCGGCTCTTTACCCCTGGCTGAACGTCCGGGCGAACGTTGAGCTGGGCTTGAAGATCGCGGGACGGGGCCGCAAGGAGCGTAAGGAGTTGGCCGATCGCTACATCGCCCTGGTGAACCTGCG
>DAINRO010000014.1:8830-39348 GCA_036741795.1 Chloroflexota bacterium
GGCGACCGGGTCTGGGTGATGACGCCGGCGCCGGGCCAGTTGAAGAAGGAGATTGTCGTCGACCTGCCACGGCCGCGGAGCCCTGATTCGCACGCTGTCGTGGACCTGGCAGCGCGGGTGCGCGGCGAACTTGAGCACGACATCTACGAGGCGCAAGAGAAGGAGGGGTCGTATGCGATCTAGCGAACTGGAGATCCGGGCGGGAACGCCGTCGCGCCGCCGTAACGGGTTCGCTCGAAGGATCGAGGACGCGGACCTCGCCGGAGTAGCGCTTAAGGTGCTGCGGATCGTGCTGTTCTACCTGGCGCTGCTCGGGCTCTGGCAACTGGCGTACGACGCGGAGATCTGGTCGCCGTTTCTCTTCCCTTCGCCAGGTGAAGTCTGGGATTCCCTCCAGCAGTACATCAACAACGGCGTGCTGTGGGACGCCATCAAGGCAAGCATGCAGCGCATGTTCATCGGCTACACGTTGTCGTTGTTTGCCGGCTTCGTGATCGGGATGCTGTGCGGAGTCAACCGCTACGCCGACGAGACGGTTGGGAGCCTGGTCCTGGGGTTGCAGTCGCTGCCGAGCATCACCTGGCTGCCGTTGGCGCTGTTGTGGTTCGGGCTGAACGACAACGCGATCATCTTCGTGGTGTTCATGGGCTCGGTCTGCGCGGTTGCCATCTCGGCGCGCGCGGGGGTGCGCGGCATTCCACCGCTGTACCGGCGGGCGGCACTAACGATGGGAGCGAACCACTACCAGCGGCTGCGGTACGTGCTGATCCCGGCGATGGTGCCCTCCATGGTGCAGGGGCTGAAGCTCGGCTGGTCGTTCTCGTGGCGGTCGTTGATGGCCGCGGAGCTGCTGTTCGTGAGCATCAGCCTCGGTCACCTGCTGCAGGTAGGGCGCGACTTGAACAACATGAGCCTGGTGATCGGAATCATGTTTGTCATCGTGGCCATCGGACTGGCTGTGGACAGGCTGCTGTTCGCGCGGCTTGAGTCGTGGGTGTTCGAGCGCTGGGGCTGGCAGTCGGGCTAGCTGGCGCGGGCGTGACGGAAGGCTTCAGCCAGCTCGTCGTCACGGAGCATGTTGCGAAGGTTGGAAAGGGCCCGGAACTGGATGACACGGACGGCGCCGACGGATTTACCGAGAACCTGAGCGACTGTGCTGTAGGGAAGATCGTCCATGAAGCGCATCACGATGACCTGGCGCTGCTCGATAGGCAGATCGCGGACTCGCTGCCAGACCTGGTCGCCCTCGGCCTTGAGGGTGCAGGAGATTTCGGGAGAGGAGAGGGCGTCGTTATCCTCGAGGGTGTCGGGAAGTTGGGCATGCCGGCCGTTTTTTTGGGACTTGCGGTGATTGATCGCCAGGTTCGCCGTAATGCGGAGGAGCCACGCGACGAAGGGGACGCCGCGATCCTCGTAACGCGGGATGGCCTCGAGGGCGCGGAGAAATGTCTGAGCGGTGAGGTCCTCGGCCAGGGGGACCTCACCGGTGAGGAAATAGGCGTGGCGAAAGACGCGCACAGCGTGGATCTCATAAAGCCCCCCGAAGGCTTCCTTATCGCCGCGCTTGGCCCTGGCGATCAGCTCTGACTCGTCGGTCTGAACAGAGGTTGACCGAAGCATTTACCCCTCCCTGGGTTACTGCACCTATTGGATTCCGGAAAGCCCGTAAATGGTGACCTGGCGGGTTTGAGGAGGGCAGGCCATCCGCAGGGTTCCAATCCTCCGAAAAATGCCTGTGGTCGTATTGCGGGATTTCAAGTTAAGGAACAGTTTAGCTTGATATAATATGCACGTCAAGACTTTCTGCAACAAATATTGAGGAATTGCAGTTCTATTATTAATCATTGACTTACGTTCGTTTACTGCCGCAATAATGGGCCGAAGCCGCCGGGGGCGATCGTTGCACGCCCGGACATAAAGTATAGCTCGACCTGGAAAGGGGACTGCGGCATGGAGTTTAAGGAAGTCGTCGGCACCAGGCGGTCAATCCGATTTTTCGACCCTGATAAGCCCGTCGAACGCGAGAAGATCCAGGTCATCCTGGAGACGGCGCGTCTGGCCTCTTGCGCGGTGAACGCCCACTGGCTCCGTGCGATCGTGGTAGAGCGGGACAAGCTGCCGGCGGACAAGCTGCAGATGCTGAAGACGCCGGTAGCGGCGCTTGCCCTGGACCTGGCGCCGGTGCACATCTACTTTTTCGTCGACCTCGGCGTAGTTAACCGGATCAAGGGGTCGCGCCTGAAGGAGCTGGTCGACGTAGGCGCACTGGCGCCCACCCACGGCTGGAGTCACAAGTTCGTGGACGACTTCGTTTACCCTCAGATACTGGAGCCGATGACCAAAAACTTGCAGGGTTACCTGGCGGCGGCATCGGCGGATGCGGGGGGCGCAGCACAGAACGCGCTGCTGGCGGCCTTTGACGAAGGGCTGGGCGCCTGCTTGAACACTCCGAATCCTGTGCTCACGAAGCAAGTGTTTGGCGTACCCGAGGAGTGGGTGTCGCTGTGGGTGATGCTGGTTGGCTACCCTTCGGAATCGATGGAGGCCGGCGGACAGCGCCCGCGGCCGGACTTCGAGGAGTTGTATTTCGAGGGCGAGTACGGGAAGCCGTTCAAACGCGATCCGGCGGTGGTGGAGAAGCTGCAGGCAGCGAAGATGATTCAGGCGCCCGCGCCGCTTCCCGGCCGTACGGAAGAGATCCGTCGCCTCGCCGAAGAGTACGACCTACCAATGTGACGACGTTGACCCAGGACATTTCACAGTACGAAACGGTGCGCCAGTGGGCGCGAGGGCTGGCCGAGCAGTGGGGGGAAGACATAGACATGCCACCGCGACAAGAGGCGCTGGTCGCATTCGTGTCGTTCGTCGACAAGGACCCGGACACGATCATTGCGGAGTGCACGCGCGAAGTGGAGAGCGGGAAGCGGATACGGATCAAGGCGCGACGTGAGTATTCAGCGAAGATCGAGGAGTTCCAGGCCACTGTCGAAGGCGATGCGAGGAAGCAGTCGAAGACTGCTAATTACGTTCGGAGCTTCTTCATCCACAACGGGATCTTCATGCAAGCCGGCGTGGCCGGCTAAGACCACTCCTGATTGACAGTGAGATACGCCCCTGATCACAATCGCGGTGATTCATGCGTATCGCAGATTCCAGGCGGTTCGGAAGGAGACGGTTCCTCCAACGCACTGGATTTTTCGGCCTTGGGTTGATCGCGTGGGCGGCTTGCGGCGGGGACGAGGAGCAGCCTCGAACGACCCTCGATAGGACGATCGTTTCGGATGAGTCCAACAACCTCGTCTACGGTCCGGGTGAGGCGCACGTCGTGCGCGCGGAGTTGGCGCAAGCACAGTCAGGCCGCGAGGACCGACGGCGGTCGCTGATCGCGTTCCATCACCTGTCCGACTTCAGGATTATCGACGAAGAGTCGCCGCTCCGGCACGAGTGGGCGGACGACTGCGAGCGTCCCGATGACGTGACCGCGTTCCGGCCTCAGGAGACACTGAGCGTGCAGAGTGCCGCGGCGTTGATCGTGGCGGCGAACGCGATCGACACGAGCCCGACTTCCGGCCGCGCGGTCGACTTCGCGATACACACGGGCAACGCCACGAACAACGCCCACTACAACGAGCTTCGTTGGTTCATCGACTTGATGGACGGGAAGCCTGTGCATCCCGACAGCGGGGCAATCGGCTACCAGGGTGTGCAGGCGGAATCGCCTGCGGAAGCGTATGGGAACCTGCTGGAGAGCGGGCAGCGGCCCTTTACGCCGGTCGGACTGGCCTTCCCGTGGTACGCGGTTGCCGGCAACCGCGACGTGCTGGTGGAGGGCAACTTCGTGGCTGACGACAAGGCCACGAGGTTTGCGTTGGGCGCTCAGAAGCTAATGCAGCTCGGCCCGGCAGCGCTCGAGGAGGCGTGCTCGACCGCGGGCGCACCCGGGACACTGACGGACACCGGTATCTTCAGTGATCCGGAAACGGTGATCCGCGGCGTGGGCTCGGACGGCAACCGGCGTATCCTGGCCGTGGGGGACTGGATCGCGGAGCATTTCGGCACGGCACCGAGTCCGGGTCCGGTGGGGCATGGATTCGCGCCCGATGCTGTCGATTCGGCGACGGCGCACTACGTGGTGGATCATGGCGGCGTGGGTTTTATTGTTCTCGATACGGTTAATCGGGCAGGATTTTCGGATGGGGCACTCGATGAAGCGCAATTCCAGTGGTTGGAGGAACAATTGGTTGCCAGGAGTGGCGAGTATTACGACACTCAAGGGCAGCTCGTGGCTACCGCCAACCAGAACAAGCTAATCGTCATCGTCAGCCACCATCCACCGGAGATGATGCTGAACCCGTTCGGCACCGGCTCAGACGAGCCACGATACTTAGGAAATGACCTGGAGGAGAAATTGCACCGCTTTCCGAACGTAGTGCTGCACATCACTGGGCACACCTTGCAACAGCGCATCACGGCGAAGGCTGATGCGGCTGACCGGCCCAGGAACTCCTACTGGCAGGTCAGTACGGGCGGTTCAGTGGACTCACCAATGCAAGGGCGACTGCTGGAACTCATGGACAATGGCGATGGCACGCTGTCGATCTTTTCGACGGTCTACGATTCGTCGGCGCCACTGAAACCCGGCGATGCGGACGACCCGACGCCTGAAGATGAGCAGGACCAGGCGCTTCTCGCCGGAATCTCCCGCCAACTCGCGGCGAATGACCCGGACGCGGACGAGCAGGCGGCCGGGCTACAACCGAGCGACCGGAATGCGGAGTTACTGCTCACCGCGGTGTTTGATCTGGGCGCGTTGTCCACCCCAGCCGCGGTGCCTGCGCGATCGGGTTAGCAACGAAAGAGGGGGCCTCGAAAGGCCCCCTCTTCATCACTTTCAGAGATCGACTAGGCGGAGCCACCGCCGCTGCGGCTGCGCATGAAGAGCAGGCCGCCGCCCACCACCGCTACGCCGATGACCGCGGCTGCGATGATAAAGGGCAGTGCAGATGATCCACCGTCGTCATCTCCCTCTTCAGAGGGCGGATCTTCACCGCCATCTTCGCCTCCCTCACCGGGGCGCCAGCAGTCCGGGCAAGCTTCTTCGCTCGGCGGTGCGCCTGGGGATCCGCCACCCGTCCCGATGTCGATGACGAACTCGTTCGTCAGAGAGAGGATTTCACCGTCATCGGTATCGGGGTTGGGATCGCAGATATCCCCCAGGCCATCCTTGTCCTCGTCGGCCTGGTTGGTTTCGCCCTCGACTGGATTCTCCTCATCGGCCGGCTCTCCATTGGGATCCAGCGGGCAGTTGTCCTGGCGGTTCAGGTAGCCGTCAAGGTCCTCGTCCGAATTCGTTCCACCCGCATTCGGGTCGTCGTTAGGGTCGCATGCCTGGTCTAATCCATCACTGTCCAGATCGCCATCAAGAGGAATGCGGGGGTTGCCGACGTTCGGCTCCAGGGCGCAGGTGTCCAGGCCGTTTTCGTAACTGTCTCCGTCTGCGTCGAACTGACCAAAGCCGAACGAACGGAACGTGTAGCTGCCGTCTGTCGGGTTCACTGTCAATGTGACACCGCTCTCGTCGGCTTCCGTGTCCGGGTTGTCGGTGCTCACACCGAGCGTGGTGTTTTCGACAACGAGTGGGCTACAGAAGTCAGTGATGACTCCCGGCGCCGGCACGATATCCGGATCGCCGGCATTCTGGAGGTAAGTCACCAACGGGAACCCAAGCTCCTCGTCGTTCGGGATATCCTCGTCAATGAGGGTCCCAGGTTCGTAGACCAGGAACTGGAGCAGGACAGGCGTTCCAGCGACGAGCGTGATTCCAGCGGAGCGCCTGATCGGCTGCGCGTCAACGACGCGGTCCAGGAAGTCGGGATACGAGTCTATCGCATCGGCGAGTCCGTTCTGGTCCTTATCCTCAGCAAAGTCCCGCGTGTTGGGTTCTCGCTCGCCCGTCTGATCTTCACCGTCCAGGTCTTCGAAGGAAACGGTCTTGCTGCGGTCGATAGTAGCGTTCAACATGTCGAACCCGACCGGCAACTTCTGGTTGCACGCCGCGTTGATGAGGCCCAGGACTGCCTCCGACAGGAGTTCGCCGACAGGAGCGCCGACAGGGATCGCGTCCCCCCGGACAATGCCCCACTCAGCGGGTACGTAGTTGATCGTGGCCCTGAAGTTAACCTGCCCCTCGGGAATATCGAGGTTTACCTTGGTATCGGAGGGGGTTTCAGGTTCAAGCGGCGTCACCTGGAAGTCGAATACCGGGTCGAAAGTCTGACCTTCCGCATGGTCGAACCGGCCTACCATGAGTACCGCGCCGAGCACGACAAAGAGCGCACCCCACGTTAGCAGTGGTTTGAGTATCAACCTGGTTGTTTCCTTTCGCATATGTCTAGCGCTTCCTCCAGATGCGGGCTCCGACGACGCTGGCGCCGCCGAGGACGCCGATCGCGCCAAAAACGGCCAAGATTGCTGCCCAGGCTGCCGGGCTGGTGCCCACGGGTGAGAGGCTGCCGATGCCAGCGGTGCTTGTGCCGCCCACCCCGCCTGCGGTCGATGTTCCGCCGCCTGAGCCTGAGCCTGAGCCTGAGCCAGAACCGGAGCCCGAGCCAGAGCCGGTGTCAGTGGTTGTGCCGCCGCCGCCTCCCGCGTTGCTCAGGGGTGCGCTTGGATTGCAAGGCTGAAGGTTTGCCGGATCCGACGCGGGTGTCCCTCCGGCACCAACGCTTACTTGAGTGATTTCGCATTCGATGGCGATCGCACCGTTCCGTACGGCCGGATCGGGATCACAGGCGTCGCCTATGCCGTCCGGCTCGGCGTCATCCTGATCGGGGTTGGCGAGCAGCGGGCAGTTGTCTCCCCGGTTTTGCCAACCATCAAGATCCTCGTCTGTGAACGAAATTCCGGTTCCCGCCGTGCCTGCACTCTTGTTCACGGGATCGGGATCGCAGGTCGTACCTACGTCGTTGGGAAGACCGTCACCGTCCTCGTCACCTGGTCCCGGCGCAGGGGCGCGGGGGTCCCATGTGGGGTTCGCGTTTAGCGGGCAGGTGTCCAGGGGGTTCTCAATTCCGTCGCCATCCGCATCCGGAATGTTTGCTATAAGCGTGACGAAGTTGTAGGCGCCATCGCCTGGATTCTTCCTGAACTCGCCGCCGCCGGCATTCCCGATGATCTCCGAGCCAACGGTCAACGGAGCGCAGAAGTCGCTTGGCGCGTCCTGGTCAGAGGCAGTAGTAGTTGGGTCGTTGAGTACGGTGAGAGCAGGGTAACCGAGCAAAGGATCTACCTGGAACAGCTCGTGTACAGGGGACCCCGGCTCGAACAGCAGGAAGTTGAGCACGACCGCCGTTCCCGACACCGCCGTGGTGTTGAATCCGACGTAGCGCGCCCGCAGTTTCGTGAAGTCCCACGGAACCTCCGGCTTGTTGGCCTGGTCCGTGAGATAGGTCGGCCACTTGTCAGCCCCGTCAGGAATGCCGTTGCCGTTGCCGTCAAGGGCGAGGGGCTCAAGGCGGTTCGGGGGCTGGCGTCCGTCAGATTGCACCGGTTTCGGTGAGATCGTGTCGTTCAGATCGATTGATGCGTTCAGGAGGTCGAATCCTACCGGGATGATGGTGCTGCACGGGTTGTTGAGCAAACCCAACTGCGCGATCGACGAGAACGTTCCGATCTTGGTGCCTACCGGGATGTCCGTACCCTTGGCCACTCCCCATTCCGGTGGAGTAACAGTGGCAAGACCACCTGTGTTAAATGAGATTGCATCATCGGCACTCGGCTTCACACAATCCTCACCGATACCAACGCCGAATTTCCCCTTGATGTTCGAAGTGGCGTTAGGCGTGGGATCAACCAGTTCCGCACTGGCGCAGGCGTTGAAGCCTGGTACCTGGGCGCCACTGCTATCTTGGTGCAGCACGACCGCGGAAACCGCGACCAACAACACCAAGGGGAGCAGATGGAGCGACCGCAACCCTCTTGTAATCATTAGATAAACCTCCCTAGCCGCACGTGGTCATCCTGTTACGCAAGAATGTCCAGATGTGATGATTCTCCAATACTATGTATGTGGTTTACCAAACAGTCAAGCGATATAGCCTTACGTTGACGTAAAGATTCGAGGGTGTGCGCTTTCAATTGCCATTCGCTCGCATCTTGCCGGGGCTGTTCCGCCCGAATCCTGACCTTTATCATCGTGCGTAACGTATACGACCGAAATGCTTTACCGGATCGCGCTCATCGGCGCTTTTTCACTGTCTGCTTGTTCACTGTTGATTGCTGCCGCCTGCAAGGACGGGGGTGATGATGGGCAAGCCAACCCCTCATCCAGCGCCGCACCCGAGACACTGGAGGAGCAACTAGCCTCGATATTGCTCAAGGACGAGGAAGTGCCCCAGGAGTTGGAAGCCGGGGCCCTGGAGTACTCGACTAACGAACAGGTCGCTGGACCTTCGCAGGAGGAGCTCGACCGTCTCAATGGACTGGGTCGACAGTTGGGCGTCGACTTGACGTTTGTGCCCGTGGCCGATGTCCCCGCCGATTCGCCTGCAAGGGGGGGCATCCAGAACTCTGCGAGCGTGTACCTGGATCCTGAAGGCGCCTCCCAGGCCTTCAAGACACGTTCTGAGGCGGCACGAACCAACGACTGGCCGGCGAACTACCAGGACCTGGACGACGTGCAAACAGCCGAGGTGGCTAGCGGCGTAGGCGATGAGTCATATTGGCTGCGTATCACGGGACTGGATCAGTGCGAGGCGGCGGAGGCGACACCCGGGCCCTCCCCTGCGCCCACATGCCCTCCGCCGCGACTGGCTGTCATCGATCACCTCCTCTTTCGGTCAGGGCGCACGTTCATCTACCTCATGGTGGTGTCCGACACGCCGACCGGTGTCGAGGATGACGTCTTCGCGGCGCAGGTTCGTGACTGGGCTATGACGGTGGGGGGACGGGCAGTCCAAACATTTCCGCCCGCACAGGGCTGAAAACCTGGAACGCTATCCATCACACGTATAATTACTAATAGCTGCACGATTGCGTTCTGTTTCACGTATGACAAGAATTCTGCTGGTTGAAGATGACACGAGCATTGCCGATTTCGTTCGGCGGGGGCTGATCTACAAGGATTACGAAGTAGACGTTGCCCACGATGGCGAGGCCGGGTTGGCCGCGGCCCTGGACAAGCCGCCTGACCTTGTGTTGCTCGATCTGATGATCCCGAAATTGGACGGGGTCGAGGTCTGCCGCCGGCTTCGATCAGCGGGTAACACGCCAATCATCATCCTGACGGCCCGAGACTCCGTGGAAGACAAGATCAGGGGTCTTGATGCCGGCGCCGATGACTACGTGACGAAGCCCTTTGCATTCGACGAACTCCTCGCTCGTGTGCGTGCGGCGCTGCGCCGGCATGAACCTGACGAGGAGATCATCCAGGTGGCGGACCTGACCATTCACCCGGCCAGCCGTGGCGTGACGAGGGGCTCACGTGAGATCGAGTTGACGGCGAGAGAGTATGACTTGCTACTGTTTCTTGCCCGTAATGCCGGAAAGGTAATGGACAGGAACACCATCTTCGAGCGCGTGTGGGGATACACGTTCGACGTGGAGAGCGACACGATCAAGGTATATGTGCGCTACTTACGGAAGAAGCTAAACGCTGAGGATGAACCGGATCTGATTCATGCCGTCAGGGGCGTGGGATACGTTCTGAAGCCGTAGTATGAGCGCCCAGGTTTCACGGGGCCGGTTGGCGCTACGGTGGCGCCTCACGATCTGGATCGCACTGGCTTTCGCGTTTGCGGTGGCGACCGTTTTCCTCCTGGTGTGGGTGGCGGTGACCCAGATCCTCGAAGATGACATAAGAAACGGCCTGGACCGGAATTATCAGAACGTCTTTGGCAGGGCTTTCCTCACTGACGGTGACGACTACCAGGAGCTGGTGAACGCCTTCCCCTTTCCCGTGGCCATCTACGACACCAACGGCCAATTGATCGCGGCCAACGACGACGCTGATGTCGATGCCCTTCGGCCCGCCGATGACGACGTCGTGGGGATTATCGTGGAGGGCAGGCAATTGGAGGAGAGTGTGGTCATGGGGGGAGAGCAGTTTCGTGTGCGGACGGGGAGCCTGCGCGGGGAGGAGGAAGTGTTGGGGATCGTACAAGTGGGGCGCAGCACCCAAACGGTACAAGAAGTGCGCGACGCCATGGCCCTCATCCTCGTCTTTGGTGGTGCCATAGCGCTGATCGCAGTCTCGATCGTGGGGTATCTCCTGGCGCGGAGCGCACTTCAGCCGGTGGAACGCATCGCCCACACGGCGAGTGAGATCGAAGCTTCCGACTTGAGCCGCCGGCTCGGAGCGCGCCACGAACCGTCGGAGGTCCAGCGCCTGGCGGACACGTTTGATGCGATGCTGGCCCGGCTGGAAGCGGCGTTTGCTCAGCAGCGTAATTTCGTGATGGACGTGTCTCACGAGCTACGCACGCCGTTGACGGGGTTGCAAGGGAACCTGGATGTGCTCTTGATGGACCCGTCGATTCCTGCCGACACCCGGGTGCAGTTGGAAAGGATGTCGGCAGAAGTGTCGCGCTTGATTCGTTTGACAACGAACCTCCTGTACCTGGCACACGCCGAAGCAGGCCGTGATGTGGCGCGCCGGCCGGTCGATCTGGACGATCTGTGCCTCGAGGTCGTCCACCAGGAACAGAACGTGCGGGACGATGTCAGCCTGCGTTTCGTGCACGAGGAGCACGTAAGCGTGTCAGGCGACAGGGATCTCCTCAAACAGTTACTGCTGAACGTCGTGGACAATGCCGTGAAATTCTCGCCGGCGCAAGGCGAAGTTATCGTGGAACTTGCCAACGGTGCTG
Organism: Chloroflexota bacterium; assembly: GCA_036741795.1. Taxonomy (GTDB): domain Bacteria; phylum Chloroflexota; class Dehalococcoidia; order SM23-28-2; family RBG-16-64-32; genus DATKKM01. Next base: position 19,696 of record DAINRO010000014.1, read on the forward strand.
GCGAGGCAACCATCGCGGTGGAGGACGAAGGGCCCGGCATACCACAGGAGGAGCTGGAGCGCGTTTTCGAGCGCTTCCACCAGGGGCCGCAGGGCGGGTCCCGATCAACCGGGGGAGCGGGGATTGGCCTCGCTATATCTCGCTGGATCGCTGGCGCTCACGGTGGCAACATACGGGCGGAGAACCGGGATGGTGGGGGCAGCAGGTTCGTGATTACGCTGCCTATCGGGGCGTGACCCAGGGCGGCGCGAGCCGCTACGTGGAACGCCGCCGGACCACTACGATTGCAACGACAGCGGCGACTCCGATCACTCCGATCATTCCGGCTGCCGCCGCGTACAACCAGCCCTGGGTATCCCCAGGATCGCTGGAGGCCGGCGTGGCAACGTTGTACCCGGGGGGGCAGTCGTCGCCGACAACAGCTATGGCGCCAGTGACCTCACCGTCGAAGAAGTTGTCCTCGTTCGTGTCTCCTATCACCGCCGCGTCGACGTCCCGCATTAGAGTTCCCCGGTCGAGAACGTCGTCGTTGTTGATATCACGCTGACCAAGAGCTATTTCGGTCTCACCGTCTGCAGTGGCTTCGAGTGTGACCCTGGCCAACACACCAGATCCGCTGTCCACCCGGGGTGGATCGCTGGACTCAAAGGCGGAGAGTGTGTGGAAGCCGGAGTGGTTGGGGAGGCGGGCTGAGATGTCGATAGGGGAAGATCCTTCGTTGGCGCCCTGGAACAGCTTGACGTCATGATCGACGACCGTAAGAACTGCCGGGTCGTAGTCCAGGTGTATCTCCCATGCCAGGAGATCGGTCACCTCCAGGATGAGAACGTCGACTTCAAACTGCTCGCCGGTGGCAACGCTAATGCAGTCCTCGATCTCACCCACAGCGTTGCCGGTGTTACCGCTGGTCCCCACGTCGATGGCAAGGGACGGATCTTCCGCCGAAGTATGTTTTGGACCCGCCGCGATCAGAGCGAGGGCGAGCAGCAGCGCGGCGGAGAGCAAGTTGTGGAGCGGCCTGGCCAACGAGTTTGGGATCATATCGGTAGAACGCGCTGGGAACGAATGGAGTTCGCTAAGCGAGGGGGTCCGTCGGTGGCGGCTCTTCGGTCGCCGTGGATGTCGCATCAGATGAAGCCGCGCGCCGGCGATAAGCGAGGTATCCCGCGCCGGCCAGGGCGAGCAAACCGGCGGCTATCGCGCCGGCGATAACGAACGGTAGAGCATCGCTGCCATCGTCGTCGTCGCTGTCGCCGCCGCCATCGTCGGAGCTGGATCCGCCCGAGGCCTTGACAACTTTTGCGTCCGAATCAGCACAGTCCTCGCCGATCAGGATCTCTGCGCCGGCAATTGGGCCGTCGAAGAACGTGTCCTCGTTCGTGTCACCGATGATGTCTCCATCCACGTTGCGCAAGAAAACGCCGCGGTCAGCTTTGCCGTCATTGTTGGCGTCAATCGGATCCAGCGAGATGTCGGTTGAGCCTGCCTCCCTGGCTTCGAGCGTGAGGCGGACAAGAACGCCCGAGCCACTGTCCGGGGCAAGCGGGTCGGCCGTGTCGACAGCGCCTGTCGTGTAGAGGCCGGTGTCATCAGGGGTCTGCTCGGACGTGTCTACTACCTGGCTGCCCTCACTGCTGTTGAGGAAAAACTCCACGTCCCGGTCCACAACATCAACTATCGCGGGATCAGAACCAACACTTATTTCGAGTGCGAGCAGGTCTTCGACGTTGTTGATCACGAGGTCAACGACGAATGTGTCCCCAACCTCGCCCGAGGCACATGTTTCTATCGTTCCCAGGACCGTGGCTTCGTTGTCATCCGGGACGGCGTCAACAGCGACCGAGGTTTCATCCGTGCCACCGTCCGGACTGGAGGGGTCCTCTGTTGGTTGGCTCCCCGGGTCGCCACCCGGGTCAGAGCCGGGGTTTGAGCCGGAACTGCCGGTAACGCCCGCCTCGCCCGGTGGCGGCTCTGTTGGCACCTGAGCGAGTGGATGGGGCAGGTCCATACTGCCCACGTTGACCGGGGGAGGCGGAGTCACCTGGCTGCAGTCGCCGTCAACGACGACGATGGCATTGGACACCAGATTGGCGAAGTGAAGATTACCGCCAATTTCGAGAATGGAGGGGGAGGGGTAGTTGTCGTACAAGTCGTCCTGCAGGATCAGTTCCGTAGTTCCGGGGCCGATCGCCTCCAGCGTGACCCTGCTCATGACCCCGTTCCCGCTCTCATATATTTGGCTGAGGTCCGCGAACTCAGCGCGAAGGTTGCCGGTCGTCGCGGGCAGTGGGTCTTTCACAGACGAGTTGTCGGTGGCGTCACCGTCGATCCATATAAACGGAATGTGGTCGCCGGTGGCGATCATGAAGTCTTCGAAATTCACGGCCGTTGCGCGCAGTACAGCAGGGTCGAAATGAAGGTTGTAACTAGTACCGACGATGCTGTCGGTGCCCTGTGAACTGGCCGGTGGTATGCCCTTTACCCAGACGTCGACTTCAAAAGTCGAACCACTGGCAACGCTTCGGCAACTCTCAATAGTGCCTAACTCGAGCGCAGAGTTGCCGGCCGGATCGAGGTCCAGGCCGGTATCAACCCAAACAGCAGCGTTCGTGGGCGAACTGGAACTGGTGATGACGACTGCGATCGCCGCCACCACCAGTCCCGCAAATGCTCTAATCACTTAATTCCTGTTAAAAGCTCTATTCCGGGCGTTTACTCCGCGCGAGGTAGAGACTACCACCCGCTACCGCCAGAAGAGCGACGCCAGCCAGGGACATCGCCACTAGTAATACGGCGCTGAGGCCATTCCCGGATCCTCCACCGGTCGCCGGTTGCGTCCGGGGGGTGGCAGCTGTTGTCGAGCCAGTGCCGCCCGTGGTGGACACTTCCACAACGGTCTCACCAGCGGCATGTGCCTTGGTGAGCGGGGACACCAGGGTGATTGTGGTGCCGCTGACGCTCGCGATCTTCACGTCTTCTTGCGCAGCCCCGCTTCCGATCCTGATGGTGTCGCCGGCTGCACAGCCCGCAGCATTGGCAACTGTGATGGTCGTGGCGCCTGCAGCAGCGGCGGCCGACAGCGTGGTGTTGCAGGTTGTACCAGACGTGCCACCCGGCCCGGCGGTCCTGGTGGGAGTCGCCGCGCCAGTCGGAGTTGGCGTCGGGATAGGTGAGGACGTAGGAATCTGTGTGGGCGACGGTGACGGCGTCGGTATCGGCGTCGGAGTGTCGGTTGGGCCGCCGCAGGCACTGCCGTCGGAACGAACTTGGGCGTTGCTGAACTGGACGATCGGCAGCGGGTTGCTGTTCTGGTCCAGGATGTTGGGTTGGTCGTCCATCTCAAACTCGTCTTCGAAAATAAGATCACTGACGCCGGAACCGACGACTTCCATCACGAACCGGGCGATGACTCCGGGGCCGTCTTCGAACGTTCCAGGGCCCCCGAGTTCTGTTGCTTCATGCCGGTAGTCACCAGTGGTGCCTGGAAGTGGGTCGCTAATTTCAAAGTACGTCCCCGGAGGAGCGTCCTGCATGAAGATGACGTCCGACGCCACCGCGCGGGAGTTCACCTGCAACACAGCCGGGTTGAAAATCAGGTTGAACGATACACCGTTAACGCCATCCGCCGGGTCGATCGCGTTGACGATGACATCGAGAGTGAAGGTGTTGCCGTCTACGAGGTCGTTTCGGCACCCTTCGATCGTACCGACCGCTGTCGGGCTATTGCCTGTGGAATCAAGGTCAATGGCCACCAGGTCCACCTGGCCGGGCGTCGCTTTCGCCGTGTTCAGCCCGACAGCGATAAGAACCGCCAGCGCGATCAGCGCCATGCCAGTGAAGGCCATGAGGCCGCGGTTTAGTGTGTTCAATTGGGTCCCCTCCTGTGTGCAAACTGTATAGCCGCCTCGGCTATTTCAGTCGTAATGCACGTGTTATCACACATAAGAGGAACGGGCAAGGGATTTACCAGGTCCCACGACGACGGAAAATATATAAAGTTCCGCCTCCGATTGCGATGGCTCCCAGCGCTACAGCACCGATTAACAGCGGCAGATCGTCGCCGCCGGACGCACTGTTGCCACTGGAGGACAGCGAGTTTCCTGGTGCATCCTCGTCCTCCGGCTCGTCCTCCCCATCGGAGTTGGTGTCTGCCCCCCCCTGGCCGGCGCCACCGCCCGTCCCTTCCTCCCCTGCGTCCGAATTGGCTTCGGAATCTCCGGAGCCGGGCTCGCCGGCTTCTTCGTCTTCCGAAACGACGGACACCGCCGCTCCGTCGGACGACGTCGAGCCATTGGAGTTAGAGCCATTAGAGGTGTCCGGTTCGCCATTGCCATTCCCGGAACCGCCCGGGGTTCCCCCGGAGGGCGAGTCCGTGGGCTCTGGCGTGGGGATCGGCGTAGACTTCGGGCAGCTGTCGCCAACCACCACGAGACCCTCAGTCGTTAGACCGTCCCAGATTCCGTCGCCTGATTCATCACCGACGGCGAGTCCTCCGGCGCCGATGATTCGTGGTCCGTGCGTGGCCGGAGCATCGGTTATGGACAGCGTTGCTTCTCCGTTCCCTACTGCCCGCAAGGTCAGCCGGGCCAGTATGCCGGAGCCGCTGTCCAAACTTCCGTTTATCTCGGTTGCTGCCATGAACTGCCGGCCCGGGCGTTCCGATTCGAACAGGGAAGGAAACACCGCACCTGACGGCTGAGCGCTGACAAGCATCTGGTTATAGTCGGCGAGTTCCACGGAGACGACAGCCGGGTCGTAGTCGAGCCTCAGCTCCCAGGCCGCCAGGCTGGGCAGGTTGGTGACGAACACATCGGCGTGAAACTCGTCCCCAACCGATGCCTCGGTGCAGGGCTGCAGCCTGCCGAGCGAATCTGGATCGTTTGTAACCGGCTGCATATCGAGACCGATGATCTGGCTGCTATCGGCGTGGACCTGTGCGGTCCCGCTTTCGAATTCAGCAACGATGAGCAGCAGCAATCCAAAAGCAACCATTCCGGAAGCTAGCGTTTTGATCAATCGGTCTCCGTGTGTCGTCGTCATTTGGCTCCCTAGGGTGTGCAAATAGTGTTGTAGCTGGGGCTCATCAACGATACGTCGGAGAGCGTGATGCCGTTGCTCATGTTGAGATCGTAGCGAACGTTGTAGCCGGGAGGGCCGTTGAGGAACTTGTTGTAGTGCTGGCCCATCATCGAGACGTCGCTCAAGTTGGTCCGCTGGTCATCGTTGAAGTCGGTGGGCAGAAGGTCGGGCGATTCGTTATTGGTACCGGTGTTGGCGGCGCACTTCACCAGCGGGTTCGTGCCGGTGAAGACCTCGACCGCGTCGACCCAGCCGTCCGCATCGCTGTGATCGCAGACGTCGCCGACGAAATCGGAATTGAAATCTGCCTGGTTGTTGTTGTTGTTAAAGTCGCAGTTGTCGCAGATATCGCCGTGAATGTCGGTATCGGAGTTGGTTTGCGCGGGATTGGCGATCGCCTTGCAGTTGTCGACGCTGTCGAGCCAGTTGTCGCCGTCGGACTCGTCGCAGTGGTCCCCTTCAGCGTCGGGGGCATTCCAGTTCGCCTGGGTCGGGTTCGGGGCAAAGTCGCAGTTGTCGGTGGTGTCGTTTACACCGTCGTTGTCGTCGTCGAGATCGCACAGATCCCCCTGGGTATCGTTGTCCCAGTTGGCCTGGTTGAAGTTGGAAATCGTGGGGCAATTATCGATGCCGTCGAATAGGCCATCGCCGTCAGTGTCTTCGCAGGCGTCACCTATGCCGTCGCTATCCGTGTCGGTCTGGCTCGGGTTTGAGACTGTGTCGCAGTTGTCCGGGCCATCGAGGATACCGTCGTTGTCATCGTCGGGATCGCAGGCGTCTCCCATGGAGTCGCCGTCGGTGTTCAGCTGGCTGGCGTTGGAGTTGTTGTCACAGTTGTCGCAGGTGTTGGAAACTTCGTCGTTATCAGGGTCGTCGGCGCCATCGAGCTTGTTGACCGTGACTGTTACGGATGGGTTGATGAACGGGCCATCGAAGAGACCGTCAGGGCTCCCTCCACTGCCGGGATGGGCGCCAGTCGAGTCGGTAAGGACCACCCCATGTTGAGTTGGGGGATTGTTATTGAAATGAAAGTCAATCACGCTGCCCCCGAGGATATTGATTCCCTGGGCTTTGATACGCGCCAGGACCCCATGACCACTGTGCGGGCTGCCAGTGTCCACCGCTCCAGAGAAGTAATAACCATCGGACACGGCAGGATTTACGTTTAGGTTTGGCGGGGAGCTCACAGCGTTCCTTGATAGGTTCGATATCGAGGCACTGGTTCCCCATAGCTTCGTGATGTCAGATTCCAGGACCGTCATTTCTCCCGAGTCGAAATTGATATCAGTGTTGAAGGCGATCAAGTTGGCCGAGTTGAGGATGAATACGTCGACGTAGAAGAACCCGTTATTGGCGCCGCCGGAGCGGACGTCGTGGCAATTCTTGAACGTGGGAAGAGCGTTGATGTTGTAGGTGCCAGATGGCGGGCTCGCAGACCAGGGCACGAGGTTCATGCCGACGGTGAGGTCCGTCGGGACGGCCTCGGCCTTGTCTGGCTCCTGGCCAGACCACAGGGCTGCTGTGATGGCGATCAGGGCGATCAGCACCGGGAGGAATAACCTCCTGAGGGCGGTATTGCATGTGTTGGTCATGCTTGTCTCCTGTTGCCCGGGGTTGCGGGCCCCCAAAGAACTGCCCCGCTGTCCTGGCTTCTATTTATTCGTTTCGCTAGGTTGACTGGTTTCATGCTCTTGAACAAAAAAACACGGGACGAGAGGGAGGCCCCCTCGCCCCGTGTACTTATCTATTCTTACCGATGTCTCCGGCGGTGGGGGCTGGTCGGGCTCCCACCGCCGGGCTTGTACCTACTTTAGCTTAGTCGATTATGACCTGCTTCGTAGTTGTCTTGCTCTGGTTGGCCAGGTTCGTGTCGTTACCAGAGTGCGGGCCAGCGCCATCGATGTCGTCGTGGCTAATGCTAACCGTTACTGTCTGGTCGATCACCTGTGGCGTCACGCTGTGGCACTCGTAGCGCACGCGCCACACGATCATCTTCTGCTCACCCTCGTAGAGGACGAACTGGAGCTGACCGGGGAGGATCAACACGATTGCCCGGGTGCAACCTGCGGGCACTGCTTCTGCGATGCTCATGCTAACCGTGACCAGCTCGTCGTGGTCGCTGAAGTTACCGACTTCAGCGATGACCCACATGTAGCGGCCGTTGGTGTCGCTGATGTTAACCGCTGCCGGACCGACGAGGATGATGTACTTCACACCAACGTCGTGGTCGTCAAACGGGTCGCAGACGTCGCCGATGCCATCGCCATCCGCGTCAGCCTGATCGGTGTTCGGGTCGTTCGGGCAGTTGTCCGGGCCGTTGCACGGAGCTCCGCCGTTGTGAACCGTGTCACCGTCAGTGTCGAGGCAGATGTAACCCACGTCGGACGCGCAGTTGTTGAGGGTGTTCGTGTCCGTCTCGTGGATGTTGGTGGCTGCGATGCAGTACTCGATCGTGTACGTGCAGCTGGTCCCAGCAGCGATCTGCAGGTTCCACATGCCGCCTCCAAGCGGACCACCGGCGCAGTCGGTGATAGCGATCGGAGCCTCGGTGATGTTCACCGGGCTCGCGCCGCCAGCCGCGCAGTTGTTGGTCACCTGGAGGTTGACGCCAGCCGGTCCGATGTTCGGAACGGTGCCGTCAGGCGCAACGACGATCGTGCAGGACGGGTCAACGTTCTTGATCACCTGGGTGGTGTCAGAGCCGTTGGCCGTGTTGTTGGCCGTGACCGTCTCACTCACGTGGAGCGGGAACGTCGGGACAATTGTCGCCGTGCCGTTGAAGGAGTGGTTGCTACCGGCAGAGCAGGTAACGTTCCACGTGCCGCTGTAAACGCCGTTGGCGTTCGCAACCTGGTTCTGGCCGCCCGTGGGGGCCAGGACACAGTCGGGGCCGTTGGAGAGGCCGATGGCGACTGTTGCGCTGGTGGCGAAGCCGAGGTTGACCGTGGCGTCCACGGAGACCGGGAACTGGACGCCGGCTGTGATCGGGCCTGCCGGCGCGTTCACTACGACGCTGACGGATGCGTCAGTTGTCGCTGTGATGGCCGTCACGTCCTGACCGGAGCCAGTGTTGTTGCCCGCGTTCGGGTCCTTGTGGTGCATCGGACCCGTGAGGGTCAGCACGTTGTTGGCCGTGAAGGTGTGGTTGGAGGGGCCGGTGCACGTCACGGTCCATATGAAGCCTACGTTGGTCGCAACGCTAACCGCGAGGTTGCCGCCGGAGTTCTGGGTGAGGGTCTCTGCTGCGGTGCAGTCGCCCGGGAGAACCAGCGTCGTGGCGTCATTGTAGTTAGCGGCCGCGGGGCCGTTGTTGTGGATCGTGCTCGTGACCGCGACCTGGAACGCAGTGCCAGCCGCGGCTGTCGCCGGGGCGTTCACTACCACACCGACCTTCTTGAGGTCAGCGTTCTTCCACGCCGTCACGTCGGGGTAGTTCTTGTGGACGTTGTTGCTGGCGCTGTCCGGCGGGACCTGCGGGTCGTCGCCGAGATCCTCTTCCTGGACAGGAGCCAACGGCAGTGCGTCCACCTGGAGCTCGAAGGCGTCAGCGTGAGCGGACTCCTCGAAGCAGTGGATGACGTAGTCCACGGGGATGACCAGGGACTGGCCGGCGGCCATCGGGATGACCTTCTCAAGCTGCGAGGTCAGGGTGTCGGGCACCGGAGGACCGGCGACCTCGTCCGTGTAGTACTCGCTGTAGGTCCAGCCACCCGGGTTGACCAGGCGGACTTCGCAGTCGCCAACGGAGGAGATAGCGGTGATAACCACCCGGACGTTGGCCGGGAAGTTGCCGTTGGTGACCGTGATTTCTACGGACTTCGTCGTGTCAACGGAAACGTCGACGTCGTAGTCCTCGTCCTTTTCGACCGTTACGCCAACATCGGTGTCGGGGCAGCCGTCGGCGTCATCGATGCCGTCGGCGTCCTCGTCGATGAGGTCGCAGTTGTCGGTCACGTCGGGGTTCCCGTCGTTGTCGTCGTCCGGGTCGCAGGCGTCGCCGATGCCATCGCCGTCGGTGTCAGTCTGGGCCGGGTTCGGAACGTCGGGGCAGTTGTCCGTCGGTGTGCAGATGCCGTCGCCATCAGCGTCACAGGTCACGACGATCTGGACCCAGTTCTCGTCCAGGTTGTTCGTGGTGTTCTCACCGGCGCCGGGCTCAAGGTGAGATGTGATGTTGACCGCGCAGCCCTGGTTGCCAGCGACATCCAGGTTGCAGTCTGCAACGTTCGGGCAGGTCACGCTGTAGTCGGCCATGACGACGCCGGAGGCGTTCGGGATGACTACGACTGAGGTCTGCGTGTTGCCGATGATGGACGGGAAGCTGTCCAGCGGGTTAACCCAGTGCGGGTTGCACATCGTCGGGCCCGCAATCGTCAGGGTCAGGTCGCCGGAACCGGAGATGGTGTTGGTTACCGTGTTCACGTCCGGTACACCGGCGTGAACGACGTCACCGACGGGGTTGCCGTCGCCGATGATCTCGTCCTTCGTCAGGTCGACGGACGTGTCGGACGGTGAGCAGCTCACGGTGTCCGTCTGAAGCGGGAAGGAGTTGTAGAGGGCCTCAGTCGCCGCGTGAGTTCCGCTGGCGCCCATGTCGGCGCGTGTGAACGAACCGATGATGGTGTGGGTACCGACGGTGTTGCACTGGCGGAGCTGGGCGCCGCTCGGTGCAGTTGTGCCGTAGTAGTCCGTCTGGGTGCTGAACGGCGTGCACTGGCTGCCCGCTGCCGCGGCTGCGTCTGTCGGGTCACCGGTGATGGTGTACTGGATCCAGCTTGTGCCCGCGTTGAACACGAACGTGTTTACGCCCGTGAGTACGCCAGGCGCCTGGCCGGTGTAGCGCGCCCAGAGGGCAGCGCCGCTGCCGATGAGACCCTGGAGTCCGACGTCGGCGAGCAAGCGAGTGTTGAAGTCGCCTACGTTGTCGAAGTCGTTCGGGTTGACGGTACCGTTCTGGTTCGGGCCTTCAGGGAAGGCGAAGACCGTGGCGCCGTCCTCGTCCGTCTCACCGTCGAGGTCGGTGTTGCCACCGCCCAGCGGGTCCTCGTCGACCAGGGTGTCGCCGTCGTCGTCGAAGCCGCCCGTGTTCGCCGGCATCGCGCCGTCAAAGAGCGCAGTCGCCGGGTACGGAACGTTCAGCGCGAAGTTGCAGCCACCACCAAGGTTGATGGTGAGCGAGAAGCCGAAGCGTGCGACTTCTTCGCCGTTAGTGATGCTCAGACCGTTGGCGATGCTGAAGGCCGGCTGCGGGATCTGGCTGAGGGCCAGGGCCAGCGGCTGGTTGACCGGGATGCTCGTGTTGAAGAGCATCTCGCAGGGGATACCGAGCGGGAAGGCAGCGCCGTTGGTCAGGCAGTCATCATCCGTCGGGACGATGGGGTCGTTCGGGCCGTCGTTCTCGTCGATAGTCGCTAAGAACGTCGGGGTGAACGGCTGCGTCACCCATACGGGCAGGCTAACCACCGCGTTGTTGTTCGCCGGGTTGGTGTCCGTCACGTGGCTGTCAGTCGGGGACACGTTCTTGGCGAAGACGAAGACGATCGGGCCAGGGTTGGCCGGGCTGACCGTGTTGAAGAAGGAGTGGACGGTCGCCGGGCAGTTGATCGTGAACGTCGCGTTGTACGCGCCGCCGGGGCCACCCGGGGCCGCTACCACGGCCGCCTGCGGGTCAGGCGAGGCCGTGCAGGTTGTCGGGTGCAGCGGGTTGCCGTTCCAGAAGGCGCCCTGGAAGTCGTCCACCATGTTCACCTGTGCAGGCACTGTGGCGGTCAGCGTGTTGGCCACGGTGGCCGTGCTGCCTACGCCGGAAACCATGCGCGGGAAGGCATTGCAGGGGCCGACCTTGGGCAGACAGTCAACGATCGCCGGCGTGCTAACGGTGCCGGTGACGCCGATGTCGGTACTCACGGTGATCGCCGTCGTGGAGACCGGGCTGGTCTGGCTGTTGTTGCCAGGAGCCGTCTCGAACGCGGCGGCGGAAGTCTCGGTGATCGTGCCCTGGGCCGTGAAGTTGTGGAAGGACGGGCCAGTGCAGGTCACGTTCCAGACTGCGTTACGCACCTCGGGCGAGCCCGTGGCGAGCGCAGCGTCAGAAACGACGGCCGGGTTCGGGTCCAGAGTGGAGCAGTCGCCGGGCAGGGTCAGGGTGATGGAGGTGTCCTGCGAAACCGGGCTGAAGGGGCCGTTGTTCTGGACGTTGGCAGCAGCGCTGACAGCGAAGGGAGAGCCGGCAGGGCTGGAGACCGGGGACGTCAGGCTCAGGGCCGTCATCTCGAGGTCTACGGGCTGCGGGCAGAGTGTGCCGTCAGAGTGAATCTCGGCGAGGACCGGAGCAGAGATACCGTTGAAGTTGTTGATCGGGTACGGGCTGCTGGTTCCGTCGAGGACGTCCGGGGTGAAGTCTCCACCCAGCTGGTCGTCCAGCGAGAGGTAGTTGGTGGTCGCGCCAAGGATCTCCACCGTCAGGTGGGCCATGACCATCTCGCCGGTCTCCGTGATGCCACCACCCAGCTCTGTGGCCTCGTGACGGTAGTCGCCGTCGTTGTCGGGCACAGCGTTACTGGGGGAGTCGAAGTACGTGCCGGGCGAGGACTGGAACCAGCCTACGTCCGGACCGGTGCCACGACTCGTCACCCTGAGGCCCGTGGGACCCGGGGTGTAGAGCAGGTCAAACGAAAGACCGTTGGTGGACTGGGACGGGATCTCGTCGACAACGATGTCGATCGTGAAGATCGCGCCAGGCGAAACACCGTCGATACACGTCTGAACCGACGCGATCGAGTTCGGCGTATTGCCCGTGGTGTTAAGGTCGATCGTCAGAGTGTCAATGACCCCTGAGATCGGATCGGAGACACCAAACGCAGCTTCAGACTTTTGCGTCTCGCTGCCTCCAGACAGTAGCAGTAACCCCAGCATGGCCAGGGCGCCTACTACCGCCACTAAAAACGAACCTGTGGTTAGGCGTCTCATCGCCGCACCCCCTTTTGAACTATTCCTTACCGCTTATTCAGTTGTCTGATTCGCCTATTAAGTTGTAACCGGCCGAGGGGGAGCGGTATTACGCCGCTCCCCCTCGTTGGGCTTCCGATTATTGAGGCTGGCCGAACGTGCCATCGTCACGCCGGCAAGTCTTGTTGTATGGCGCACCACCAAGAATCGATACGTCTGCCAGGTTCGTGGTTCCGTCCGCGTTCATGTCGAAGCGGACGCCACCGCCGACCTGGTTGACGAACTTGTTGTAAGGAGTGCCACCAAGGATAGAGATGTCCGACAGGTTGACGTTCTGGCTGTCGTTGAGGTCGAACGCCCAGCTGTCGAACGGCTCGTTGTTGGCGCCAGTGTTGGTGGAGCAAGCCTGGGCCGGGTTCGTGCCCACGTAGCTCTCGATCCAGTCACTGTCGAAGCCCACCTCGGGGCAGAGGTCCGCCGCGCCGGTCGGGCAAGCGATCTGGGTTGTCACGCCACCCGGGTCACCAGCGCCGACGGTGTCGCCACCCCCACGGTCCGTATCGAACGAACCCAGGTGAGCGAGTACACCAGAACCCCAGGCGCTGTGCCGCTGGGCACAACTCGGGGGAACGGTGCCGGCGCACGCGCCGGAGTCGGTGGCCGTCGAGTCAGTCAGGCAGGCGCCTGCGCAGCCGACCGTGCCGGTGGCACAGTAGCCGTCTCCGTCCGCGTCCACGACACCCGTGCTGTAGCAGATCGGGATGACGTTGCCGCGTGCGTGCCAGTGGCCGTTGGAGACGCCGGAGGCGAAGTTGACGGTCACACTCTGGCCGTTGACCGTGACAATGATCGAGCCCGTGTCGCAGAGGTCGCCGATGCCGTCGCCCTGCGGGCCGCCGTCCATCGTCGATGTGCTGTAGTCGAGGCCGACTTCAGAGTCCTTGTTGTCGGACTGGCTGTGGAGGATGACCGATCCGCCGGTCTGGGCCTCGGCAAGCGTGTTGTACGCCGCGCGGACCACTGTGATGTCGTTGGTCCCGGTGTTGACTGTCACGACCTTGACGATCTCACCAACGCTGTCCGGGTCACCCCCGTCGGGCATCAGGAGGGAGTCGTTGACCGCGATCGGATCGCCGGCGCTCGTGTAGTTCCACGTGGTATCACCAGCAGTCTCCGCGCCGGTCAGGGTAACGCCCGGTGCGTAGGCGATGGAGCCCACCGTCGGGCAGTTGTCCTGGGAGTTGTTGAAGGTGTCGCCGTCGTGGTCGCGGAATCCGGTGGCGCTGCCAGTCCCGGACGGGGTCGGGTCACAGGACGAGTCCAGCATGTCGCCAGATGGGTTATTGAAATTGTCGAGGTCCGGACCGTTGGTTGTCCGGCCGTCCTCGACGTTCGCGTTCTTCGGACAGCTGTCGAAAGTGTTCTCGAAGCCGTCGTTCTCGGCGTCGCGCAAGCTGCTCGTGTAGTTGAGCGTGACGTGCGTCCCCGGGGTAGCCGGGTTGGTCGCCCGCGAGATCAGGCCAGGGCCGGCAGGTGGGCAACCGTCGTTCGTGTTACCAGCGCCGTCGCCGTCGTCGTTCGTGCTGTTCAGGCACTGGGCGCCGGTCTCGGCGGGGCCGATGGCCGGGCAGCCATCGTTGACGAGGGTGTCACCGTCACTGTCGAGACTCTCCGTGCATGCGCCGGCAATTTCGGCGGGCGCCGCGACCGGAGAAGACTGGTTCTCGGCTACCAGCCCGGTGCAGAAGTCTGTGATGGTTGACGGGTTGGCGAGAACGGCTGTCGGGTCGTTCAGGAGCGCCTGGTTGGGGTCTCCCGTCGCTGACGCCAATGGCGTGCTTATCGCGCGGCCCAGCGGGTTCGGCGGGTCGCCGACGAAGGCGGTGTTGAGCTGGCCGTTCTCGAACTGCGCGTAGTAGAGCGGTACTTCCGTGCCGACGACCTGGGTGATTCCACCATAGAGAGCGACCGGCAGCACCGGGTCCAGGGGGCCGTCGCTGGTGGGAGTCTTGTCAGGGTCGAACGCGTCGAGAATGTAGCTGGGGTAGTTGTCGAACGGCAGGTTGTCCGCGATACCGACGACGCCGTCGAGCGCTACTTCTTCCTCGACCCCCGGCGTTTGCGGGGAACCCAGCGCACCCGTCGGTACGCCGCCGATGCGCCAGCGCGCGAAGCGCCGGGACGTTCCCTCGAGCTGCGGGAAGGCGATGTTAGACGAGAGACGCGGGTCAGCCTCGTTGTTCGGCATCGCGATCGAGTACAGCGAGTGCTTAACCGTCAGGGGGCTGTTGCAGGTGTCACCAGCGAGACCCAGGATGACCTGGGAGACCTGGTTACCCGTGAGCAACCCCGGCTGGATGCAATCGGACTCGCCAGGATCCACAGCGTTCGCGCCCTCTCCGGGCTCGTCGATGACCGTGTTGCCGTTATTGTCGATTCCGTCGACTGGACTGTTGTCGCGGATCCAGGTGCCGGCGATGTTCTCGCTGCAGCTCTTCTTGTGAACCACGCCGACCGGGTCGAACGTGATGTTGTTCGAGAAGTTGAGATCCGGCGAAGCAGTCGTGAGCGTTGTGGTCGCTCCACGGTCTGCACCCGGAACTACGGAAGAAAGTGTCTGGGTATGGGTGGCGTCGTAGTGACCGTTGTCGGCCTCTACGGCGTCGCTACCCGTAAACGTGAGATAGACCGCAAGCACGGTGAGAAGCACCGCCGTTACGGTCGCGAAAGTAATGGCAGGGCGTAAGACCCTAGCTGTCATGTTAATTCCCCTCCCTTGGGCTCCTGTACGGTTTGGCCGCACGAGGTTAGTTGTTCGCCGACAAGCTCATGGCTTATGTTCGTCAGTCGAATATGCAATCCCCCTGTCTGAAGCGTGTTAATAATCAGTTATGTCCCAAGTGTTGTCAATACCGCCTATCGACACAAAACGTAAGCAGATCGCAAAACAATGTTAATCATTCTGTAACGCGGGCGGTTTGTAAACACTTTGCAGCCACGGCGGCGTGATGTCAAGACATAACTGCTACCGGAATTCTTCATCCTTGCCGCGACGTACCCCCTGCCTTACGATTCCCACGCGCATGCCTCCCGCGATCTCGCTTCTCCGCCTGTTTTCTGCGCCAATCGCCATCGCCATTATGCTTTCCGCCTGCGACGGCGGAAACGGGACGGCAGAGCCGACTCCGGCCCCCACAGCACCGCCAGTTAGCGGCGCCTGGACGGCCGAGCCGGAGGGCGTTTTGGCCTTCGTATCCTTCCGCGAGGGGGAGCAGGAAATCTTCGTAAAGGAGGTCCCGGATGGAAAGGAAATCAACCTGACGAACAACCCTGCCGAAGACTTTGACCCGGACATCTCGGAGGATGGCAGGCGCATCGCTTTCGTCTCCAACCGGGAGGGTGCCGGTCAGACCCACATATATGTAATGGACAGCGCCGGGGGCGAGTCCGTGCGTCTGACGGAGAAGGACGGCGGAGCGCAGACGCCGCGGTGGTCTCGCGACGGGAGCCGGATCGCCTACAGCCTGGGCGGCGCGGGAGTGGCGGTGATGGACGCCGCCGGAGGTAACGTCGAGGTTCTGCTGGAGACGGACGCAGCGGGCGAGCCGGCACCCTGCAAGGGCGGGGCGTTCGTCGGCGGCTGGTCGCCGGACGATTCCGAGATCATCTACTACTCGCCGGTGGGGACGGAAGAGGGTCAACTCTGCCTGCTGTCTGCGGAGGGAGGGGAGCCGGAAGTGATGCTCGACGTCCCTGGAGAGCTGGCGGCGGAACCGGTGATTTCTCCGGACGGTAAGTCAGTAGTCTACCGGGGAGTAGTCAACGGCCAGCACGACATCTGGATCCTGGACATCGAGAGCGGCGCGCGCACGAACCTGACGGAGGACGCCGACCTCGACATCGAGCCGGACTGGTCGCCCGACGGGCAATGGATCGCCTTCGGATCGCTGCGGCCGGGCGCGCCCTTCTTCGACCTCTTCATCATGCGCCCGGACGGGACGGCGGTTCGCCAGGTGACCGCTGACCCGGCGAAGGAGGCGAACCCGGTCTGGGGGCCGCGGGCGGAAGAGTGAACGGTGAAGAGTGAAGGCGGGTCGTTCCGATCGGTTGTCAGGTCAGGGGGTCACCAGGTAGACCCGGCCAGCGTCGGGCCGCGATTCGTCCGGCCCGGACTCCAACTCAGCGACGATCGCGAGATCCGGCTGGCCGTCGCCATTGAAGTCGCCGGAAACGACGTTGGAGCCGACATGGCCTGAAACCTCGCTCCCGGCAAAGGTCGTCTGCGCGAGGTCAGCGATGGCGCCGGACGCGGGCAAGCCGGGCGCGAGGACATAGACCGCGCCGGCATCAACGCCGCCCGTGTCGACCAGGCTGCCGCCGAGGACGAGGGCGTGCGGCGATGGAGGGAGGTCCGTGAGGCTCGTGGCGAAGAGGGCGCCGGGATCGGTGCCGGAGATGGTAACGATGTCGGGCGACGGCCGGGCAAGATCGATTTCGTTTGGCAGTTTCGTGTTTCCGGGGAGGATGTAGACGATGCCTTCTGAACCTGCGCCGCCTGGTGGAGTGGCGAGCCGGGCGCTCATCGCGAGGTCATCATCGCCATCGGAGTCGAGGTCGGCGGCGGCGAGGGCGAAGCCCAGGGTATCGTTCTCGGCGGCGCCATAGACGCTAAGGTTAGGTGTGCCCGAGCTCGTGTCGTATGTGCCGGACAGGCCAGTCCCACCAAAGATCGCGTGGACCTCCGCCGAGGTGTTCCTGGCGTTGTCGGGGCCGTCTGCAGCCTCGGCGGTGGCGACGATGTCGTCCACGCCATCCCCGTTGAGATCGGCGGCAATAACATAGTCGCCCAGCTCGTCGAACTGGTCGGTGCCGAAGAAGGAGACGTCCGGTGATGTGACCTCGCCGCTCCAGTCGGTCCTGCCGAAGAAGGCGAAGACAGCGCCACCGGGGACGCCTGAGGGATTGGACGAGAAAGGAGCGCCCGCCAAAAGGTCGGCGGTGCCGTCGCCGTTGACGTCACCGGCCGCCAGGGAGTCGCCGAAGAGCGCTGCGGGTTGGTCGGAAAGAGAAAGGGTGACATCGGCCGCCTGGGCCGCGAGGTCAATCTCGCCCGATGCCACCGGCCCGAAGAAGATGTAGGCGGCGCCGCTGCCAGAAGCAAAAGGCGCGCCCAGGACCAGGTCGGCGGCGCCGTCACCGTCGAGGTCCCCGGACGCGGCGGCATATCCCAGTCCGTCGTCCTCACCAGCTCCGAGAATAGTCAGGTCCTGCTCCCCTGCCGCGAAGTCGCGCTCGCCGGAAAGATCGGCCGCTCCGAAAACGATGTAGGCGGCGCCGGCGTCCTGGCGTCCCTCCGGATCGGCAAAGCGAGCGCCCGCGACGAAGTCGTCGAATCCGTCATCGTTGAAGTCACCTGCGGCGAGCCCCGGCTGGTCCGAAGGGAACGTAGCGGCGCCATCGCCGTACGCGGTGAGAAAGGCGCCCTCCGGTAGTGAGACTTCGCCGCGAGGCCCCGATGCCAGTGGCGTTTCTGGATGAGGGGTTGGGCTGGCCGAGTCCCCGTCATAGCCACAGCCAGCGACCAGGGTCAGGACGACGGCCAACGCAGAGGAAACCAGGCGGCTGTTCATACGATGGCTACGTTATCCGACGCCACCTGGTGGGTATAGAAAAAGGGGTGGAGCGTTCTGGCTCCACCCCTCAACTAAGTTCCAGTTGAACTTGACTGGCTGCCGCCTAGCGCCTCGCTCGGCTCCGCTGGTAGGCGGTCGCTCCGGCGATGAGACCAGCCACGGACAGCAGGAGCAGCCACGCGCCACCTGACCGGTCCATGGGCCCACCAGTGTTAGGGAAGCCGCCTGGTCCCTGGCCGCCGGCACCCACATCAAATGGGGTCGGCGTAGGAGACGCGGTTACGACAGCCGTCGGAGTCGGGGTAGCCGTTGTTGTGGCCGTTGCGGTCGTCGTGGCCGTTGCCGTGGCCGTCGCGGTGGCCGTAGCCGTCGCGGTTGGCGTGGGTGTAGGTGTCGGCGTCGGCGTAGGTGTCGGTGTGGGCGTAGGTGTCGGTGTCGGCGTAGGTGTGGGAGTGGGTGTAGGGGTAGGCGTAGGTGTCGGCGTCGGAGTTTCGGATGACGGCCCCGTGGGTGTGGGCGTGGGCGTCGGAGTTTCGGATGACGGCCCCGTGGGTGTGGGCGTCGGCGTTGGTGTTCCGGATGACGGCGGCGTGGGTGTTGGCGTGGGTGTCGGCGTGGGTGTCGGCGTTGGCGTCGGAGTAGGCGTGGGGGTTGGAGTTGGTGTTGGGGTAGGTGTGGGCGTCGGAGTGGGTGACGGAGTCGGCGACGGAGTCGGGGTCGGGGTTCCGCCGGTCGGGCAACTAGATCCGTCGGAGCGGATCTCGCCATGATTGATGTTGTTCACCGCGTAGGGTGACGACTGGGCGTCGAGAATCTTGGGTGGATCGCCTTCCAGTGAGTCGGTAAGTGTCAGTGGGCTGATTCCCACTCCCACGATCTGGACGGTCACACGGACCACGACGCCGACACCGCTTTCGGTAGCGGCACCGCCAAGCTCGGTGATCTCAAACCTGTAGTTTCCGTCAGTTTGCGGAAAAGTATTCTCTCCCAGGTAAAACGGTGTGCCCACAGTAGCGTTCTGGAAGAACATGAGATTGTTGTCCGGGGCACGAGCGTTGATCTGAATGACGGTTGGGTCGAAGAGGATGTTGACAGCTATTCCATTGGTGGCGCCGGCGCCGGTCCCGCCATCGAGAGGAGGGACTTCGTCGACTATAAGGTCAATGTCGAAGATGGCACCCACGGTTCCGGTTCGGCAGGCTTGCGTGGTGCCGATGGCGAGTGCGGAGTTCCCGGTGGTGTCTGTGTCGACGGCGAGAATGTCTACCTCACCTGGCACGGGGGTCCCGTGATCGGCGAGCACGCCGAGGGCCTGAATGCTAATGAATCCTGCCAGGGCCACCACGGCCAGAGCGACAGGCGCGAACATTGCACTACGCCACGACATATGCCCTCCTGAATTGGTTTCCGCTGATTAGTGTTAGCAAATAGCGTAATTGGGTGTGCGGAGGAGTGTCAATTGACCGGTCGACGGTCAACCTTTAAATCCTCTAACAAATGACGCTGGCTGCAGCGGCCCGTTACAAGGCCGTCGGGGCCTAGTTGTCAGGGTCGTTGGCAATGCCCTCGCAATTGATAATCGTGTTATTGCCCTGGCCGCCATTGCACCTGTCGTTTCCGGGGCCGCCATTAAGGTCGTCGTGCCCCTTTTGGCCCAGGAGAATGTCGTGACCCTCTCCGCCCAAGAGCAGATCGTTGCCGTCCTTGCCAAGGAGGATGTCGTTCCCGGGGCCTCCGATCATGATGTCGCGACCCTTGTTGCCAATTATGAGATCGTGACCGCTGCCGCCGCAGACCGTCGTCACAGTGTTGGGGTTGCCCTTGAGCACGATCACCAGGTCGTTGCCGCCACGAGCATCAACCACGTCACCGGGCCGCGCGATTATCAAGTTAGAGTCGTCGGTTCCGACCCTATTCGGCGTCAGGCCATTGCAGGTCCCCGGAGGTGCAGTAGTCGGTGACGGTGACGGAGTAGGAGTAGGTGATGGCGTAG
>DAINRO010000015.1:0-23006 GCA_036741795.1 Chloroflexota bacterium
CGTACTTCTCTTCGATAGCGCGCCATTCGTCCCAGCCCAGGACAGAGGGGCCGTCTGTGAGGATGATCTGCTGCACGTCGAGATCGAGGCAGGCGTCGAGGAACGTTTGGAAAGCTTCGAGGAGGAAGGTCCAGGGGTCGGCGCCCGGCGTGGCCGCAGCCATGATTCGTGGCCCCAGTTCTCCTTCGACCTCCTCCACTACTGCGCGAAAGAGGGCTCTCTTGTCCTCGGACACGCACGACAATTACCCACCGCCGGGGCTGGCGCCGCTGGTGGGTGCGGCGAAGGCCGGAGCCCTCGGCCCGATCGGCAAGAACTGGCTCGAGAACCCGGAGGCACTCAAGGCCTCGTTCGGCGTCGCCTACGAGAACCCGGAGGCGCTCTCGCCGGAGAACGTACAGATCTACCTTGGCCCGTTGTTCGCGAACGAAGAAGCGACCCGCAAGCTAGAGCGGTTCGTGGCGAGCGAGGAAGACAACACCCCGAACGTCCGCATCGAACCGAAGCTGCGGCAGCTCAACGCCCCGACACTGATCATGTGGGGTACGGGCGACGTCTTCTTCGACAAGAAGTGGGCCTACTGGCTAAAGGACACGATCCCCGGCGCCCGCGAGGTGATCGAGGTCGAAGGAGGCAAGGTGTTCTTCCCGGAGGAGCGCCCGAAGTTCTTTGCGGAGCAGGTCCGGTCCTTCTGGGAGAGGGAAGCAGTGGCAGCGGCGAACTAGGATCAGAACGGCATAAAGGAGCGGGGCCACCTTTCGGTGGCCCCGCTTCGTGCGACTAGACCTTGGGAGGGGTTAGGCGCGCTTGTAGTCGTGGTTACGGTGCTGAAAGAGGTCGTGCCACGCCCGGCCAAAGGCCGTGAACGGCTCGCTGTGCTCTTCATGCTTCTCCTCGCTGGGCTCGGCCTGGCCGGTCCGGGCCATCGCTCGGAGCTCGGCGACTCGGCGGGAGGTCTCCCAGTCGAGCATCATGTTGTTGCTGTACAGGTCCATGGGTCTACTCCTTCCGTCGGTCTTGCTAGTCCTTGCCTGTAGCCAGGAGTTTCCGACACGGCGCGCAGCCTTACCATGACACAGGTCACAAAAGCGGCGACCGGACCGTTTCCCGGTGCGGGCGTTAGCGGGCGGAGTGCTGGTGGAAGCTGGTCTCGTGCTCGGCAGATGGGTGGGTGGACCAGGACTCGAGGCCTGCACCCGCGCGATGCAGAAGACGGCCGGCGCCTGCCGCGAGGCCGCCGACGATGGGGCGGCGCTTCGGTGCGGGTGCTTCGAAGTACAGGGTGTTCTTCAGTTCGGACTCGAGTTCCTTGATCTTCTCCTGGGCGTAGAAGTTCATGCCGGGCCTCCCTTCGTATTCGTGGTGAACAGGTCGATCGTTCCTCCGAGGAGCGGGGCGATCTCGGGGTTGAGCGAGTAGTACTTCATGTTGTTTTGCTTGCGAAACTTCAGGAGACCCACGGCTTTGAGGAAGGAGAGGTGCCGGGAGACAACTGACTGGTGAAGATCAAGGCGGTCGACGATCTCCTGGGCGTAGAGTTCCTCATCCTTGAGCATCCCGAGAATGCGCAAGCGCTGCTCGTCGCCGAGGGCTTTGTAAATTCGGGCCATCCGGGTCGTTTCTTCTGCCTCAGCCTCCGCCCTTCCAAGGAACTGTGGCTCGCAAGGATAGACCAGGCCATGCACGGCGGGATCCTGGAAGTCAGCGCAGGAAGTGTATGGACCCATGTCGAGGGATGGTGTGAATATCAGCCGGTCGTAGGGGCCTGCGCAGTAGTCTTCGATGCAGATGTTGGGTCGGCCCGTGACGCGTCGGACGACCTCGATCGCTTCTTCGCGAGTAGAGTCACGGTGCGCGGCAACGCTGGCTTCGAGGGCGGGACGGCGGTTAGGTAGTTCCTCGCGATAATGTTCCTCGTAGAAGCGTTCGATGAGCCTGGCAAGACGCTCGCGCAGCTGGCCCGGGCGATCATACAAGGTCATTCCGAGGTCCGCATCGCGATCGTCGAGTGAGCGAAGCCTGGCCTCTATGGCGTCGCGCGGTGGCAACCCTTCGAAGGGTCGGGTGTCGACTTCGTTGAGGTACTTGAACATCGTCTGGAAAATGAGACCCTGGATGCCGGGATTCGCCTCAGAGTCCTCGTGGCCGTCCGGCATCTCGCGTACGAAGCTGACCAGCGACTCGATGCTTCCCCATGCCTGTGGGTTGATGAAAATGAGATCGGCCAGGGTGCCGCCGAGCCCAGGATCGCCGGCGGGGTAGTTAAAGAGGAAGTCCAGCTCTTCGAGGAGATCGGGCGCCATGCGGCCTCGAACAGCGACGGGCCAACCCTCGACGCCTTCACTGGTCTCGACGAGGCTGGTGAAGTACATCGCTTGCATCATGTCCATCGATACTGAAAAGACGAACTCGACGGCCCTTGTCTTCTTGTTGGGTACTTCGACGGCGGTTAGTCTTGGCATTCCTGCCCCCCTATGCGTCTATGCATAAATGAGCATATACGGTAGTGCGCTTGTTGTCAAGCCCGAGAATCAGGACATTCCCCGACATCAGGAAAACAATAGTGCCGCTCGCGCGTGACGCCTTGATACAATAGTCCGGATATGGCCACGAGGAACGCTGATTACTACGACGTTCTAGGCGTGCCGCGCAGTGCGAGCGCGGACGACATCAAGAAGGCGTTCCGCAAGCTGGCGATGCAATACCACCCAGACCGCAACCAGGAAGACGGTGCCGAAGCCCGCTTCAAGCAGATAGGCGAGGCCTACGAGGTGCTCTCAGACGAAGAGAAGCGCTCACGCTACGACCGTTTCGGCCATGCCGGACTGGCGGGATTCGACGCGGGACGTGGGTTCGATGGCGCCGACATGAGCGGTTTCGGCGATATCTTCGACGCCTTTTTCGGCGGCGCTACCGCTCGCCAGGGTCGGCAGGCTCAGCGCGGAGCAGACAGGCGGATCGACATCGAGATTTCCTTCGAGCAGGCGGCGTTCGGCACGGAGCGTGAAATCGATGTGGAGCGCATCGAATGGTGCTCGCGCTGCGCGGGATCGGCCAGCGAACCGGGATCGAAACCGGCCCGCTGCGACGCGTGCGAAGGCAGCGGCCAGGTGCGACGGGTGAGCCGCAGTCTCTTCGGGCAGTTCGTGAACGTCGCGCCGTGCATGCAGTGCCGGGGCGAGGGCGAACTCGTGACTAATCCCTGTCGTGACTGCCGTGGCAACGGCCGAGAGCGGAAATCGCGAAAACTCCGAGTCTCGATCCCTCAGGGCGTTTCGGACGGGTCACGGATGAGACTCACGGGGGAGGGCGACACGGGAGTCCACGGTGGCCCGGTCGGCCATCTGTACGTGTACATTTCTGTGACGCCACACCCGTCTTTCGAACGGATCGACGATGACCTTGTCTACCTGCTGGCAATGAATCCGGCCCAGGCAGCCCTCGGCTTCGAGGCAGAAGTGCCGACGCTGGACGGCGACTCGGCGACCGTCAAAGTGCCGGCAGGCACTCAGAACGGACGGGTGTTCACGCTCAAGTCCAAGGGTGTGCCGCACCTCCACCGCGGCGGCCGTGGCGACCTGCTGGTGCGCGCCGACGTTCAGACGCCGATGGACCTTTCGGAGGAGCAGCGCGAACTGCTCAAGAAACTGGCGGATTCGTTTGGAACCCCAGTGGGGGAGGACAAAAGCCTCCTCGGGAAGATCAAAGAGAAGCTGGGCTAAACCCTTAAGCCAGTTCGCTGAGGCGCTTCTCCAGCCCTTCGAGGCGACTTGTAGCGCCCGCGAGTTTTTCTTCTTCCTTCGCGATCACGTTGTCAGGCGCTTTTGAGCGGAACTGCTCGTTCCCGAGCTTCTGCTGAAGTCTCTGCACCTCTGCCCTCGCTTCGTCCATCTGTTTGTTCAGCTTCTCACGCTCCGCTCCAACGTCGAGAAGACCGGCAAGAGGAATCAAAACGTGAGTTTGTGCGAGTACCGCCGCCGCAACTTGCGTGCCGGGCGCCTCGGCGGTGTCCGCGATAACATGAAGAGGGCGCGCGCGGGCTAGAACCTCCACGATCTGGCGTCCATTCTCAATCGTGGGACGAACGCCGTCGGCAACAACGTAGGCTTCCACGAATTTTGCCGGGTCGACACCGCGCTCAGCCCGGATGTTCCGGATGGCGCGCACGACATCCATCAGGGCATCGATTTGGCCCTCCGCTTCCGGGTCCTGCGCTCCTTCACCCAGGGGAAAGGCGGCCGTAATCAGCGCCTCCTCGAGGCCGTCAACGTGGTCGCGTAGGTGCTGCCAGATCGTCTCGGTGACGAAGGGCATCATCGGGTGAATGAGGCGCAAACTCTTCTGCAGGACGTACGCCAGTACAGGCAAAGGTGAACGGTCCCCGTCCTTAAGACGGATCTTGGCCATCTCCAGGTACCAGTCGCAGTACTCGCTCCAGACGAAGTCGTAGAGGACCCGGCAACCCTCGTTGATCTGGAAGTCGGCGAGGTACTGGTTGACCTCGGCCGCGACCGAGATCGAGCGCGAAACGATCCAGCGGTCCTCGAGCGGCCAGGCGCTGCGATCGGTCAGAGTCTGGGCGTTCTGCGGCAAGCTAACGGTCTCGTCACCAATGGACTGGACGACAAACCGCGAGGCGTTCCACAGCTTGTTGGCGAAGTTGCGGGAGCTTTCCAGCTTGTCGTCAAAGAGACGAAAGTCGTTGCCCGGGCCGCCACCGGTCGCGAATGTGAAGCGGGCAGCATCCGTGCCGTACTTCTCGGTGATCTCAAGGGGGTCGACGACGTTGCCGCGGCTCTTGGTCATCTTCTGGCCCTTGGAGTCGCGGATGAGGCCGTGGAGATAGACGTGGCGAAAGGGCACTTCGCCTGTGACGTACATCCCGAGCATGATCATGCGGGCGACCCAGAAGAAGAGGATGTCGTACCCGGTCTCCAGCACGCTGGTGGGGTAGAAGGTGCGCAGGTCCTCAGTGTCCTCTGGCCAGCCGAGGGTGGAGAAGGGCCAGAGTCCGGACGAGAACCAGGTATCTAGTACGTCCGGGTCCTGTTCGAGGTTCGTGTCGCCGCATTTAGGGCACTCAGTGGGATCCGTGACGGCGACTGTCAGTTCGCCGCACGTGCAGTACCAGACTGGGATGCGGTGTCCCCACCAGAGCTGGCGGGAGATGCACCAATCGCGGATGTTCTCCATCCAGTGCATGTATGTGCGCTCGAAACGCCGAGGCAGTATCTCGATGCGGCCATCTTTGACGGCCTCGATGGCTGGTTTCGCGAGCGGCTCCGTCCGGACGAACCACTGGGTGCTGGCGATCGGTTCGACGACGGTGTCGCAACGCGAGCAGTGGCCGACGGCGTGCGCGTGGTCCACCCGTTTCTCGACAAGGCCCATCCGCTCGAGATCGGCGACGATAGTCTTGCGAGCGATATAGCGATCCAGGCCGGCCAGCGGACCAGCGTTCTCGTTCATCCTGGCCTCGGCGTCCATCGCGACTATCACCGGGAGGTCATGCCGCGCGCCGATCTCGAAGTCGTTGGGGTCGTGACCGGGAGTGACCTTGACCGCCCCTGTGCCGAACTCGGTCTCGACGGATTCGTCGGCGACGATCGGGATGTGGCGTTCGATCACAGGAAGAAGGGCCGTGCGCCCGATGAACTTCTTCCAGCGGTCATCGTCCGAATTCACCGCAACGCCGGTGTCTCCGACTATCGTCTCCGGACGCGTAGTGGCGACGACAATGTATTCGTCGGTGCGGTTGCCGGCGTCGTCGAGCAGGGGGTAGCGGACATACCAGAGGCTACCCTGGGTCTCGACGTGGTCGACCTCGAGGTCGGAGAGGGCGGTCTGGCAGCGGGGACACCAGTTGGTGATCCGCTCGCCACGGTAAATCAGGCCGTCCTTGTACAGGCGCGCGAATGTTTCACGGACTGCTCGTTGGGGCCCCTCGTCGAGCGTGAAAACTTCGCGGTCCCAGTCCGCGGAGGCGCCGAGCTTCATGTGCTGGATGGCGATTCGGCTGCGGATCTGACCGACCCACTGCCAGACGCGGGCCTCGAACTTCTCGCGGCCAAGGTCGTGGCGGGACATGCCTTCTGCGCCAAGCTGCTTCTCCACGACGTTCTGGGTAGCGATCCCGGCGTGATCGACTCCTGGCACCCACAAGGTGGGGTCGCCGAGCATGCGGTGCCAGCGGATCAAGGCGTCCTCGATGGTGACCGTGAGGGCATGGCCGAGGTGGAGTTCTCCCGTGACATTGGGCGGCGGGAGGATGATGCAGAACGGATCACGGCCTGGGTTGGGGACAGGCTTGAAGTAGCCCTTATCCATCCACATCTGGTGGATGGCGGCCTCGACAGCCCTGGGGTCGTAGGCTTTCGGCATGTCGCCGGTGATTTTGTCGCTCATGAGAGGGTGGGGCCTCGCGAGGGGGTCCGGTACGTGGGATTGTAGGTTTTGAGGTAGTTTCGCGGCAAGGAACCGTCGGCGTGTGGGCGCGCATCAACATCGGCGTCAGTCAGTCACTTGACCGCCTGAATGGGGCGGGCGTAGCCTGAGCGCATCGTCGGCCCCGTGAGGTCGCCCCAAACACATGGGATATTGGTTCAAGGTTGGTGATTTCGAGCTACTCGTGGTCAGCGATGGCGTCATCCGGCAGGACGCCGGGGCGACGTTCGGCCTGGTGCCGCGAGTGATGTGGGAACGCTACGTCCCGGACATCGACGAGAAGTACCGGTTGGAGGTGGGCCTGAACACGCTGGTCGTGCGCGGAAAGGGGAAGACGGTGCTCGTCGACAGCGGTTGCGGAGATAAAGGCGTGAAAGCGCCGGGCGCGATGGGCATAGACTCAACGGGGACGCTGACTGCCAACCTGGCGTCGGAAGGGATCGGGGTGGAAGACATCGACGTCGTCCTCAATACCCACCTGCACTTCGACCATTGCGGCGGGAACACCGTCGAGGTGGATGGCACGCTGCAGCCGGCCTTCCCGAAGGCGCGGTACATCCTGCAAAAGGGTGAGTGGGACGCCGCCTCACATCCCAACGACCGCACTCGCGGGACATACCTCCCCGAGAACTTCCAGCCACTAGAAGCCGCGAAGGTGGTTGAACTGGTAGATGGCGACGCTGAAATTGTGCCTGGACTGCGAATGGTGAAGGCACCGGGACACACGGAGGACCACGTTGTGATCGAGGTGGAAGACGGCGGCGAATACTCGCTGTACATCGGGGAGTTGTCGCAGCATCCCGTGCAGCTCGAGCGATTGGCCTGGATCAGCGCCTTCGACATCATGCCCGTGGTCTCGCTGGAGACGAAGAAGCGCTTCGTGGAGCGGGCGATCGAGAAGGATGCGACGATTGTGTCAGTGCACCACACCTACCCGGGCGTGGGGCGAATCAAGGCGGAGGATGGACGGCGGAAGTGGGAGCCGGCAAACGAAAACGGAGCGGCTGCTTGAACCGCTCCGTTCGTCGACAGCCCAACTGGACTGCGCCATGACTAAGTCGATGCAAGTTTACCACGTCCCCTCGCGGCACCTCCTGAGTCGGCGGCACCAACGAGGCACCCCGGGCGGGACTCGAACCCCCATCCTCGACTTAGTCATGGCCGCGCTTTGTCCAATTAGGCTACCGGGGTACGGCAGCAGCTTAGTCACGCGGTATTCCGATCCCCAAGGCCCAAATGTCACCTTACGCTGAGGGTCTACTCCGCACCCCGCTCTATGCCGAGCATCTGGCCCTGGACGCGCGGATGGTGCCCTTCGCGGGGTGGGAGATGCCGGTGCAGTACACCGGCGTGATCGAGGAGCACAAAGCGGTGCGCCAGGGCGCGGGGATGTTCGACGTTTCGCACATGGGTCGGTTCGAAGTGTTGGGGAAGGATGCGGGCTCCTTCCTGCGCCTCATCACGACCTGGGACATGACACGGCTGGAACCCGGCGAAGGGCACTATGCCGCTTCCTGCAACGAGTCTGGATGGATCCTTGACGATGTATACGTGTTCTGCCTGGATCCAGAACGGTGGCTGATAGTGGTCAATGCATCAAACGCGCGGAAGATGAAGGCGTGGCTCAAGAAGAAGATTGTCGGGTTTGATGCTCGCCTC
The DNA here is from genome assembly GCA_036741795.1 of Chloroflexota bacterium. Classification (GTDB taxonomy): domain Bacteria; phylum Chloroflexota; class Dehalococcoidia; order SM23-28-2; family RBG-16-64-32; genus DATKKM01. The sequence goes on from DAINRO010000015.1 coordinate 8,104, forward strand.
GTCGATCGCCATCACTCAACCGCAATGATTGCGGTCCAGGGACCAGATGCAATCGACCGGATGGACGGACCATTCGTCCGCTCGATCAAGCCGCGGCGGTGCGCGGAGACAGACTGGCGCGGGCAGCGATTATTCGCCTCGCGAACCGGTTACACGGGAGAGGACGGGCTGGAGTTCGTGATCGATGCGGTCGCGGCGCCGGATTTCTGGCGCGAGTTGGTCGAATCGGGAGTCACGCCTTGTGGCCTCGGAGCCCGAGACACGCTGCGCCTGGAGGCAGCGCTGCTGCTCTACGGCAACGACATGGACGAGGAGACGAATCCGCTGGAGGTGGGGCTCGACTGGGTAGTGACGCTCGACGATGGTGCGGATTTCATCGGTCGTGCGGCGATCGAGCAGGTCAAACAAGCGGGCGTCAAGCGAACTCTCGTTTGCCTGAAGGCGCTGGACCGAGGCGTGATGAGATACGGTTGCAGTGTTATCGACAACGGCGAGGCAATTGGGGCTGTCACAAGCGGGACCTTCTCGCCTACTCTTGGCGTTAGCATTGGGATGGGATTCGTTCCTCCCTCCCTGGGTGCTGAAGGCACCCGACTGGACGTGGACGTTCGCGGGCGAACGCTTCCGGTGGAGGTGGTGCAACGCCCGTTTTACAGGCGACCGAAAAAGAAGGCTTAGCAGGAGGCAATCTTGGCGAGCCCCGACGACAGGAAGTACACGAGAGAGCACGAATGGATTACCGCCGATGGAACGGTCGGCATCACGGACTACGCCCAGGACCAACTCGGGGACATCGTGTTCGTGGAGTTGCCGGAGAAGGGCACGCAATTGACCCGGATGGAAAAGTTTGGGGAGATCGAGTCAGTGAAGGCGGTGAGCGAGCTTTTCTCTCCGGTGAGCGGTGAGGTAACTGAGCGGAACGATCGGCTCACAGACAATCCGCAGTGGGTCAATGACGACCCGTACGGTGACGGCTGGATGCTGAAGGTAAAGCTGAGCGACAGTTCCGACCTTGATGGCCTGATGGATGCGGCGGCGTACGAGGACTTCATCGCGGCGGCCGGCGGATGACGTCGGCACACCCTTACATTCCGAACACCGACGAAGACAGGCGGTTGATGCTGGACGCCATCGGCGCCGCCTCGATCGATGAATTGTTGTTGGATATTCCGGGCCAGTTTCGGATCGCCGGGTTGGATCTGCCGCAGGCCTTGAGTGAGTTCGACCTTGGTCGCGAGATGTCCGACCTGGCGCATAAGAACGTCGTTGCCGGAAACGGAACCGCGAGTTTCCTGGGTGGCGGCGCCTACCGGCACTTCATCCCGAGCACCGTTGGGCACATCGTAGGCCGCGCCGAATACTACACGGCTTACACGCCCTACCAGCCGGAGATCAGCCAGGGGACGCTGCAGACGATGTTCGAGCTGCAGTCCCTGACCTGCGAACTGATGGGGATGGACGTCGCGAACGCAGGCATGTACGACGGCGCCAGCGCCCTGGCTGAAGCGTGCCTCATGGCTTGTCGCGTGACCGGAAGGAGCCGGATCGCAGTTCACGATTCCGTAAACCCCGACTGGCTGGAGGTGGTCCGTACTTATGCGTTCGGCCCTGAGTTGACGGTGGATGTTGTGCAGGATGGCGCGGTGACCGATGAGCACGCCTGCCTGGCCGCCCAACAACCGGCGTTCCTGGGACACTTGGAGGACGTCTGGGATTTGGGTAACGCGGCGAAGGCAGCAGGGGCATTATTCATCGTAGCTGCCGATCCGATCTCGCTTGGGATGCTGACGCCACCCGGAGAATACGGTGCCGACATAGCTGTGGCCGAGGGGCAAAGTCTGGGCTGGCCGGTGAACTTCGGTGGGCCATGGCTGGGGCTGTTCACGTGCCGTGAGGAATATGTCCGGCAGATGCCGGGACGGGTCGTCGGCAGGACGACCGACATGGACGGCCGGAGCGGCTACGTGCTCACGCTGCAGACAAGAGAGCAACACATCCGGCGGGAGCGCGCGACTTCGAATATTTGCACAAGCCAGCAATTAGTGGGGCTCGCGGCGACGGTGTACCTGGCAACGGTCGGCAAAGAGGGTCTGCGGGAAATCGCGGAGTCGTGCTACCACAAGGCACACTACGCGGCGGAATTGATCGGAGCGGTGCCCGGGTTCTCCGTGGAGGCCGGCCGGCCGTTCTTCAAGGAGTTCGTCGTGACTTGCCCTGTATCAGTGGCGGACCTGAACCGGGCCCTGCTGGAGCGAGAGATCATCGGTGGTGTCGATGTTTCGGACGCGGGAGCCCACCGGCTACTTCTTTGCGTGACCGAGGTGAACACGAGGGAAGAGATCGAGAGGTTGCGGGATGTTCTGGCGGAGGCGGGTCGATGACCATGGCACCTGAACGACGTCCCCGGACCGGCCCGCGTAAGGCAGATGTCGGCGGGAAGCTGTCGTTTGACCGCAGTGAGGCCGGCCGCAGGGGTGTGATCACGCCGGCGCTCGACGTGCCGGCGGCGGCGCTGCCGGATGGGCGGTACCTTCGGAGCAACCTGACGCTGCCGGAGATGTCGCAGAACGAGATCGTGCGGTATTTCCTGGGGCTGAGCCGGTTGAACTACAGCGTGGATACCGGGTTCTACCCGCTGGGTTCCTGCACGATGAAGTACAACCCGAAGATCAACGAAGACGTCGCGCGTTTCCCCGGGTTTGCCTACGCACATCCGCAGCAGGACGCGGCGACCATCCAGGGAGCTCTCGAAGTCTTGCATGAGTTGCAGGAGTCGCTGCTGGAAGTGACCGGGATGGAAGCCATAAGTTTGGCGCCCGCGGCGGGGGCGCAGGGGGAGCTTTGCGGGATCCTGATGATAAAGGCGTACCACCTCGCCCGAGGTGATTCAGCGCGTCGCAAGGTGCTCGTGCCAGATTCGGCGCACGGCACGAATCCTGCGACTGCGGCGATGGCGGGGTTCGAGGTGGTGTCCGTGCCATCGGACGAGAACGGGAACACGGACATGGAGTTCCTGCGGACCGCGGCAGACGAGACTGTGGCCGCGATGATGCTGACGCTTCCGTCGACGCTGGGTCTCTTCGACCAGAACATTGGTGAGATCGTCTCACTCCTGCACGACCACGGCGCGCTGCTCTACGGGGATGGCGCAAACCAGAACGCATTCCTCGGGCAGGCTCGATTCGGAGATATGGGCTTCGACGTCGTGCACTTGAACTTGCACAAGACGTTCTCGACGCCGCACGGGGGCGGCGGACCGGGTGCAGGGCCGGTGTGCGTGAAGTCGCACCTGGCGCCCTATCTGCCAGCGCCTATCGTGACCCGGGATGGAGACGGTTTCGCGTTGACCCGGCCGGACAAGAGCATCGGCAAGACAATGGCATTCCACGGCAACTTCGGAGTGCTGGTGAGGGCGCTCACGTACATCAAGGCGCTGGGAGGCGAGGGGTTGCGGGCGGTGAGCGAGAACGCCGTAGTCAACGCGAACTACGTTCAGGCACGCTTGAAGGACGCTTACAAACTGGCAGCCGACCGGCGCTGCATGCACGAGGTGACGCTGTCGGGTTCGCGCCAGAAGCAGCGCGGCGTGAAGACGCTGGACATCGCGAAAAGGCTGATCGATTACGGCTTCCATCCACCGACGATCTATTTTCCGCTGATCGTGGACGAGGCAATGATGGTGGAACCGACGGAGACCGAGGGGATCGAGTCGCTGGACGCCTTCTGTGAGGCGATGCTGGCCATCGACCAGGAGTCGATCGATGAGCCGGAGCTGGTTAAGGGTGCGCCGTACAGCGCGCCGCTGCGCCGGATGGACGAGGCGACGGCAGCGCGAATGCCGGTGCTCAGATGGCTGCCGGAATAAGGTTCCGACACCTTCCACAAAGCGCTCGAAAAATTGCCAGTGATCGCTGAGAATCGAGATGCTGACGGGAATATAATGAACCTCGCTCGACCGGCTGCGTTTTACTGTAATGCCTACACTGATTAGCACTTCCACCTGATGTTCACTCACCTCCACGTCCACACCGAGTTCTCGCTGTTGGACGGGCTTTCGCGCATTCCGAAGTTGATGGATCGTGCCCAGGAACTGGGTCAGGAGGCGATTGCGGTCACCGACCACGGGGTGCTCTACGGCGCGATCCAGTTCTACAAGGAGGCGAAGGCCCGGGGGATCAAGCCGATCATCGGGATCGAGGCATATGTCGCACAAGGGTCGAGGCACGACCGGACACCCGAAGCAAAAAGTCCGTACCACATGACTCTGCTCGCTAAGAACGAGGTCGGCTACCAGAACCTGCTCGCGCTTTCGACGAAGGCGCACCTCGAGGGCTACTACTACAAGCCCAGGATGGACAAGGAGCTGCTGGAAAAGCACCACGAAGGGATCATCGCCCTCTCTGGCTGCGCAACTGGAGAAGTGTCTCGTCATTTGCAAGATGGGCGCTTCGACGAGGCGGTGAAGGCGGCGAAGTACTACAAGGAAGTGTTCGGGGACTTCTGCATCGAAGTGATGGAGTCCGGGATCGCCGAGTTCGAACAACTTTCACGCGATCAGCTCAGGCTCGCCGAAGAGACCGGCATTCCGCTCGTCGCCACCAACGACGTTCATTACGTCCGTGAGGAAGACGCCCGCTACCAGGACATTCTCCTCTGCATCGGCACTAACGCGACCGTCCAGGAGGAGAATCGGTTCAAGATGGCCGGTAAGCCGGGCACTTACCACCTCAAATCCGAAGAGGAAATGCTGGCGCTCTTCCCGGGTCACCCCGAAGCGATCGAGAACACGTGGAAGATCGCCGAGATGTGCGATCTCACGCTTGAGTTCGGCCGAACGCGTATCCCGCAGGCCCAATTGCCACCAGGGCTATCCTCTGACGATCACCTTGCGAACCTGTGCCGCGAAGGGCTGGCGCGGCTCTACCCTGCCGAAGCCGAGGAGCCGGCTGAGCGGTTGGCGTACGAGCTGGATGTCGTCAAGCAGACCGGGTTCGCGGACTACATCTTGTGCGTCGCGGATTTCGCCCAGCACGCCCGAGAGCAGGGGATCCAGATGGCTCTGCGAGGGTCTGCTGCGGCTTCGATCATCCTCTACTGCCTGAACGTGACGGAGATCGAACCGCTGCAGCACCGGCTGGTCTTCGAGCGCTTCCTGAACGTGGAGCGCAAGGAGATGCCAGACGTGGACATGGACTTCGCAGAAGACCGCCGCGACGAGATGATCCGCTATGCGGCTTCCCGCTACGGCCACGACCGCGTCGCGCAGATCATCACCTTCGGGACACTCGGGGCTAAGGCTTCGATCCGCGACGTTGGTCGTGCCCTGGGGATGTCCTACGGCGAGGTGGACCGGGTGGCGCGACTCGTGCCAGTGATGCCCGCATCGTTCGGAACGATGACCATCGAAAAGGCATTGCACGAAGGCCCGGACTTCAAGCGGCTTTACGATGACGACCCAACCGTGAAGGAATTGGTGGACACGGCGCGGGAGCTGGAAGGTGTGGCGAGGCACGCGAGCACGCACGCGGCGGGGGTAGTGATCGCGCCGGAGCCGCTGGTCAACGTCGTCCCGCTGCAACGTCCGTCGTCTGGGGACGAAGGTGCGCTTCCGACGACGCAGTTTGGGATGTGGGACGTGGCGGACCTGGGATTGCTCAAGATGGACTTTCTCGGCCTCACGAACCTCACGATCCTGGGTAAAGCCTGCGAGGTGATCAAGGAGACGCGAGGGGTCGAGATCGACCTGTCGAACCTCCCGGACAACGACCCCAAAACCTCGGGGATGCTGGCTCGCGGAGACACCTTCGGCGTGTTCCAGATGGAGTCGGCGGGAATGCGGCGCTACGTAGTCGATCTAAAGCCGACTTCCATCAAGGATCTGGCGGCCATGGTTGCCCTCTACCGGCCGGGTCCGATGGCCCACATCCCCACGTACATCCGGGCGAAGCACGGCGAAGAAGAAGTGCGCTACCCCCACCCGGACCTCGGCGAAATCCTCGACGAGACGCACGGTGTGATCGTCTATCAGGACCAGGTGTTGCTGATCGCGCAGAAGTTCGCGGGCTACACACTGGGCGAAGCGGACATCATGCGCAAGGCGATGGGGAAGAAGATCCAGGGGATGATGGACGACCAGGGGAAGAAGTTCGTCGATGGCGCGATCGCGAAGGGATATTCGCGCGAAGACGCAGAGGTCATTTTCAAGCTCATCCAGCCGTTCGCGGGTTACGCCTTCAACAAGGCGCACTCGGTTTCCTACGCGCTCATCGCCTACCAGACGGCGTACCTCAAGGCGAACTACCCCGAGGAGTACATGACCGCGGTCATGGCGATGGCTGGTGGTCAGGAGCGAATCGCGGAGGCGTACAGCGAGTGTGTGCGGCTCGGCATCCCCGTACTGAGGCCGGATGTGAACGAGAGCGCAGCGAACTTCGCCCTCTCCGGGGGCGCGATTCACTACGGGCTCGGAAGGGTCAAGAACGTCGGCGAAGGCGCCGCCGAAATGATCGTCGAGGCGAGAGAGGCGGGCGGGCCGTTCAAATCCGTCGATGATTTCTTCACCCGCGTGAACTACAAGGCCCTGAACAAGCGTGGCCTGGAGTGTCTTGTGAAGGCGGGAGCGTTCGATTCGCTCGCTGAGCGAGCGGCGCTCAGTGTCAGCCTTGACCGGCTGGTGACGTACGCGCAGACCACCCAGGAACAGAAGGCGCGCGGCCAGACTTCGCTGTTCGACATGATGGGCGAGGAGCAGGCGGCTGACCTGCAAGGGGCGGTGCTCGACAACGCACCCGCAGCCACAAAGGAGCAGAAGCTGGGTTGGGAGAAGGAGCTCCTTGGCATCTACCTGTCGGAACACCCATTCGCGCGAGCCGCGGAATCGTTGGGGAGCGTGCTGACGTGCTCGATCGTCGAACTGAACCGCGAGCTGGCAGGGCGCGACGTTGTGATCGGTGGGCTCGTCACGAACACGCGCACGCTGGCGACCAAGGACGGGCGATCCTTCATCGCGGCAGAGATCGAGGACCTGACCGGGAGCATCGAGGTGACTGTCTGGCCAGAGACTTACGAGGCGACGAGGGGCCTCTGGGTCAAATCGAGCATCGTAGTGGCGACGGTGAGGCTGCGCGAAAACAACGATCGGCTGCAGGCCGCCGTCCAGAAGGCCGTGCCCTGGGATGAGCAAGGGATCGACCCGGAAAAGCTCGTGCCGGATCCTGCGCCAGAACGCGGCTACAGGCGCGGCGGCAACGGGAACGGACACAACGGCAATGGCAACGGCCTGGTCTCGGACGGGGGTCCAAAGCTGGCGCCGGTTCAGCCGCGGCTCAAGATCGTCCTCGACGAGACCGACGACATGAGTAGCGACGAGGAGCGATTGAACGCGGTTGTATCTGCTCTTAGCAAGTACACCGGCGGAGATCCAGTTCGCCTGGCAATTAAGCAACTAAACGGCGCCGAGGTCGTGATGGAACTTCCGGGAGCCCGCCGCTGCGAAGAGTTAACGCAAGAACTGGGTAAAATAATCGGGCCACTGGGCGGCGTTTACACTCAGGCGTAGACCGCCCCTTCGATCTTCAGCAGACGTTCCTTCAGCGGCAGTCCGCCACCATAACCGTGCAGGGCGCCGGTGCTGCCAACGACCCGGTGGCAAGGGATGAGCAGCGGCCACGGATTCGTCGCCATAACCCGGCCGACGGCGCGGGCAGCGTTAGGGCGGCCCACCTTCGCGGCGAGCCAGCCGTAGCTTTTCGTCTCGCCAGTGGGAATACGGGCACATTCCTCCAGCACTTCCCGCCGGAAAGGCGTGATCCCGGTCCAATCGATGGGAAGAGCCCCGTTAACGGGCTGTCCCGCGACGAGATTGCCCATCATGGCGTCCACCTTCGCCGATTCAACCGGTGTTGCCGGGTCTGTGGCTCCCGATTCGGCGATGGAATGCATCGCCGCCTCGCGTGTCTTGAAGGGCAGTTCGATCGAGTGCAGCCCCCTGTCCGACAGCGTCACCGGAACCCAGCCGAGGTCTGTCTCAGCGACGTGAAAGCGGATCGTAGAGTCCATTTTGAGCACCTCCGGGCAGTTGTCCGGCGCGATTATATGACGGCAACGATTAAGTTTATACAAGGAATTGACACGGTGAGAGTAATCGAAATGGAGGCGAACTTCGTTACCATTAGATGGTGCGCCGACTTCTCATACTCCTGCTTCTCGTTCTGCTGATCGTCGCCTGCGGCGGCTCGGCGGCATCGACGCCTACCCCAACGGCCTCCCCTTCGCCGTCGCCGACGCGGAAGCCAACTCCTTCGCCATCACCGTCGCCAACACCCTCACCTGTTCCGACACCTGTCCCAACGCCAGTTCCAACTGCTGTGCCAACGGCGCCACCCACGCCTGTCCCTGTAACCAACAACCTGGACCTCACGGGAAGTGTGCTGCGCCAGGGCGGCATACTGGTGGCGCGCCTGACGTCGCCACCGGCGGGGCTGACTGAAGCATCTCTCTACTTCACGGGCGTCGGCTACGGGATGCTCCCCGATCCGGTAACGGGTAATTGGTATGCATACGTGGGGATGCCGACATGGTTTACGCTCGGTGGTTATCCGATTGAGGTATGGAGCGGCGAGACGATGCTGGCGCGTGGATGGTTGGATGTCACGGCTGGTGGCTTCGACTACACGGAGATCACAATTCCGCCGGGACCGGGCGGGTTGGTCAACGACGCGGCGAGGGTGGAGGCGGAACGTGTACGGGTGGCAGGGATCCTGGCCGGATTCACGCCTCAGCGGCACTGGAGCGGCCCGTGGATCGTGCCTACTCAAGGTACAGTGACGAGCAACTTCGGAGAACACCGTTCCATCAACGGAGCCGCCTACTTTGCTCACACTGGACACGACATCGCCAACGCAGGGGGAACGCCCGTTTACGCCTCGGCGTCAGGCTCTGTGGCGATGGCTGAGGAGCTCTACCTGTACGGAAACTCGATCCTGATCGACCACGGGGTCGGAGTATTCAGCGGGTACAGCCACCTGCAGCAAATATTGGTGGTGCCAGGCCAGTTCGTTAACCAGGGCGACCTGATCGGATACATGGGCTCAACGGGCTTCTCCAGCGGGCCTCACCTGCACTGGGAGGCGGCCGTGCGTGGAGTGCGGGTGGACCCGCGTCACTTCACGCCGAACGGAGTTGCGCCATAGAAATGCTGGACGCGGCCGGAGTTGATTCCGGCCCTCAGACGCGCGTGTGACTATGCTTCGTAGTTGACCTGGTCCCGGACCTCGGCGATGAAGTCGAACTGCCCGCCGAGCTGCATCGACGCCAGGAGAAGAATGGCCCCGACGATCAGGAACAGGAAAACTTGTCCGGTCAGTGTACTGTTCATATTTGCCCTCCCCAGAGCAATTTCAACGTAAAGGCTCGGTTAATAATCGGTCAACGCCGGGTTGGGCCTGATTCGGTTTACATTTGGTGAACAACACCCGCAGCAGTGTCAGGCGAGAGGAGTTGCGGACACGTTGACTTCGCTTCCTGCCACTGCTAAGTTGACCGCGTAAGAACGGACGGGAGCTCGGCGACCCCGGGCTGAGAGGATGGCGGGATCGGCCATCGACCGCAGAACCTGATCCGGGTAATGCCGGCGGAGGAACAAATGATGCTAAACGACATTCGCGCCGCCCTTTGGGGCGGCTTGTTGATTTCAGGCACGCCATGAGTGGCCTGATCCGCGCTCTCGAGGTGAAGGCGCCCGAGGACTGGGGCGTCCAGCCGGTGCCCGAAGACAAGCGCTCGCTACGCTCATTCGATTTCGCCGTCTTATGGGGGGACCTGGCGGTTAGTCTGTTGGTGATGGTGGCTGGCACCATCCTCGTCCCCGGGCTGAGCACGAAGACGGCGCTCCTGGTAATCGTGGCCGGAACGCTGCTCGGAACCGCGCTCCTCTCGCTCGTCGGCGTTGCAGGGACACGACTGGGTGTGCCGACGATGGTCGCGTTGCGGGCGCCGTTCGGCCTGCGCGGCTCCTACGTAACCGGTGGCTTCAACGTCGTCCAACTTGTCGGCTGGGCCGCTCTGGAGATCATCATCATGGCCCAGGCCGCGCGCGCCCTGAGCGACGAATACCTGGGCTTTGAGGGCTACTACTTCTGGCTAATCGTGTTCGGCGTCGTCGCGACTCTGATGGCGATGGGCGGCCCGGTCGTGGTTGTACGCGAATACCTCCAGAAGTTCGCGGTCTGGATCGTGCTGGCTGCGACCGCCTGGCTCACGTTCCACCTCTTCGACGCGTACGACATGAGCGCGATCTGGAACCGCGAGGGTCAGGGCGGCTTCCCCAACGCCTGGCAGGGTATCGACATCGTCGTCGCTCTCCCCATCTCCTGGATTCCGCTCGTCTGCGATTTCAGCCGCTTCGGCAAGCAGGCGGCCCCAGCGGCCATCGGGACATACATCGGCTACGCAATCGCCAACATCTGGTTTTTCGCCCTGGGCATGCTCTACGTGCAGGCTCTCGAGACGACCACCGTGGGCTTCATAGACGCCCTCGTGCTGATGCTGATCCCGCTGGCCTTAGGCTGGCTGGCCTTGCTCGTGCTGCTCGTCGGCGAATCGGATGAGGCGTTCGCCAACATCTACTCGACGGCGGTCTCGCTGCAGAACTTCGCGCCGTGGCTCAAGGCACCAGTGCTCGCCCTGGGCGTCGGGGTCATTGCCATCATCGTCGCGATCAACCTCGACATGTTGGGGTATGAAACTTTCTTGTTCCTCATCGGTGGCGTGTTTGTTCCGGTGTTCGGGATATTCCTTGCGGATTACTTCGTCTTGCGTCGTGGCCGGTGCGACATCGATGACTTTTACACGGCAGGTGGCCGATTCTGGTACATCAGCGGATTCAACCTGGCAGCGATCGGCGTTTGGTTGGGTGGGTTTTTCGTCTACGCGTTTGCCGGCCAGCCACCGTGGCTCCTGGAGAACGCCGACTTCGTGTCCTGGGTTCCAACCTGGTGGACGCACATTGGCGGCACGATCCCCGCGTTGACGTTCAGTTTCTTCGGGTACATAGCTGTGGGGATGGTGTTGTCCCTCGCGGAGCCGATCACAGTGATATCGTCGGGCGCTCCTGCGCAGGCGGAAGCAGGGTAGAGTATGAGTATGGGCGAGCAAAACGACCCGCTGATAATCGCGGGCAGAGAATTCCGGTCGCGCCTCATCGTCGGCACGGGCAGACACAGGACGATGGAGGAGATGCGAGACTCCATTGACGCGTCCGGCGCGGAGATAGTCACCGTCGCGATTCGGCGTCTGCCCCTTGACCAACCCGACGAGCCGAACCTGATGGACTTCCTCGATTGGGACCGGTATACGATTCTCCCGAACACGGCCGGCTGCAAGACCGCTGAGGAGGCCCTGTTCACTGCGCGGCTGGCGAGGGAGTTGACCGGTTCTAACTGGCTCAAACTCGAGGTGATCCCGGACCCGAAGTACTTGCTGCCAGATCCTGTTGTGACGTTGGAGGCGGCGACGCAGCTTATCGCCGACGGCTTCGTCGTGCTCCCGTATATCCATGCCGACCCCGTGTTGGCGCGGAGACTCGAAGAAGCAGGCTGTGCGACGGTCATGCCCCTCGGTTCGCCGATCGGCTCCGGGCGAGGGATATTCACCCTTGAAGAGATACAGATCATCATCGAAAACGCGAACGTCCCAGTGGTGGTTGATGCCGGCCTGGGAGCGCCGTCCGAGGCGTCCCTGGCGCTGGAAGTGGGCGCCGACGCCGTCCTCGTCAACACGGCAATCGCCCAGGCCAGGGACCCGGTGGGCATGGCCCAAGCGTTCAAGCTTGGCGTGGAGGCCGGACGGCGCGCATACCTGGCCGGACGCATTGACCGCAAAGACATCGCGCAGCCTTCGAGCCCCGTCGGCGAAATGGCGCGGCCACGCTAGGTGACCGGGACCTTCCGTCCCCGCTTAATGCTGGTCACGGATCTTGAAGTGGCTAAGGGCGCCGACTCCCTGATCTTGAGGGTGGGCGCAGCCGTCGAGGGGGGTGTGGACTGGGTTCAGGTGCGTGATAGGCAAGCGACCGGGCAATCCCTCGCAGTTTTGGCGCAACGAGTGGTGAAGGCCGTCGGCGGACAGGCAAAGGTCATGGTGAACGGTTCGCTGGATGCGGCCTGTGAATCGGGCGCAGACGGAGTACACCTGCCGGAGGGCGCGGAAATGGTGCGGGAACCGGGGATGACTGTGGGACGCAGTGTCCATTCGCTTGCAGCGGCTTCATTGGCCGAGGCTGAGGGGGTGGACTACATCGTGGCTGGTCCTGTATTCGCAACCGCGTCGCACCTGGACGCGCAGCCGCTGGGTCTAGGTCTCATAGCGGACATTTCCAACCGAGTGTCTGTCCCCGTGCTGGGAATCGGCGGCATCAACTCCTCGCGGGCAGGAAGCGTCATCGCTGCCGGTGCATCTGGTGTGGCCGTGATCAAGGCCATCCTCGAATCAAGCGACCCGGAGACGGCGGCGCGCCGGTTGCGAGAGGCAATGGACGGGGCGCGACCGTCGTGAATATCACGCTGAACGGGAAGCCTCACACTATGAAACCCCTCGGCAGCGTCGCTCAACTCGTCGAATCCCTCGGAGTGAAGCTACAGGTTGCTGTGGCGGTCAATGGAGAAGTCGTGCGGCGTGCCGATTGGGCGTCTATCGAGTTGAGCGAAGGTGACGAGGTCGAAATCGTGCGGGCCGTTGGAGGCGGCTCATGAGAGTCGTCATCGTCGGCGGCGGCGTCATGGGCTGCTCCATCGCCTATCACCTGGAGCTTGCGGGTGCCTCGGTCGTGCTCCTGGAGCGCGGCGAGATCGGGGGTGAGTCGTCGGGTGCAGCGGCGGGCATGCTCATCGCCCCGATCGAGGACACGGCAGACGACGCCTTCAATGAACTGCGTCGGGCAAGTCTCGCAATATATCCCGAGTTGATTGGTCGCGTACAAGACGCATCCGGAATCGACGTTGAGTACAAGGTCACGGGAATGTTGCGGACGGCCGTCAAGCCGGAGACGGCAGCATGGCTCAAGCAGGTCGCGCACGAGCAAGATGGGCTGAGCTGGCTGGATCATAACGAGGTGCGCGAGATGGAGCCAGCGCTGAGCGAAGATGTGGTAGGCGCCGCCTACTCGGAGGATGATGCTGACCTGAATCCGGGGATTTGGACGAAGGCTCTGGCGAAGGCAGCGGAGTCGCTCGGCGCTGAGGTTCGCACTGGCGTCACCGTGGGTGAGTTAACGGATCGCGGAGTCACTACCGATCAGGGGGCCGTTGAGGGGGATGCCATCATCGTCGCAGCTGGTGCCTGGACGGGGGGACTAACCACGATCGAAACGCCACCCAAACGCGGACAGATGATCGCCTTCCGCTCCCAGGCACTACGCCATACCGTTTGGGGCGAGGATGGGTACCTGGTACCGAAACCTGGCGGTTTCCTGTGGGCCGGGGCTACCGTGGAGGATGCAGGCTTCGACAAGCAGGCAACAGAGGGAGGCGTGGACGGGCTACGGTCGATGGCTGCAGGGTATGTGCCCGGGCTCGAAGGAGCGGACGTGGCGCGGGCTTGGGCGGGGTTGCGGCCGGGTTCGGCGGATGGCATGCCTGTGATCGGTCGGCTAAAGGGGCAAGAGAACGTGTGTGTGGCGACGGGTCATTTCCGGAACGGGATCCTCCTGGCTCCGATAACAGGTGCTCTCGTGGCAGAATTGGTGCTGGAGGGTCGGCTGGACGATAGACTGGCCCCATTCAGTCCGGAACGCTTCAATCAGGAAACATGAACGACGACAAGAAGAAGGAACTGATCGCCGGCGTCTACACTCGCAGCTCGGAGGGCTACGGCGACATCGGCTACTTCCCGATCTACGGGGAGCGCCTCGTGGAACTCGTCGGGGTGACGGCCGGGGCGTTCGTCCTGGACGTCGCCTGCGGGCGCGGTGCCGTGCTGTTCCCGGCGGCAGAGCGCGTCGGCGCTAATGGGCGGGTTAACGGCATCGACATCTCACCAGGGATGGTGAAGGAGACCACATCCGAGATCGCCCGCCGCGGCGTCGTGAACGCATCCGCCGTGGTGATGGATGCTGAGGCGCTGGAATTTCACGACGGCTACTTCGATTTCGTCCTGTGCGCGTTCTCGCTCCAGTTCTTCACTGACCCGGTCAAAGCGCTCAGCGAGGCCCGCCGCGTCCTTAAGCCGGGCGGGACGTTGGGGCTGGCGACGTGGGGGAAGGATGACCCGAAGTGGGCCTGGTGGGACGCGCTGATCGTCGAGTCTGGGTGGCCGGGGATGCGGACGCAGACATTCGACTCCGGTGAGGCGGTTATGGCAGTGCTCGGTGAGGCAGGATTCGACGGGGCGGAGACGACGGTGGAGGAATCGGACTTCGTGTATCCGACGCGGGGCGCCTGGTGGGCGAAGTCCTGGAGCCTGTCGGCGCGAGCGGCGCTGGAGAGGTTGGAGGAGAAGGAGTTAGAGGAGCTACGGGAGACCGTGAGCGAGCGGCTGGACGACATGGAGGAGAGCGACGGGTGGCACGAGATTCACGAGGTGATATACACGGTCTCGAAGAAAAGTGACGCGTGACGTTCGCCCTACGATTTGAAACGCGCCGACATGAGTTGAGCGACCGCCCGAGGGTCTTCGGCCGAACATACGGCTGAGATAACCGCGGCCAGATCGGCGCCGGCTTCCGTCACGTCTGCGACGTTCGTCTCATCAATCCCCCCAATCCCACACACCGGTACGTATACCGCCTCCTTCACTGCTCGCAGCACGTCGATCGTCGCTGGACGAGTATCCGTCTTCGACCGGGAACCGAACAGATTCCCAACCGCAATGTAATTAGTCCCGTCACGCTCCGCCTGCTGAGCCTCCTC
>DAINRO010000015.1:23106-33444 GCA_036741795.1 Chloroflexota bacterium
CGGACTCAGGCGGCGGTGCGCTGGTCGGTGTTCTCGGTTGGAGCCTGGTAGATCGTATGGAAGCCGGCCTTATCGCGGCCTGGCCGGAGGTTGGGGGCGAGGAGAAGCACAAACGCATATCCCAGGGCTATTCCGAGAACAGCGCCGAATACGAAGCGGCCAGGGCGGGTCACAGCGGCAGCCCCGTGGTAATGATCATCGGTCGAACTATCACACAGAAAAGTATGGCGTTCAACGGCGACGCGAGTCTACACTTGCGCCAATATGGATGCACGAGGGTTTGCCGGACTGCTCGGGCCGCTGGCCGCCGGGGTGCTGGTCGTGGGCTGGATACTGGCGGTGGCAGCGTTCTTCGTCATCGGCACGGAGACCTGCAGCAACGTGAACCTGGGGATCGCCGGCCGCGCCGAGGTATGCACCGACACCACATCAAGCGCCGTAATCCTGTTCACTACGATCGGCTTTGCCGCAACAGTGGGATCATTCTTCCTGTTCGCGCTGCGGTTCATGCTGCTCGTGCTGGACGACATCCGGGTCAATACTGGGCGAAGTTAGAAGCTCGAAGGGGCGCCTTGCAGCGCTCCATCCCCCTTTCGCTATTCACCACGCACTATTCACTATTTCGTCAATGCATTTCCTGGCCGCCGCTAATGTTGATCGCCTGACCGGTCATGTAATCGGCGTCATCTGATGCCAGGAAGGTAATGAGGTTAGCGACGTCCCTGGGGTAGCCGATGCGGTTGAGGGGGATGGGAGGCGCGCCCGGCGTGGTGAGGGCCCATTCCTCCAGCGTCTTGCCCTGGGCCGCGAGGATGGGATCGAGTGTGCCGCGCAATAATGGCGTGTCGATCGTGCCGGGGCAGACGGCGTTGACGGTGATCTTCTGGGCGCCTACCTCCTTGGCCATCGCTTTCGTCATCAGCAGGACTCCCGCCTTGGTAGCGCAGTAGGGCCCGAGCATGGCGAAGCCGGTCTTCCCGGCTTGCGAAGCGACGCTGATGATCCGGCCGCCGCGGCCCTGGGCGATCATCTGTTTTCCAGCCGCGCGCATGCAGAGGAACACTCCGCGCAGGTTGACCGCGATGGTGCGGTCGAACCCCTCGTCAGTCATGGCGGTGATCGGCATGGGCGGGTTGCCGATCCCGGCGTTATTCACGCAGACGTCGAGGCCACCGAAACGCTCGATAGTCTTCGCGAAGAAGCCCTCGACGTCGGATGTGGCGCTAACGTCGGCGGCATAAGTCTCCACGTCGGCGCCGGCCTCCCGGACTAGAGCCGCCGTTTCGGCGAGGCCCTCCGCGTTGAGGTCGACCAGGGCCAGTTTGGCGCCCTCTTTGGCGAAACGTTCGGCGACGCCGCGGCCGATGCCGCTGCCTCCGCCTGTGATGATGGCTACGCGGTCCTTGAGCAGCATCCGGGACTCCTTCTAAAGATCTTCGTTGCGGATGACGATCTCGCCGGAGGACGATTCGATGGCGAGGGCATAGAAGCCGGGTGGGTCGGTATTGAAGCGCAGGGGCAGGGAGTTGGGTCCTAGCCATGCTGTCAGTCCGTCGCCGTCGTCACCAACTTCCAGCCAGGAGATGGCACCCGGCTGCGCTGGGCTGTTTGCCTCAGTGTAGGCAGCCTGCTGTCGCGCACTGTCAGCGCTCGCGTACTTGATAAAGAAGGGGAGCCGCTCGAAGTCCTCGATGTCCGGGAAGATGTTGTGCCAATGGCCGACCTCCCCGTCCTTGCCCTCCCGCCGGCCTGGAACGAGCGGCCTGTCAAGCCGTGCAGACTCGGCGAGGATGTCATCCGGAGTGACGGCCCAGCCGAAAAGTGAGTCGCCTTGCTGGAGGGCGTGCAGGAGGCGATCACCGAACTGGTGGGAGCGGAGGAGTTCTTGCTGGCCGATGCCGAGAAGCTCGATGTACTGAGGGGGCTTCAGCGGGATGACGCGGTTGGCGGTGCCCGTGGGGTGCGTGCCGCCGGGGAGGGCGACGAGACCAAATTTGTTGCGTAGATTCTGGGCTGTGGTGTCCAGGTCTTTAGAAGCGATAATTGCGTGGTCTATTTGCATCGGCGGTCCTCAGATCAGTTTGGCTATGCGGTCTTTGTACTTGCCCACGATAAGGGCGCCTCCGGCGAAGGCGATGATGGCGACGACTGCTGCGGCGACTTTACCTTCCGTGGAGTCGAGGATGGAGGTCGCGCCCTCGAGCTGCAGCACGTCGATGAGGTCCATGAGGAATTCGCTTGCGTAGTAACCGGCCGCGGCCATGAGAATGCCGCGCCCGACCTTTCCGAGGAGGATGGCCGGATAGAAGATGCGGATCGGGACACGAGCGGCACCGGCGGCGAGGCCGGCTACATCGAAGAGGGGGGAGGGCGCGAAGGCCATGAAGAACATCGTTGGAAACGGCGCCTTCTTGATCCAGCCACTGATCTTCTCATACAGCGGCCGGCCCTCCATGAGCTTACCCCCATTGATTCCGGCGTAGTATCCCGTGAACTCGCCGATGGACTCGGCCGTTCCCGCGGTTACACCCACAGCGATTGGCACGGGTATGCCGTAAAGCGGGTCCATGACGGCGCCTGCCGCGACAGTAAGTCCGCTGCCAGGGATAGGAAGAAGGACGGAGGAGGCTCGCAGGAGCGAGATGATCCAGAGGATGGCGTAGCCCCATGCACCGGAGCGGAGGTCGTCTTCGCCGAGATCGAGGACGATAAAGGCGGTGGCTATGCTCGCGGCGAGCAGGCCGATGAATCCCAGCATGACGAACTCCAGGCGGGCGCGGAGACGCCACAACTGGACGTACTGCTGGGTCTTTTGGAGTTCAGCACCGGCGTCAACCGGAGGCGATGTGTCCGGGGGGTCGGTCGGGGGCTGAGTAACGATGTCTTCGGAAGCCAAATCTGAGGACGATGTTACCGGATGGGCGCGTTAGGCGCGGCTTGACAGAATCCTTAACCACCCCTCGACCAGTGTTGGCAGATCGGGCCGTAACCAGTAAAGCACAGGTGTGTCCTCTTAGTGAGAAGGCTCTCACAAGGAGGCGAGGTCATGTCCCCCAGGTTAGTGTGCGCAGCAATCGCGGTCGCATCGATATTTGTCGCTGTCGTCGTTGCGGCAAGTCCATCGGACGACACTTCGGCGGCGCCAGTAATCGATCCGCAGGAGCAGTCGTTTCACAACCTGATCAACGGCTACCGGACTCAGAACGGGCTGCCCCCGCTGCTCATCGACTACCACATCCAGGAAGCATCGGAGTGGATGAGTAACGCTATGGGGGTACACCGCTTCTTCAGCCACACCGACCACCTGGGCCAGAGCCCATGGACCCGGATGTGCAACTTCGGTTACTGCCACAACACGTGGAAGGGCGAGAACATCGCGGCCGGTTACAGTAGTGCGCAGGCCGTTTTCGATGGTTGGCGTAACTCGCCGGGTCACAACTCGAACATGTTGCACGCCAATTTCCGGGTGCATGGGATCGGATACGTTCATGTTCCGGGAAGCCCGTACGGCCACTACTGGACCGACGACTTCGGCGGATACGTCGTACCAGCCGGAACGCCGCCACCTCCAGCCCCCACAAACACGCCAACACCAACGCCGAGCCCTGTCCCAACGCCAGCTCCGACGCCTGTGCCAACGCCGCTACCAACACCAACACCGTTTCCGGGATGCAGCAATGACCTGGATTGCGACGGATTCGCCAACGCGCGGGAGGCATACATGGGGACGAACGCGTCGAGAGCCTGCTCCGTGACGTCCGGCGCTAACGACGAAGTTCCGGATTCACAGCCCGTGGATTTCAACGATGACCGGCGTGTGAATCTGGCCGACGTAATGACGTTTGGCCCTCACTACAACGCCGCCAACGGTCAGCAGGCATTTCACGTTCGCTGGGATCTAAACGCGGACGGCCGGGTCGACCTTAGCGACGTGTCGTCCATCGGGTCGCGCTACAACACCATCTGCTAAGAGCGTCAAAGACGCAAGGAAACAGGGGTGGCATACCGCCACCCCTGTTCGCTATCCCGACTTCGGTGCTAGTTGAGGCGCTCGATGATGGTGGCAGTGCCGAGCCCACCGCCGCAGCACATTAGCTGCATGCCGTAGCGGCCGCCCGTCCGCTCCAGTTCGTGGAGCATCGTCGTCATCAGGCGGGCGCCGGTCGCGCCGAGAGGGTGGCCGATGGCGATGGCGCCGCCGTTGACGTTGACTTTCGACATGTCGGGCTCGCACTCGCGCTTCCAGGCGAGGACGACGGAGGCGAAAGCTTCGTTTATCTCGATGAGGTCGATGTCCTTCATCTCCAACCCGGCGTGCTTGAGTACTTTCGGCGTGGCAGTGATCGGGCCGGTGAGCATGAGGATCGGATCCGAGCCGACGACTGCCTGGCCGACGATGCGAGCCCTGGCCTTCACTCCGAGTTCGTCCGCCTTCTCGCGCGACATCAGCAGGACTGCGGCGGAGCCGTCGGTGATCTGGGAGGAGTTGCCGGCGTGGTGCACCCCGTCCGGCCGGAAGGATGGTTGGAGGGAGGCGAGCTTCTCGAGGGAGGTGTCGCGGATGCCTTCATCCGTCTTCTGCGTGTGGTCGAGGCCTTCGAGGTTGACGTCGATGGGCAGGATCTCTCGATCGAAGCGGCCCTCGTCGCGGGCGCGCTTGGCCTTTTCGTAGCTATCGAGGGCGAACTCGTCGGCCTCCTGTCGGTCGATACCCCATTTGACTGCAATCTCCTCGGCGGAGATGCCCTGAGGAGTGAGATCGTACTTCTCCATTAGGGCGGGCTGAAGCGGCGAGCCGGGGCCGTTCATTACGTTAGCGCCCATCGGTACGCGGGACATGGACTCGACACCACCGCCGATGGTGATGTCGCAGACACCTGACTGGATCAGGTTGGCGGCGAAGTGGATGGCCTGGTGGGCGCTGCCGCACTGGCGGTCGACGGTCGTGGCCGGGACCGTGTAGGGGAAATCGGCCGTGAGAAGGACGTTGCGGGCAACGTTGATCCCCTGCTCGCCGACCTGGTCGACACAGCCAAAGACTACATCCTCTACCATTCCGGACTCGATACCGGCGCGTTTTACGACCTCGTTAAGCACTTTCGCGCCAAGGTCGTTGGGGTGAACGCCGGACAGGACGCCGTTGCGGCGGCCCATGGGCGTGCGCACGGCTTCGACAATTACTACTTCTGACATGGGTTAACCTCCTTCGTGCTTGCGTGTTTATTTTAGCAGACGCTAAGGCAATGACAAACGCATCATATTGACCGGCCTTATCGTCCTCATTACTATCAGGAATCAAGCGCAACCAGCCACAAATACGTCCAAACTGGAGGATTACCATGCTCCTCTCACTCAAGGGGATTCGCGCGACCACCTTCTTCGCTCTCGCTATTCTCGCCGGAACCGTGCTGTTCTTGGCGGCGAGCGAGCCGGTCGAGGCCGCTGACTTCACCGTCACCAAGACCGCAGACACCGCGGACGGTACGTGCGATGCCGACTGCTCCCTGCGGGAAGCCATCGGTGCAGCAAACGCCGCGAGCGGGCCGCACAACATCGCCCTACCGGCCGGCACATACACTCTGACGATCGCCGGCGCGGGCGAAGACGCTAACGCCACTGGGGACCTGGACTACGAGGAAACTACGACGATTAACGGCACCGATAGCGCGACAACGATTATCGATGGCGGTGACATCGATCGCGTCTTCCATACGGTGATGGGGCCCGGCCTCACGCTCAACGGAGTTACGGTTCAGAACGGCGATGCGGGATCCGACGACGGCGGCGGCATCTTTTCCGGGGGTGCCGTGACACTAAACACATCCACCGTTACGTCCAACGAGGCCGACCAGGGTGCGGGCATCGCCGCGCCTAACATTACCATGGTCAGCAGCCATGTGGATGCGAATACTAGTGCGGACCAGGGGGGTGGTATCTGGTGGTGCTGCAGCGACGCCGCTTACACCATCACCGATAGTACCGTCGACGACAATGTCGCCGGTGACCAGGGGGGTGGCGTATTCCAGTGCTGCGACGACTTCACACTTGTCATTACGAACAGCAGCGTTTCCCGTAACCAGGCCGCAGACCAAGGCGGCGGAGTCTTCTTCTGCTGCGGGGATGAGGGGCCGGTCAACATGACGATTTCAGGCTCCAAGATCGATGACAACACGTCGACTGACCAGGGCGGTGGGTTCTTCTACTGTTGTGGCAGCGACGGAGCGGACACAATTACCCTCACGAACAGCAGCTTCAGCGGAAACGACGCTGAGAGCGATGGTGGAGGAATTTTCATCTGTTGCACGGCCACGGGTGGGACCAACTCCACCATGAGCGGCATCACGGTCGCTAATAACGTGACGACCAGCGGAGGCCAGGGTGGCGGCATCTACGTGGATGGCACGGCCACGATCACGAATAGCACGATCCACAACAACGTAGGGAACAGCGACGGAGGAGGGATCAGGTGCGGCGAAGCGGAGCTGAGCCTGACGAACGTGACGATCACCGATAACACGACGGAGGCGTTCGACTCAGGCGGTGGAGTGAACTGCTCCGAGTTCGAGGCGCTGAACACGATCATCGCCGGCAACGTCGATGAGGGCGGAGTGGCGCCGGACTGCTTCGGCACTTTGAACTCGTTAGGGAACAACCTGGTCCAGGACGTCACCGGCTGCACGATCGCCGGTGACACGGCCGGGAACATCACCGGCGTCGACCCGGCGCTCGGTGCGCTTGCTTTCAACGGCGGCGCGACTCAGACCCGGGCCGTCAGCCCGGGCACGCCGCCGTACAACGCGGGGAGGAACGCCGGTTGCCCGGCGACGGACCAGCGGACTGTGGCGCGGCCGCAGGAGGGCACGTGCGAGATCGGGGCGTACGAGTTCCAGGTGATCACACCGTCGCCGTCGCCGGCTCCCGGTACGCCGACGCAGGCGCCTGCAGCCCTTCCGCCGACCGGTGGTGCAGCCGAGGACGGCGCAAGCCAGGCGTGGCTCATGGCCATCGGAGCGCTCGCGGTCGCCGCGGTTGCGGGAGTTGGGACGTTCGCGGTCGTGAGGCGGCGGCTGTAGCTCTCGGCACTCAGTGGTCAGACAAAGAGAGGCGCGCCTCAAGGCGCGCCTCTTTTATTGCGCCTGTCGGCGATGAACCGGTCCGGGTGAGCCCGCGAAGTCGATGAACGCGACCGGAACCCCGCAGGTCCCTGTCGGGTGCACGGAGACGATGCGGCCTCCCTGCAGGGCGGCGTGTGGTTCGCCGATCGGGTAGCCGGCCGCGCGCACGCGCTCGATCAGGTCGTCGATCCCCGTGACCTCGAAGGCGAGTCCAGCGATTCGGCCGGAGCCCGGCTCGCCGCCGCCCTTCGGCCCGATCACCTCGATGACGACATCGCCGGGGCGCATGAAGGCAAACGCCTGCTCGCCGCGCTCCATCGTGCGCTTCGTCGGAACACCGAGCCACGCGTCGAGGTCTCTGCTGGTCTCGATGACTGAAGGGACCCGGAGCACCACGTGGTCTATTCGCGTTATCGCGGTCTCCGACGTTGCAGTGGAGCCGGACAGGGCGGGCTCTGGTTGGACGAGCTCGATCTGGGCACCTCCGAAGGCTTCCGGGGCGAGGTAGCTCAGTCGGCCGGTGAATCCTTCGCGCGGCTCCCTGTCCTGGAGAGGCACGCTGGCAGCAGACAGGGTTGCGACGTCGGCATCGACGTCGGTACTCCAGAGGGCGAGATGGTGGAGACCTTCGCCGTGGTCAGCGATATGTTTTGCGAACGGCGAAGAGTCCTCGACAGGCTGGATCACTTCAAGGTAAGAGTGTCCCGCGGCCAGCATTGCAGCCTCCACACCGCGAGCCCGCATCTCGCCGCGCTTCACGACCGGCAAGCACAGCGTCTCCGCGTAGAACTTGAGGGCGTCGTCGAGGTTGTTGACGGCGATGCCGACGTGGTGAACGTCCTTAATCATCCACGCGATGATAGCAGGGAGAGTGTGCTAGGCTGGCGCCTCGAAGGAGGGCGAGATGGAGCTATCGACAGCGACACAGGCGTGGGAATCATCCGGCCAACGGGTGGACGTGGGCGAGGGCCTCCAGGCCTGGGTCTGTGAGCGGGGCAAGGGTCCGGCAATGTTCTTCCTCCACGGGTTCCCGACGTCGAGCTACGACTGGCGGGGCGTGATCGACGCGCTCTCGGCGGACTACCGCTGCGTGGCCCTGGACTTCATCGGGTATGGCTTGTCGGACAAGCCCGCGGCCTGGAGCTACTCGATCTTCCAGCAGGCGGACGTGGCGGAGGCAGTGGCGCTGGCGCTCGGCATCGAGCAGGCGCACGTGGTGTCGCACGACGTTGGCACGAGCGTCCACACGGAGTTCCTGGCCCGGGAGCGCGAGGGCCGGCTCGGGTTCGAGATCACGGCATCCACGTTCCTGAACGGGTCGATGCTGCAGGACATCGCGACCATCACACCGTTCCAGGAGTTGCTGGCCAGCAACAAAACTCTGCCCCAGGCAATCGCCATCTGCGAGAACATGGGGCCGGCGTACATCGACGGGTTGAAGACCGTGATGAAGCGACCGGAGTGCCTTACGGAAGAGGATGAGTTGGTGATGACGGAGCTGATGGCGCGGGAGGACGGCAACCTGCGTATGCCGTCGCTCTCGCTATATATGCGCGAGCGGTACATCCACAAAGACCGCTGGATCGGCGCGTTGCGGGAGACGGAGAAGCCGTTGCAGTTCGTCTGGGCGGACGGCGACCCCGTGGCGAACGTGACGCTGGGCCGCGCCCTCCACGCCGAGTGCCCGCAGGCGCGCTACACAGAACTTCCAGGGCTGGGCCACTTCCTCCTGATGGAGGACCCCGCCGCAGTAGGAACCGAGATCGCAAGAGTTACGAGCGACGGGACAAGTTAAGCGGGCTTTTCTTTATCCGCTCCCCTGACAACTAACCCGGTTCTAACGCGCCTGTAACGTTAGCCTCCGGCGATGCGCGTTGAATGGGCTGTAGAGAGGCCTTCCCCCCTCTCACTCCAGGGCCGTGGCACGCATGAGCGGACACCCAACGCGTGCCCGGCCCTTCCCTTTTGCCCTTCAGGACTTTGGTGTCCTCCTCAACCTTGACGCGCACGTAAGAGTCCCCTACCCTAACCCCTGACCACCTCTAACTTCTCACTTCTAACTTCTAACCTTACGGAGTAACACCATGGATTTCCGCCTCACCCCCGAAGAAGAAACCTTCCGCCAGGAAGTCCACGACTTCATCGATAAAGAGTGCCCCGAGGAACTACGCGGCGGCCGCGGCGTCAGCAGCTTCATGTCTAACGCCTCCCACTTCATCGCCTGGCGCAACAAGATCGCCCAGAAGGGGTGGATCGCTCCTGCCTGGCCGAAGGAGTACGGCGGCGCCGGCATGACGATCATGGAGCAGTTCGTGTACAACATGGAGACGGCCCGCATGCGCGCCCCCGCCCCCATCTTCCTCGGCGGCCTCGGCGTTGCCGTGCTCGGGCCCACCATCCTTGTCTACGGGTCCGACGAGCAGAAGGAGAAGTACATCCCCGGCATCCTCTCCGGCCAGGACGTCTGGTGCCAGGGGTTCTCCGAGCCCGAATCAGGCTCCGACCTCGCCTCCCTCCAGACGAAGGCCGTCCGCGACGGCGACGACTACGTCATCAACGGCCAGAAGATCTGGACGACGCTCGCCCACATGGGCAAGTACATCCTCATGCTCGCCCGCACCGATCCCGATGTCCCCAAGCACAAGGGGATCTCCTACTTCATCGTCCCCATGGACACCCCCGGCGTCACCGTCCGGCCACTCATGAACATGGCCGGCGGCCACGAGTTCAACGAGGTCTTCTTTGAGGACGTGCGCATCCCCGTCGAGAACCGGTTGGGCGAGGAGAACCGCGGCTGGTACATGGCCGTCACCACCCTCGACATCGAGCGCTCCAACATCGGCTCCGCCGTCGGCCAGCACCAGTCGGTCGAGGACCTCATCAACTTCGCGAAGGAGCAGGAGTCGAAGAACGGCACCGGCATCAAGATCGGGAACAAGATGCGCCACGAGCTCGTGGAGCGGCTGATCGAGGCAGAGTGCTCGATGATGCTCTCGTTCCGGCTGATCACGATGCAGAACCGCGGCCTCATCCCCAACTACGAGGCCAGCGCCACCAAGATGTACTCCATGGAGCTGAACCAGCGCATCGCTAACACCGGCATCCGCCTCCTGGGGATGTACGGCCAGCTGGAGCGCGGCAACGAGAAGTGGGCCCCCCTCAACGGCCGCAGCGCCACCACCTACCTCCGCTCCGTCGCCAACACCATCGAGGGCGGCACCAC
>DAINRO010000015.1:33544-39196 GCA_036741795.1 Chloroflexota bacterium
GTCGCCCAGCGCGGCCTCGGCCTCCCCCGGGAGTAGGCCCGCCCGTCATTCCCGCGGAGGCGGGAATCCAGGACTTGGACTTGATTAGGTTTCGCTGTTTGTATGGGGATCTTGATTGGGTGCCGCTTTGGGGGAAATTTTTCTTACCCGGTTGGCGGTGTTCCGTATGCGGCGGCGGGCGGCCCGGGCGGAGACCTCGTTGGCGCTGCTGACCTTGAGGTCGTGGCGTTTGGCGAGGGCCAAGAGGGAGGCCCGGATGCGGGGATCCATGGCGAAGAGGGCGCCGATCTCGGCGAACTGCTTCGAGTAGCGGCCGTGCTTGAGGCCGTTAAGGTTGCCCCTGGGGGCGCCTGCGCCTTTGCGTCTTCCTCCGTGTGTCATCTTCCACCTCCCCCTAGTTCAGGGTAGTGCATAGCGTTGGGGAAGTGCAGAGGGAAATGACGCACAACGTTGGCGTGGCTGCTCGTGGCGCGGACTGCTTGACTATACGTCCGGATTACCGGCAGTATCGCGGCAATAGCTATGAGTGGCGCTGTCACCGAACAAGCCAAGCGGTTCAATTTTCCGATATTGAACAAAGTGGTTTTAAGAGATTTCTCTTTGTTCCCAAGGCGGAACGAAATCGTCGTCGAATTCCGTGATGGCGTTGTGTGCCTAGCCGGTGCGAATGGCGTCGGTAAGTCAACATTCATCGCCGCCGTAAACTTCGGGCTGACCGGGCGGGTGCCGGATCCCGAGCGGGCCTTTGAGTCGATCAACGAGTATTACGCTTACACAGAGACTTTCTCGGAAGATTACTTTAGCGGTCGCATCACAGAGTTCCATCGCGAGACTGCGGAGGTGGAGCTGGATTTCACCGCCGGATCCCGACGCTTTATCATCCGCCGGGGGATGTTCGAGCCCGACTCTCTGAGGCAATTGAGCGTCGAACCGCCACCCGAGGATTCGGGTGAACCAACAGATCCAGGCCCCACCGTATTGCACGACACATTCACCAGACTAGTGGCCGCTGAAGTTGGTCTGGATTCGTTTCAGCAATTGACGTTTCTGCAATTGTTCCTGCTAACGTTCGATGAGCGCCGATCGCTTATGTTTTGGCAGCCCCGAATCGTGGAACGAGTGCTATATCTAGCGTTTGGCCTTGACCCGGAGGTTGCCCGGGCGGCTGACGCTCTACGGAGAGACTATGACCGATTCGACTCTCTCTCCCGGAACCTACAGTGGCAAGCGACACAAACTAAGGCGGAGCTGAGAAGGATTGAACAGCACTTGGCAACTGGTGAATCATCGACGAATCGGGTTTTGTCGGAGTACCAAGACCTGATGCGGGAGCGGGAGGCTGCTTCTGAAAAGGCGCTTCGGCTCGACACGACGCTTAAAGATGCCACCTCGCGGTTGGCAGGTTTCAGTAGTGATGTACTTATGGTGGAAAGGCAATACGAAGCGACATTCAAGGAACGCGTCTCAGCGAGACTCCATTTGGATGAGCATCCAATCGTGGCGTCCTCCCGGTCGCGTGGCAGATGTGACGTCTGCGGGACCGAGGGCGCGGAAGCCGCAATAGCCGAACGAATTGCCCAGGGCGTATGCCCGCTTTGCGGAACGGCTGTTCAAACACGCGGCGTGGACGATCCTGGGCTCGACGCGCTTAAAGCGTTGGACTCAGAAATCATCCGAATTCGAGATTTGATCGCCGAAGAGGCAAGCATTATCGATCGCGTCAGTTCCGAATTGGATTCAGCTACGGCCTCCTTGAACAGTCTGGACAAGAAGGTCGCGGAGTTTGAGGTCGCCAACGATGTTGCCGGGGCAGTCGTTAGAGACGCCCCAACCATCGATGCACTCAGAGCCTCCTATCAACTGCAAATCGACAGTCTACTTGAACGAAAGAAGGAGGCCTTGCGGGATCGCGATCATGCTAAGACTGAGCAAGCCAAGTTACAGAGTGAACTAAACGCCCGCTACCGCGAGGCTGAATCGGTATTTGTGCCGGAGTTTCGAAAGTTGGCCAACGCGTTCTTAGGTCTAGACATCGACGTTCGACTGGAACCGCGGGCCTCAGAGGTAAAACTGGTTCTCATCGTCCAAAACAAGGAGCGCAGGCTCGAGCACCAATTGTCGGAGAGTCAGCGATTTTTCGTGGATATCGCCTTGCGAATGGCTCTATCTCAGTACATGGCATCCTCAGCGGCCACAATGGTGATCGATACGCCGGAGGGTTCGCTTGATTCGGCCTATGAGAGTCGAGCTGGGGAGATGATTGCCCAGTTTGTGGAGTCAGGCAATCGGGTCCTGATGACAGCGAACATCAACTCCTCACAACTCCTTTTGCGACTCGCGGAGCGTTGCGGGCACAAGTACATGACCCTGGAGAGGATGATCGAATGGGCCGACCTTTCGGAAGTGCAATTGGCAGAGGAATCGCTATTTGACTCGGCTTTCAAGCAGATAGCCGAGCGATTGGAGGCGGGGCCGGCGGCGTGATTGCTGGAGATATAGGTCCTTACGCTTGGTTTGATGCTCTGGCATTGGCTGCACACCTGAGGCAAGCTCAGAACGACTTCCTCCGCGAGGAGTTGCAGTTGCTTGGATATTTGGCTTGCCTGCTATCCCTGTATGACGGTCGCCCCACTGCAGATTGGCGCTACCAGTTTGCCTCCACGCCCAGTGGCGCTCCATTCAGTCCTTCGTTGGATGCGGCGTTTGCTCGGTTGGTCGAGGAGGGACACCTGCAACAAAGCGCTGAACTGGAGTGCTCGATAACGGAAGCTGGAGCAGACGAGTTGTCTGAATTGCGTGCTCTCAGGATGCTCACGTCTCGTGAGCCATATTTGGAGGCGGCCTCTTCGAGTTGCCTCGTTGTCACGCCAGGCATGATCCGTCGGGCGATATCACAGGATCCTGACATCCGGGCAGCCTTCGACATGAACAGTCGACGGTTGCTCCTGGACGACAAGGGACTTTCATTCGCGTATGAGAGTCTGGGCGTTTTTCAATCCGCGCTGGGAAACGCGAGTGTAGACCTTCTCGCTCCAGCCCTGGTCTGGGTCACGTACTTTTGCCAGCAGAGTGAGCTGGACGTTAGTTGATTATGCAAATCGATACCGAAGCCTTAAAACAGTTGGTGGACGAAGCAGTAGTTCCATTTGTCGTTCAGCACCACGGGACTGAGGGAGGCTCGGCCTTTCGGAGGATCGCAGCCGCATTGCGAAAAATATATGAACAATTCGATCCCTTCGAAACGGGCGGCTCTATTGTGCTCCTGCACGGCGTTGCTTCACTCGAGTCGCCCGAATCCACTGAGCTAGCGGACATTACGGACGTGACCAAACTCAAGCAGGCCGGCTTTGTCCTGGAGTTGACGCCGTCCGGCAAATTCCGGCGATGGACAGAGCAGCCCGACCTCGCAGAAGTCTCCCGGCACGCGGTGGTTTATGAATTCGCCGAGGGCGTCGAACGAATATATGCGGGAGGCGATTCCAAGGAAATTCCTGCGCTATTTCCAGGGGGCGGGAGCATATTTGCTGCGCCCACGTTTTCGGAGCTATACGAGGCGCTCATCTACTACAGGAATCGGCTTGTGCGGACATCGCGCTGTCGAATCCTTAAGGATTGCTGGAGTGATGCCGGACGGCTTTTCTTTAAGGCAAAGCCAGAGAAGACCATGCGCCGATCCCTAGATCAGTTCTTATTTAGCGCCCTGCGTGGGAATGTAGAGGTGAAGCCTGAGCAGAACGTTGACGAGACGCATCCCATCGATATAAAGGTCACATTTCATCAATTGGGCCGTGTTGCGTTGATCGAGATTAAGTGGCTGGGAAAGTCACGAAAGGACGACGGTTCCAGTGCATCGGAACATTGGGACCAACGCGCTCGTGACGGTGCGAAGCAGCTGGCAGACTACCTTGACGCAAACCACGAATACACAGGTGGCCAGACTGCCCGCGGTTACCTGGTCGTAGTCGACGGTCGACGTCGGGGACTGGATGGTGATTTGGGCGGCTTGCAGGCGCCGGACTTGATGCACTATGTAGACCAAGAAATTGCGTATGACCCAAAGTACCACGAGCTTCGTACAGACTTCGAGGTTCCCCTCAGAATGTTTGCCGAACCCAAACAATGAATTCACTCCCGCGAAGTCCTTCGATTGATGCACTGTCTGGCACATCCCAGGCGGCGAAACAGGCGTCAAGGCACCGGTGGTATGTGGTCAAGGAGGGTTTCTCGCCAGCACTGGTAGAAACGGCAATTGAGTACGAAGGTTGCGAACGAGGGGATATCGTGCTTGACCCCTTTGCCGGGAGCGGCACCGTGCCGGTCGTCGCTGGATTGAAAGGGATCGAGAGCATGAGCTTCGAGAACAACCCTTTCCTTGCGTTCGCCGCCAGGGTCAAGTGTTCCAATCCCCGGGCGAAGGAGCTACGGGAAGGGATGATCATCGTGGATAGCGGGATCACGGCTTCGATGGACTCCCCGCTTCGGGCTTACTCAACGTTCTGCCGAACTGGCGATGTACGCGGACTCTTCAACGAGGACGTTCTCCTTGGCGTCGCCGGTGGCATGAATGCGTCTTCAGCAATGATGCCCCCTGTCCGGGATGCTGCACGTTTGGCGTTGCTCTCGGCGGCAATGGAGTGCTGTAACGCTACCAGAGATGGCAAGGCACTCCGCTACCGTGATTCACTACTGAACGCGAACTACACGAGAGATGACCTCAAGGAAGCTTTCCGTCGCAATATGGACAGAATTATCAGTGACGTGGGAAACAAGATCACAGAGATTCCGCGAATCAGGCGCGCAGATGTGCGTCGAGAATTCCACCGCCTCAGCCGTCCATTCAAGCTCTGTGTAACCTCACCTCCGTACTTGAATTCCTTTGACTATTCTGATGTGTACCGGCCCGAGTTATTTCTCGGTGGATTCGTAAAGGACAATAGCCAGTTGCGGAAGATCAGATTAGACGCGGTTCGCTCGCACCTTCAGGCTAGCTGGCGAAAGCCCCGCACGCACGACTTCGGAGATCATTTCGAGTTGTCTTGGCGATCACTCTTGTCGCACTCCGATAATCTTTGGGACCGCCGGATTCCCATGATGATCCAAGCGTATTTTGAGGACATGTCACGAGTGTTTCGGAACTTGCGATCCCGAGCCGATCAGGGTGCAGCCGTCTGGCTGGTGGTATCGACTTCTGCCTACGCCGGCGTCGAGGTTCCTGTCGACTTGATATTGGCCGATGTGGCAACTAGAGCAGGTTGGAAGCTACGCGACATCCACGTCATTCGTCACATGAGGAGTTCCGGACAGCATTGGCGAAACCACGGAACGAAGGGGGCCAAAGATGAGGCGAAGCCACCTCTTCGCGAAAGCCTGATCATCCTGGACAATCCATCCAAGGTCTGAATCAACCGCTCTCGCCAAACCCTGACGCGCACGTTAGAATAGGCCCGCTAGGAGATACCGTTATGCAGTTCACAGACACACCCGAAGAAGCCGCTTTTCGGACCGAGGTCCGGGAGTTCATCAAGTCCGAGTACAACAAGGACTCCGGCCTCGACGCCGACGCGCGGGGGGCGACGCAGGTCGCTTCCTCGGGCGGCGCGGCGGCGATGGCCAGCTACAACGCCTGGATGAAGAAGCTGGCGACGAAGGGGT
>DAINRO010000016.1:0-18489 GCA_036741795.1 Chloroflexota bacterium
CGCACACGTTGTAACCAGCGTGTAAACAACACGGCGCTGTCTTTACCTGCCCGAGTCGCGGGCTTATCGTGGAAGGCGACCCTGGGAAGCTGTGATTAGCGTCACACTTCGTAGTACACCGCCAGAGTAGGATCGAACAGTGCCGGCGAGGCTCCCCACCGCCTGGAGGAATCATGACCACGACCCAAACTGACCCCACCTCTTCGTCCCAGACCGCCGCTGCTAACGGCCCAATTATCGAAGCTGTAGACGTCACCAAGACCTACGACACCGGGAAGGTCAAGGTGAACGCCCTCCGCGGCGTGAGCCTCAGTATCCAACCCGGTGAGATGGTGGCCATCATGGGCCCCTCGGGTTGCGGCAAGACCACTCTCCTCAACTGCCTCACCGGCCTCGACACCATCGACGGCGGAAGGGTGACGATCGAGGGCACGGACATCAGCAAGATGTCCGACAACGATAAGACGGAGCACCGCGCAAAGCGGATGGGCTTCATTTTCCAGTTCTATAACCTGCTGCCCGTGCTCTCTGCGGTCGAGAACGTGGAGCTACCCCTGCTGGTCTCCGGAATAGGCTCGAAGGAGGCGAGGTCCCGTGCTATGCAGGCGCTGGAGATCGTCCACCTCGAGGAGTGGGCCACGCACAAACCAGCCGAGCTTTCTGGTGGACAGCGCCAACGGGTGACAATCGCCCGCGCCCTCGTCAACGACCCGGCGATCGTTTGGGGAGACGAGCCCACCGGCGACCTCGATAGCTCCAATGCGGCCGAGATCATGGACCTTTTGACGCGACTGAACCGGGACCACGGACAGACGTTCATCCTCGTCACGCACGACTCCGGCATCGCCCAACGCACGCGCCGAATCATCCGCATGCAGGACGGAACTATCGTGGCCGACGAGCCAGTCAGCCACGAGGCCGGAAGGGACGGCCACAACTAGCCTTGGACGCCCTATTCGGCCTGTCGATGGACACGATCATGATCGTGCTCCTCGTGCTCCTGGGCATTTGCCTGGCGTTCGTTCTCTTCGTCGCCGTCACCAACCGCATCGTCTTCTTAATGGGGCTTCGCAACATCCCCAGGCGCGTTTCGCAGACGGTGCTGATCGTGCTGGGCCTCATGCTCAGCACCGTCATCATCACGGCCGCCTTCGTCACGGGCGATACCGTGGACTACAGCGTCACCAAGCAGACCTACGATCTCCTGGGCCACGCCGACATCCTGCTCGATGGCGAGACCGGCGCGATCCAGGCGGAGGGGGAAGACACAAACGAGATTCCCGGCGCTGAATACCAGCGGTTCCTGGAAGCCGCCGACGCCGCCGAGTTGGAGAACGTGGATGGCTACCTGGGTATCCTCTACGAGCCTGTTCCGGTCATCAACACCCGGAGCGGCCTTAGCGAACCAGCGGTCGCCTACTCCGGCGTCGATTCAGACCGCATGGAAGCCTTTCCGGACATCGTCGATGTCACGTCTGGAGAGGTGCTGAGTGTTGACGATCTGGCTGATGACGAGGTCTACCTGAACCAGACCGCTGCCGACGAACTTGGCGCTGAAGTCGGCGACCCGATACAGACCTTTATCTTCAACGAACCCCTGGATCTTCGGGTCGCTGCCATCGTTCGCGACACCGGCGTTGCTGGCGGCGGCAACCTCGCCGAACCCCAGGGCATGGTCACCAGCCTGGATCGCCTCCACGAGCTATTCGGTCACGATGAGGTCACCCTCATCCTCGTTTCAGCTACTGGAGATTCGCGTCCGGACCTTGCTGTCGTGGACGCTGCCGCCCTGGAAATCGAATCCTTGATCGCGACCAACGAGTTGAACCTCGAGATCAGCGATACGAAACGCGACTTCGTCGAAGATGCCGAGGAAATCGGCAACTTCATGACCACCTTCTTCCTCCTCCTGGGGATGTTTTCCATCGGCGCGGGCATTCTTTTGATCCTCATGATCTTCGTCATGCTCGCGGCCGAACGAAAGTCGGAGATGGGGATGGCCCGCGCGGTCGGCATGAAACGCGGCCAGCTCGTCCAGATGTTCGTCTCTGAGGGTGGCGCCTACGATCTGGGCGCCGCTTTCGTCGGGGTACTGATCGGCATCCTCGTCGCCTTCGCTCTCACCACTATCGCCTCGTCGATCTTTGCCACCTTCGGCTTCACCTTCACGCCGCATGTCACCCTCCGGACGGCCGTCGTGTCGTTCTGCCTGGGTGCTGTCCTCACCTTCATCACCGTCGCGATCTCCTCGTGGCGAATCTCCAATCTCAACATCGTGGCCGCCATCCGCGACTCCGATGAGACCCGTCCGCTCAATCCAGAGGCCGGCACGATGCGCGGCTACCTCCGCTCCGTCCTTAACGCTTTCGTCGCCCTGCTGACATTCATTGGCCCCTTCCTCTACGTCCTCCGAGGCCACAACTTCTCAGGTAGCCGCGACGAACGGTACGACGAACGTCCCGCCCCCTGGTTCCCATTTCCGGCCGGGTTCATAGGTATCGGCTTCTACCAGCTAGCTATGCTCATCACCCGTCGTCAGCCCATACCTACCTGGCCCTTCTACACGATCATCCTCTCTCCGCTGTATCTTGTCGCGATTGTTCTCACTCTCCTGACCCGCGATCACCGCCCGTCGCGCATGT
Organism: Chloroflexota bacterium; assembly: GCA_036741795.1. Taxonomy (GTDB): domain Bacteria; phylum Chloroflexota; class Dehalococcoidia; order SM23-28-2; family RBG-16-64-32; genus DATKKM01. The sequence continues at coordinate 2,643 of DAINRO010000016.1, forward strand.
CCACGTGGTTGGTGGTCTTCGGAATTGGTTGGCCGTTGCCCATAGGTCTTGTGATCGCTGCCCTCCAGGACCGCCGCGCGCCGATCATCTGGGCGCCGGGATTCTGGACCGCCGGCATCTTCTTCGGCCTTATCTTCTTCTACCTGGGTATCAACTCAGACGCGGCGTTTCCCTTCGCACTCGGCATCTCATTGATCATCGGCGGCCTCGCCGTTGTACTTACCTACTTCGGTGCCAACCCCCGCGCCACCTATACAGTCATGGGGTTGGCTATCCTCGTCTTCTGGGGCCTCGCCGCGGGTGACCGCCTGAGCAGTGTCTTTGGCGACCTCAATGGAAACATTGAGATGTTCTTCCTGAGCGGCGTCGCAATGGTCACCGCTTCAACCTTCGTCATCATCTACAACGCCGACATTTTCCTCGGCCTCATTTCGCGCCTGGGCAACGTCTTCGGATCGATCCTTCCCGCAGTCCGCACCGCAATCGCCTACCCCATGGCGAATCGCTTCCGCACCGGTATGACCCTCGCGATGATCTCCCTTGTCGTTTTTGCCCTGACCACCATGTCGGCGATGAATCTCAACTACGACAAACTCTTCCTCAAGGACGAGTCGCGCGGAGGCTGGGACGTCGTCGTCACGGAAAACCCCAACAACCCCATCGACGGCCTTAGGCCGACGCTGGAAGCGCAGGACGCTGAAGTGGCATCAGAGATCAGGGCGGAGGGCGGCGTCTTGATCGCGGGCTTCGACAGCGCCACCGAAGTCTCGCAGGATGGCGTGGAATGGACGGACTATCCAGTACAGGGGCTGGACGATGACTTCCTCATCAATTCCGAAATCCCTCTCGATCTCGTTGCCACCGGCTATGACCCGGCAACCGTTTGGCAGGAGATCGCCGAGGATCGTAACGTCGCAGTAATCGACCGCTTCACGATCGAGTCCGGCTTCGGCCCGTCCGAGTTTGCCCTCGAGGGTATCGACACCAGCCAGCCGACCTTTGATCCGGTCACTTTGTCCGTCCGAGATGCCACCACCGGGGCGACTCGCGACGTGCAAATCATCGGCATCATCTCCTTCGGCTCCAGCAGCAACTTCTTCGGCGTTTACCTGGGTGCCGACGGCTTCCTCGAAACCTTTGGGGATCCCGAGCTCACCGTCCACTACGCCGCACTGAACGACCCGGACAACGCCCGCCAGGTTGCACGTGATATCGAGTCAGCCCTTGTAACCACGGGTGCACAGTCCGAATCCCTGCAGCAAATAGCGGACGAGAACAACGCCCTCTCCCGCAACTTCCTCTACCTGATGCAGGCCTTCATGGGCCTTGGCCTGGTCGTCGGCATCGCTGCCATTGGCGTTATCGCCTTCCGCACCGTCGTCGAGCGCCGCCAGCAGATAGGCATGCTCCGCGCGATCGGTTTCAAACGCAGCCAGGTTTCGCTCAGTTTCCTCATCGAGTCTTCGTTTGTGACCGTCCTCGGCGTCACTTCCGGCACTATCCTCGGCCTCTGGCTCGCCTGGTTCCTGGTCACCGGCGACGACTTCCCCGGCGAAGGCAACACCTTCTACATTCCGTGGGTCGAGATCACGGTCATCAATGTACTCACCGTCTGCGCGTCTGCGCTGATGACCATCATCCCCGCTCGCCAGGCCGCATCGGTACCGACCGCCGAAGCGCTCCGCTACGAATAGCCCGGATATGCCCCGCGACGCCCTCGTCCCCTCCGAGGACACCATCTACGGCTGGATTCAGCAAGTGTTCGATCGGGGCGTCCGCCGGCCAGGCTACCCCGCTGACATTTGGGCAACCGAGTTTGCGCGCGACCGCTTTGCCGATCTGGGTCTTGAGAACGTCCGACTGGAACCCGTCGAACTTCCGTACTGGGAGCCAGGACAGTGGTCTCTGCATGTCTGGCCAACCGGCGACGAATCCGCAGCGATCGAAGTCGAGTGCTTCCCGCTGCCTCACTCGGCGCCAACCACGGGACTCGTCTCGGAGCTAACACCCTTCGACATCACAGCTTCGGGCGCGGTCCAGGGCAAGATCGCCCTCTTCGATGCCCCGTTAATGCGCACACCGCATAAGATCCTTGCCGGTCTCGGTTCCTGGCACTATGACCCCGGCGACACCTACTCGGATTCCGCCCAGGTCCTACCGTTCGCGCGCGGCATCATGTCGGTGATGGAGCCTTCTATCGACGCTGGCGCCATCGGATTCATCGGCGCCCTCAGCGATTACCCCGGAGACTCCTGCGACTACTACGTCCCATACGATGCCGTGGAGCGACCGACCCCCGGTGTGTGGATCAGAGGCAGCGCCGGTCAAACTCTCCGGGAAATGCTGGACGCTGGAAATGTGACCGCCAAAATAGTCGTGAACTCCCGTCGAGAGACCATCACGACCCACAACGTCGTCGGTGAACTACCCGGAACTGACGAGGATATCGTGGTCATTGGCTCTCACCACGATGGACCCTGGTCTTCTGCGGTCGAAGACGCCTCCGGAATCGCGCTCGTCCTTGCGCAAGCTAAATACTGGTCGCAGATCCCGCAATCAGAACGCTCGCATCGCCTCGTTTTCCTCCTCAACTCCGGCCACATGGCCGGCGGGGCAGGCACCAAGGCATTCATCGCTGCCCACCAGAGTGAACTCGCCCGGACAGTGCTCGAAATCCACCTCGAACACACGGCAAATGAGTGCGAGGAGGTAGACGGCAAGGTCGTCCCCACCGGCCTGCCCGAGTCACGATGGTGGTTCACCAGCCGCATCCCCGCGTTGGAGACTGCCGTTCGCGAAGTGATCGAGAGTGAAGGCCTTCGGCGCTCTCTCCTCCTGCCACCGACCGCGTTCGGCGACCGCCCGACCACGGACGGCGGCGACTTCCACCTCGCCGGCGTCCCGATCGTGAATTACCTCACCGCGCCCTTCTACCTCTTCGATTCGCAGGACACGATGGACAAGATCCACCGCGAGAGCCTGGTGCCAGTGACACGTGCCGCCATCCGGCTGGTGGAGTGGACCGCGGGAAGGACGGCTACGCAGATGCGCTCGGTCGCGACGAATATCGACAGCTGATAGCCGTCAGCTTTCAGCTGTCAGCTAAGGAATTACCCCCCGCTCTTTCATTGGAATAATCAGCTCCCAGTCGTAGCCCATTTCCAGGAGCACTTCCTCCGTGTGCTGACCGAGTTCCGGCTGAATTCCGCGCGGTTCCCACTTCGTCTCCGAGAAATCAGCGGGCGTCGCCACCATCTCCACCGGACCGTCAGGCCCTGGGACCTCGACGAACGCGCCCGAGGCACGGACTACTGGATCGGTGAGGACTTCGTGGACCATGTTCAGTGGCGCCCACCAAACATTGTTCGCGTCGAACGCTTCTCCCCATTCGTCGCGATGCTTCCCGGCGAAGATCTTGTCCAGTTCGGCAACTAGTTCGGGTGTGTTCTGGCGGCGGACATCGAGATTCTTGAACCTCTCATCCGTCATCAGGTCTTCCCGCGCGATCGCGCGGCAGAGGTCGGGCCAGTGCCGGTCCGCCTGCAGCAGTAATAGCCAGAATCCCTTGCCATCGCCTGCCTGGTACTGGTTGATTATAGGATTGACAGCGTGCTCGCGGTCGTAGGTGACGATGGGCACGCCAAGGCGAAGGGAGAGCATCGCGTCCCAGCCAATCATGTACACGCCCATCCGGACCAGCGGTACCGAGACGCGCTGGCCCTCGCCCGTGCGTTCGCGGTGATACAACGCCCCGCAGACACCCCCGGCAAGGCCCATGCCCGTCATGTGGTCCCCCATGCCGCCGCGCTGCTGGGGGATAGCAGAACCCGGGGCGGTGAGCGACATTGCAACACCGGCCTGTGACCAGAAAGCGCCGATATCGTACGCAGCAGTGTCGCGCGACTCGGTGTCAGGGCCGTAGCCGGTGACCTGGCCGTAGATAAGCCCCGGGAACTTCGCGTGCAGCGTCTCGAAGTCCAGGCCGTACTCCTTGAGGACTCGCGGTCGATTGTTCGTTACGAAGATGTCCGCTTCTCCGATGAGTTTGAGAGCGATCTCCCGCGCCTCCTCCTTCTCCAGGTCAAGGGCGACGCTTCGCTTTCCACGGTTGTCCAGTTCGAATGGAGGGTTCAGGGGCGCAGCGGCCCCCATCAACGAGGCGAAGAGCCCGCGAAACGGATCGCCGTTCGGTGGCTCTATCTTGATCACGTCCGCGCCCCAATCGCCCAGTATGGCTGCGCAGGATGGTCCGGCCACCCACAGTCCCATCTCAACAACCTTGATTCCCGCCAGCGGACCGGCCATAAGAGTGTGCCCCCTCTGCGTGTGCTGTGTGAGGATTCTAGACGGCGGACACTGGCCGCTCAACCCGTCTCGATATCAAGGGCCCAACTGTGGCATCGATGTGCAGAACGCCGGGCGCACTGGACGAGAACGATCCCACAACGATCGTATACGTGTTCCCGGCTTCGGCGGCCCAAGTCACCTTCGAGGTGTCCAGGTTGAGGCCCTCCTGGTCGTTGCAACCCACCTGGGCCGTTCCATCGAAGACACCGAGCACGGTGTCGTAGGTGCTTCCAGTCGTGCGGACAATGAGCGGACCGGCAGCCACCGCCGTGATGCTGAACCAGACGGTGCTGCCGTAGGCCCCAGTGCAGCTCAAGTCTGGGTCCGCAGGCGCGGGCAATGCGTTGTGTGCCGGCTGGACCTGCTTCCCCCCGCCAATGGTCAGGAGATGTGGGGACACAACTTCGTCGTTTGCTGGACGCTCCAGCTGACTAAAGTTGACCGTGGCCACGGTCGCAATCGACGTTGCGAAGGCAGCGACCTTCACAAGGTAGTCAGCCGAACCGTCCCCAACGAACGCCAAACGGGACTGCGAGATTTGCGGATAATCGACGCTGTCGTTGCACGCCACCTGCGTAAGCGCTCCGCCGCCATTGTCCCGGTATACGGCAAGGAGCGAATCGAACGTGGCCCCCAGCGTGTCAACGACCATCCCCCCGGTTGCGACATTTGCCGGCACGCGGTACCAGATGGAGTGACCATGTGGGCCGCAAGTCGCAGCCGGCTCGTCAATGACCGTCGCGTAACGGACGTCTTGCTGATACTGGCGAGGAAGCTCTGTATCGATGATCCGCGCCCCTTCCGGCTGGTCGTTGTCCACGAGGCCTGTGTTCGCACAGTCGAGTGACGCCGTTACGCTTCCGCCAGCGGGTACGATCAGTCCGAGATCGCCCGCGTGGCACGAGAGGCCGTTTGAGGACAGGGTCCAACTGTTAACAACGCTCGCTTTACCGCCGGCCGACGAAGCGACCAGAAGCCAGGGTTGCGCTGGGGTGGGTGGCCAGTACGCACCGCACTCCCCCACGCCCAGGTTAGAAGCCGTAGCGTGGGCACCGACTGATGCCCTGCCCCACATGGGAGCCAGGCAAGCCGGGGCATTTGCGTCTCCCACTAGTACGCTCAGCGAGAGAGACGACAGGTCGTCGCCACGCATGTCCATCGAACTAAATGCCGAACCCGCCCCCAGGGCGGCGCCAGCATCGACAATCCCGGCGCCGTCCCAGTTGATGGCCCCTTCATCAGGCGCGTCTCTCGCCGTATCTCTCAATCGTTGACGGACCTCGTCCGGCGTCCAATCCGGATTGGCGCCCAGCAGTAACGCAGCCACTCCCGAAACGATGGGCGTGGAGAAAGATGTTCCGTCCCCGACGCCGGTCGACGTGCCGGGGCAGTAAGGCGTCACCACCTGGGTCGGCACTGGACAGGTCGAGATCAAACCCATCGCCGGCGCGGCGACATCCACCTGCGGACCCCATTGGGCGAAGAACGCGCGGTCGTCAGTGGACTCCGCCGGGCCGCTGCCACCAACGGCGATGGCGTAATCGCTCGAGGCTGGGTAGCTGACGCAACTAACTCCAGCATTGCCTGCCGCCGCGATCACCGTCGCCCCGTGCAACGACACCGCCTCCTGCATCGCAGATTCGACGAGTGGATCGGTTGGGCAGACCACGCCGACCGGCGGAAGCGCCAGGCTCAGGTTTATTACGTCAGCCCCATTCCTTGCGGCATAAAGGATGGAGCCAGCGAGCTGCTCAGTCGTGCCGACTCCCTGAGGATCCAGCGCCCGCACGGGCATAATTTGGGAGTTCTGAGCAATTCCGGCTACCAACGCGGCGTTGTTAGACTCCGCAGAGATCAGACCCGCTGCAAAGGTTCCGTGACCATCACGGTCCACGACATCGCCGTCTGGAATCGCTGACTGGAAGCTACAGCCCGTTAGATCGTCGATGCACCCGTTCAGGTCGTTGTCCAGCCCGTCAACAACTTCGGCGCCGTTACTCCATATCTTCCCCCCCAGCTCCGGGTGATCCACGTCAACCCCGCCGTCAACCACGGCCACCAAAGCCTCGCTTGCAGACACGCCAGGGTCCCAGGCCGCTTGCAGGTTTATCGCCCGGTAGTGAACGTGCTGCATCGACTGATAGAGGGGGTCGTCGGGCTCTGCGGCGTGGCGGTAGACATAGGCGGGTTGCACCGATTCGACTTCAGGATCGCCCTCCAGCGCTGCAAACGCTGCCTCCGTCTCACCCAAAGGCACCTCAACTCGCCAGACGTCGAGGGTCTCGTTGTACTGCGCGCCCCTCGCCGTCGTCGCAGGTTCCGCACCGTCGCGGTATTTGACGAGGAGCAGGCCAGGTACTGTGGAACCGTCCGCATCGTCGGCGACGGTCTGCGTGTTCGAGGACAAGGGAAGGAGCACCGCGGCGACCAGCGCCAGGAGCAGCGCCTTCAACCCCCCGCCTCCACGAGAAGTAAGGCAGCTAGGTCGGCCTGGCGAGCCGCGCCCACACTGGCGTAGGTTCGATGCGCGCGCCGCAGTACCCGCCGTGCCCCACCCCGTCGCCCGGACGCGAGGTACGCCTTCCCGAGAGCAACGGACACCCGTGCCTCCTCGTATTCGGCGTTTGCGCGACGGCTACCGTGCAAAGCCTCGACCAGTCTCGCCTCTCCTTCATCCGGCTGGCCCTGGGCCAGCAAGCACTCCCCCATCACCCGTCTCGCTCGTGCCTCAGCCAGGCGAGAGTCCAGGGCGATGGCGTGCCGCAGGGCCCGCGACGCCCGGCGCATCCCGAGATGCGCGTTACTCTCGGCCAACGCCTGCTCGGCGAAGTCAACCAGGGCTTCGGTAAGGAGGCCGGTCGATCCTACTGAGCGTAAGAGTCTGAGCCCCCTCGAAAGATGGTGACTCGAGCCCTCCAGGTCGCCCTTGGCCCTGAGGCAGCGGGCCATCGTCACCTCAGCCCAGCCCTGGAGATCGATGAGGTCCGGCTCTCGCGACGCTATCGCTAGTGCCTCTTCCAGCCTGTGGACCGCCTCATCCTCACGGTCCAGGAGGAGCAGGGTTTCCGCCATGTTGTTGTGCACGATAGCAGCATCGATGTCATCACCGGTTCTCTGGTCCGCGATTTGGGCGACTTCATAGTGATACAACGCGGCGTCGTACATTCCCAGGAGAAGGTACGTTGACCCCAGGTTGCTGTTGGCGGAAGCCTGCCCCCGGTAGTCCCCCAACTCGTGGTAAGCCCTGACGCTGCGCCGCAGCAACCGCACACCCTGACGCAAGTGACCGGCCTCTGCCAGTGCGGTTCCCAGCATGTGTTGTGTATACGCCACTTGCCGAAGGTCTGACGCGCCGCGCGCGGTTCGGATCGCCCTCTTACCCCAGTCCACGGCCTCCGTGTACTGGCCCTTCCGCAGGAGCACGGCGCAGGTGGTGGCGTAGACCTTTGCCCGCAACCTGGCATCACGCGGCGAGAGCGTTGAGCGTGCCCGATCGAGCCACTGCAGGGCTGCGTCGTAGTCCGAGGTGTGTTCAGTGGCTACGGCGAGCTTCTGACACAGGAGCGGCTCCCTGTTGCTCAGGCTGAGTCCGCCAACTACGTATCTGGGGCGTGCCCGGGGGGCCGCCACAAAGGCCTGGAGCGAATCATCAAGAGCTGCCACCGCGTCGCTGTGGCGCCCGGAGGACTCCAGGACATCAGCTTTGCGCTCCAGCAGGACGCTCGTATCTGCAGGACGTTCTCGCTGGCTAACGGCCGTTAAACCCCGCTCATAGAATCCAAGCGCCTCGGTGTTGGCGAACACGCTTGCGGAGCGATCACCCGCGAGCGATGCGTACCTTACTGTCTTGCCGCTGTTTCCGGCGCGTTCAAAGTGATGAAGCAATATTTCGGCGACTGCACCTTCGTCGCCCGCGTGCTCATTTTCGATGATTTTGCCAGCTCGGAAGTGTATGCGCCGCCTGAACGCGAATGACGCGCTCTCATAGGCCACTTCGCCGAGGATCGAATGGGTGAAGCGGTGAGTTGGACCCTCTCCATCCATGGCCATGAACCCCCGTCGTACGAGGGTCGGGAGGATCGCGGTCGTGCGGTCCCCGATGGTCGGGCGCGCAAGCTGCTCCACGAAGGCAGGGGTGAATGGATCACCGGCGACCGCCATCACGCGGAGTGCCTGCCGCTCGTCGGGGCGCAATGCGTCGATTCGGGCTGTCACGACGTCGTTGAGCGTATCCGGGACGGAACCCGCGAGGTCTGGTGCCTTCATCATCTCCACCAGAAATAGCGGATTCCCGCGCGCTCGCTCGGCGATCGCCCGAATATCGACCCGACTGTGCGCGCTGGCTGCCATCTCCTGGATAATCTGCTCGGACGAATCGGGTCCGAGGGGTTGAAGCTCGATCGTCACGTGCGGTCGTGCCGGAACGGCCGACGGCAAACGCGAGGTGACGCAGATAACAAGCCCCGGGAGGCGCATCGAAATCAACCTATCAATGACTCCGAGTGAGGACTCATCTGCGTGGTATTCGTCCTCTATGAGGACGAGACAGGGCGCCTGCGCTTCGATGAACGTGGCTAGCGCTGAGATCGTTGCTTCGCGACGCGCCCGAGGGTCGTCGCTCTCGCCTATCTCTTCGATTGCACGGAGTGCCGCCTCGGCGCTGGCGTCGTCGCGCGAGCCGAGCATAGAGCGCCAGGCCGCGAACGGGGTGCCCGATTCGTAGGACTGGAAGGTCAGGCGGATGACCTTCTCGCCGAGTTTCGATGCGCGTTCCGCAAACTCCTCCACGAGCCTGGACTTGCCGATCCCCGGCTCGCCGCTGATATGGACATGATGGAACGCTCCACGCTGAGATGACCGCAGGGCACGGATCAGTCTCGCCATCTCCCGCTCGCGTCCCACGAGCGGAAGAGGAGCGATGGACGGCTGGACTTGCTTCTGGCGAAGGAGTCTGCAGATCTTGACGGGTTGGCTCTTGCCCTTTACGGCAACCGGTCGAACATTTCGCAGCTCGAACGAGGATGCCTCCGCCGCGGCTGTTGCCCGCGACACCAGGATCTCGCCCACCTTCGCTGCCGACATCAGCCTGGCTGCCAGGTTCACATCGTCGCCGATCACGGTGTACTCGCGGCGATGGCGCCAACCCACTTCGCCCGCAAAGACGTAGCCGGTGTTGATCCCGGTCTTAATCGTGAGTGGGGCACCCGAATCCTTGAGGCGCTCACGGAAGTCCAGCGCGAACCTCATTGCCGCGGCCTCCTGGCCGACTGATGCAATGGGAGCCCCGAATAGACCGATGAATTTGATTCCTTCACCAGACACGTCGCTTCCAAGGAAGTAGCCGCCGTGGCGGTTGAGCGTGGCAGTCATCGTTTCGACAAGCGTGGAGCAGGCACTCAGGGCGTCGCCTTCGCGATCGGCAGCGGCCAGCTCCTCGAGGCCTAGTACATTGATGAACACTGTCGTGACACGGCGGTGCTCGCCGGGTCCCGTCGTCTGGCCTTCCTTAATCGGTGTCGCGAGGTATCGGCCCAGGAGCTGGTTACTGGCCCGGATGTTCGGTGGCGGGGCGCGCCCCGCCCCAGCATTTCCGATTCGCCAGAGATCCTTGCCAACCTTCGTCACTGCTGCGGGTTCCAGGGCTTTTGCAGTAGCAGCGTCTCCGCAGACCTCGCCGAGCCCGGTCTCCTCCTCGATCAGGACAGACCGCGACACGTCAAGCCCGGCCAGGACGTAGTGCATAAGTCCGCCCGTTTCACCCGCCGAGGCCGAAAAGAATTTACCGCTGGCGATTCCAGCTCTCATCGCCAGCCCGTGCTCCTGACCGCCGGTCAGAAACTGCCTGTAAGGGGTCATTGCTGCCTGCATCTCGATCCCGCAGGCAGCGGCGCGCGCGGCGTGTCGGTCGCCCCCGAAATAGAGGAGCATCGCGTCCCCGCCGAACTTCATTTGCACGCCGCCGTAGTCCAAGGCGATTCGCAGCATGGAATCGAAGAACTTGTTGAGGACATCCACCATCAGCTCCGCGCCCTCTTTGCCAAGCCCGGCCAGCCTCTCCGACATCGCGGTGAACCCGGAGATATCGCAGTGCATCATCGAGCCGTACAGCCACTCCCACCACTCGGGCGACTCGTGGTTCGAGGCAGATTCCAGCAGGGTCGCAGGAAGGTATGGCCGAAGACTTCGTTTTGGCGGCGCGCTCCTGGACACCATCGTGCGAGAAATCTTACTGCAATACCCCGCAAAACTACGGATACGAGACCGCCCGTAGTAATCTGCAGCACATGAACTCTCGGGCCTTCTTGATGCCGCTCATCGTCGGGGTTCTCCTGGTGCCCCTCACTGCCCGCGCCGATACGCCTCCCGCGGGAACGGATGTTTTCGAGGTGATCGTCGAGGATCAGGCCGGCGCAGACGGACGTGGCGTGTTCGGTGCGATGACTGGGCCAGCGCATCCGCTCAATGAAGGAATCGAAGTGCTCTCCTTGCGAGGATCTGACGACGCATTCTCTTCGTTCATCAGCGTGCGCTCGTATACGACGGGCACTGACTATGTGCAGACCAGTGCCGCTCCTGCCTCCAACAACCCTGTCGTTGGCCTGGACCAGTATGCGACTGTGTCATCAATAACAGGCGGCTACCGGACCGTCTACGACATTCCAGTCTCGTCTCCATCGGCGGAGTCACTGGAACTGACCGTCGCTGTCAGCGTCGCTGACAGCGGGGAGTTCAACATCGCGGCCAGCGTTACGAACCGCAACACGTTCCCGATCGTCGCCGGAGTCAGGTTCTTGCTGGATATCGCGACGGTCAGCGATGACGGCCCGGCGCCAACCATTGGCGGCGCAGGCGGGGGATCTGTAGAGGCGACTATCGAGCCTCCAACTGCGGAGTTGAGCGTGCCCCCCGAGGCCCTGGTGATCACTGCGGCATCCACTCCGGACTCTGTCGTGCTGGCGCACTGGAACCGCGCGTTCGAGAGCGCTTTCGATTTCGCGCCGGACGGCTCCGATGTGACTTCTCCCGGCGGACTGAACGACTCAGCGTTGCTCTACTACTTCGGGGCGACGGAGGCACAGGGGTTGCCGATCGCGGCCGGTGGGACCGTCACGGCCGGACTGGTCCTGGCGCCACCTGCCCAGGAAGCGACGCCCACACCAGAGCCGACTCCCACGGCTCAGCCATCGACGACAGTCCCGGCCACGGCCTCCCCTCAACCATCAACACCCATGGCCACTCCGGGTCCCGGCGCTCTCCCCTCGACCGGCGGCTGGCTTGAGACGAATCCGGGTGGAGTCGGTCTGGTCCTGGCAGGAGTTGCCGTCGCTATGGCGATAATCGCAGCGCTGTGGTGGCGGCGCAGGCGCGCCTGACGCCTCTCGACTCGTCTTGCCGCCCACTGTAATCTGGTAGGTGAACCCCCCACCCAGCAGAACGAGGCCGCAGTCATGACTCAGCAGAAGCAGCGCGAGATCAACCTTCGCATCCCCGGTCCGACCCCTGTGCCCGCCGACATCCTGGAGGCAGTGGGACGGCCGATGGTGAACCACCGCGGCCGCGAGTTTGCCGGGATCATCCAGCGCATCGCCGAGGGGCTGAAGGACTTCTTCCTGACACGCCAGGACGTGATGATCGTGTCCGCCTCGGGCACAGGTGGCCTCGAATCAGCCGTGGTGAACGTGCTCTCGCCGGGTGATAAGGTCCTGGCCGTGAGCATTGGCGCCTTTGGCGACCGATTCGCGACGATCGCCGAGACCTATGGGGCCAACGTCACGAGCCTTCCGTACGAATGGGGCCAGGCGGCGAAACCGGACGACATCAAGCAGGCGCTGGCTGCAGAGCCTGACATCAAGGCCGTCCTGGTCACCCACAACGAGACCTCGACCGGAGTCACGAACCCCCTTGCCGAGATCGCGGAAGTCGTCCGCAATGGCAGCGTTGACCGGCTCCTGCTTGTCGACGCGGTCAGCAGCCTCGGCGCAATCCCGTTGGACATGGACGGCTGGGGGCTGGATGTCGTCGCCACCGGCTCGCAGAAGGGCTGGATGGTGCCGCCGGGGTTGGCCTTCGTCTCGATGAGCGAGCGCGCCTGGCAGGCGCATGACCGGGCAACGATGCCGCGCTTTTACTTCGACCTCGCGAAGCACCGCGACTCCCAGGCGAAGGGCCAGACGCCATTTACGCCGACGATGTCAGTGTTCTTCGGCCTCGATATCGCCCTCAGGCGAATGGCGGCCGAAGGGCTGGAGTCGATCATCACGCGGCACCGGAACATCGCGAACCAGACCCGTGCCGGCGTCAAGGCGCTCGGCCTCGAATTACTGTGCCAGGACGAGCGCTACGCATCGGACACGGTGACGGCAGTGAAGGCGCCGGAAGGCATTGATGTAGGAGAATTGCGAAACCTGATGGAGGACGAATACAACACCGTAGTCGCAGGTGGTCAGGCTAAACTCAGCGGCAAGATCTTTCGCATCGGCCACCTCGGCCTCGTGGCGGAAGAGGACATTCGGGAGACGTTGGCCGGCCTGGGCGAGGCGCTGGGCAAGCTGGGCTATAAGGCCGCTTAGCCGGAGTCTCCCATCTCCACCCGGAACTCCTCGATCACCGGGTTCGCCAGGAGCTTCTTGCACATCTCCGTCGCCGCGGTCTCGGCCGCTGCCTTGTCTGCCGCTTCGAGCCGCACCTCCATGTACTTCCCGGCCCGCACCGACTCAACGCCGTTGAACCCGAGCGATTTCAGCGCACCCTGGATGGTGAGCCCCTGCGGGTCGTTGACGGTCGGTTTGAGCGTCACGTAGACGCGCGCAAGATAGGTCAAGCCGAGGGATACCCCGCGGCTGCCTTGTTCTTGTCGATCTGCTGCATGTGGTCCATCCCATGGAGCCTCTGGAAGGCGATCCACTGGAGGACGTTGAGCTGGCCGAACGCTGGATGCGGGAACTGCTTGTCGAGGTTCGGATTGCCGTCCAGCGAGCGCGTGAGTTCGCCGATTTCGCCGAAGATTCCAACAGTCCGCGCGCGCATCTCGCCCAAAGAAAGCGTCGATGCGGGGCGTTCGTCCGGTCCCGGCGCCGCCAACGAGCCTACCTGCTCGCCTGCCGTGATCTTGCGGACCTGGTCGTTGACGGAGCCCGTCGATTGCAGGAAGTGGGTGACGACCTCCCGCGTTGTCCACTCCCCCGCCGAGGGCGAGAAATCGGCCTGGGCGTCGCTGACGCCCTCGAGACACCGTTTCCAGTCTTCGCCGGTCCGCTCCATCAGCGCGATAAGTGAGTCGATCCCCTTGTTCGCCTGGTGGGTAACGTAATTCACGGCCTGCTGCATGATGTCAGGCTGCTGCAGCGGCTTCATGTCTCCGACTGTCTCAACCATCGTCTTCTCCTTCTGCGAGGCCGAAGCCCTCGGTGTGCCACTTGAGCGGGCGGATGTTGATCGCCACCACGTCGTGCTCGAACGTGTCCTGGACGTAAGCTCGCCCGCCGGCTTCGCCAAGATAGCGCACCGCCAGTCGCTCGCGCCAGACATTGTCGAGCGGTCCACCAACCTTCGCCAACCCCTCGACGGTCACCTGCTTGTAGGGGAACTCCGTCGTGAAGATGCTGAGGGCGGCAAAGCCCTTCTTCGCCACGTTGCGCACCTTCTGCAACTCCCGGTGCGACGCCACCGTGAACTCGCGCCCGTCCCAGGCGTACCAGACCGGGATAACGTGGGGACGCCCGTCGGGTCGAACGGTCGACAGGGCTGCGACGTGAGGTTCCGCGAGGAACTCCTCCACGTCCGGGGCGAGCGCCGCCATGTCAGGGTAGGACCAGGGCGCGGTCTGTAATTCGCTCGAATGCCTCCCGGTATTTTTCGGACGTCTTCTCAACGACTTCAGGTGGCAGTTCCGGTCCCGGTGGATTCTTGTCCCAGCCGATGTCGTTCAGATAGTCGCGGACAAACTGCTTGTCAAAACTGGGCTGGCCGCCCCCCACGCGGAACTGGTCAGCGGGCCAAAAACGGCTCGAATCCGGCGTCAGCGCCTCATCGATCAGGATTACTTCATCGTCGAGCCAGCCAAATTCAAATTTCGTGTCGGCGATGATGAGCCCTTTCTCGATGGCAAACTCCCTGCCAAAGCGGTACAGTGCGAGGCTCCGGACGCGGGCGGCATTGGCCGCCTGCTCACCAATGAGGTCCTTGACCTCACGGTAGGTGATCGGCATGTCGTGCCCCTCATCCGCCTTTGTTGTCGGCGTGAAGATGGGATCCGGTAACTCCTGGCTCTCCTCCAACCCCTCCATTAGCTTGATCCCGCAGATTGACCCTGTCTTCTGGTAGTCCGACCACCCGGAGCCTGTGATGTACCCCCGGACTACGCACTCCACGTCGAGCCGCTGCGCCTTCTTTACGACCATTGACCGCCCGATCGCCTCGCGCGGCAGTTCAACCGGCACCTCGGGAACGCGGGTGTCCTCGACGACGCGAATGAAGTGGTTGGGCACAATGTCCCCGGTCTTCTCGAACCAGAAAGCCGACATCTGCGTGAGCACCGCGCCCTTGTCCGGGATCCCGGTCGGAAGGACGACATCGAAGGCGGAGAGGCGGTCCGTGGCGACGATTAGCAGGTTCTCGCCAAGATCGTAGATGTCGCGGACCTTGCCCCTCGAGAGGAGCGGCAGTTCGAAGGTGGATTCGCTGAGTACAGCCGTGCTCATAGCCCTAGCCTTTCAAAGCTGGCGTCGGTGTGACGCAAATACCAATCGGTGTTAAACAGCGACGTGAGTTCGTCGCCGGGAAGCAGTTGGCTAACTTGCAAATCGGCTTGCAAGAACCCGAGGTAAGGCTCCCTCGCCTCCCACGCCTTCATCGCGTTCGACTGCACCACTTTGTACGCCTCCTGCCGGTTCATCCCCTTGTCGATCAGGGCAAGCAGTACGCGCTGGCTAAAGGCGAGCCCGTAGCTTTCGTCCATGTTCTCCCGCATCCGGTCAGCATTAACGCGCATGTCGCGCACGATGAATGCCATCAGGTCCAGCATATAGTCCAGGGCGATGCAGGCGTCGGCGAGGATGACACGTTCCGCGGAGGAGTGCGAGATGTCCCGCTCGTGCCAGAGGGCCACGTTCTCCATCGCAGGGGCAGAGTAGCCACGGATCAGCCGGGCGAGTCCTGAGATCCGCTCGCACTTCTCCGGGTTGCGCTTGTGCGGCATCGAGGACGAGCCTGTCTGGCCAGACGAGAACGGCTCCTCGACTTCGAGGACTTCCGTCCGCTGGAGGTGCCGGATCTCCGTCGCGAACCGGTCGAGGCTCGAGGCGATGACACCCAGCGTGGCGATGAAGTAGGCGTGGCGGTCTCGGTGGACGACCTGGGTGGAAATCGGCTCGACCAGCAGCCCCAGCCGGCCGCAGACCTCTTCCTCGAGGTCCGGTGGCACGGTAGCGTGAGAGCCCACCGGACCGGACAGCTTCCCAACCGAGACCTGCTCGCGGGCGGAGGTCAGCCGGTGCTGGTT
>DAINRO010000016.1:18589-38319 GCA_036741795.1 Chloroflexota bacterium
TGGTGCATCTCGCGCTCGTACTCTTCCCACTTCTCCAGGTCGTACGACGCGTTGCGGATTTTCGCGATTTCTTCGGCTGAAATAACGCCGCGTTCCGCCCACCCTTCGCAGACCGCAATCTCAACCTGCAGCCACTTGTCGGCCTTGTTTTTCTCGCTCCAGACGGCGCCCATCTCGGGGCGGGTGTAGCGGGGGATCATGCGAGACGGATCGGGGGTGGGCAGGGAGTGGTGCGCACAAGCACATTCTAGATTATGGGTTCACCGGGCGGAATCACTCTCGCGTCGCAACCGATCGCGAGCTGCGATTGTTTTGCGCTTAGGAATAGTTATGAGAAATATATGCGATAGCCATTGACAATTCCGCTGGCGAGATAGATGATGGTTATTGCCCGGACGAGCGGTTCGGTGAAGCGAAAGGACTCGGAGGCAACTCAGGAGACCCCAGCGGATCCGGCCATCGGACGGGCGTTTTCTTGTCTACGAATCCGCCTGGATGATCAGGGTCGATGAGAGCCGTTCGTCGATCAGCCTGGCGAGGGAGAAATCACGCTCAGTCAGCGCGTCTACCGCGTGCGTGATTATTCTCACCGTGACCTTGTTGTAGTTGATCGTGAGGTCGGGGTGGTGGCCCGCGCCCTCGGCGACGTACGCCAGGCTGTTCACGAAGGCGATAGCGCGCAGGAACGTGCGGAACGTGAACTGCTTGCGCAGGCGCCCGTCGCGGATTTCCCAGCCGTCAAGGCGCCCGACCTGTTCCTTGATCTCCCCTTCGCTCAACGCGATCGGTTCTGTCATCGGCTTCAGGATAGCACCGTCTAGAATGGGGTCCATGAAGATCTACGACGTATCCGTCCCACTCCGTCGCGACGTCCCCACCTACGCCGGCACCGAGCCCGGCCCCACGCTCGAGTGGCACTCCCTCATCGCCAACGGCGACTCCGCCAACGTCAGCGAGCTGCACATCGGCTCCCACTGCGGGACGCACATCGATGCACCGCACCACTTTCTCGACAACGGTGTCACCATCGAGCAGGTGCCGACGGAGCATCTGGTCGGCCCGGCATACGTCGCCGAGTTCACCACCGATGGACACATCACCGCCAACGACCTTGAGGCGGCCAACATCCCGCCGGGAACCACACGCCTGCTGGCGAAGACCCGCAACGCCGGCTTCTGGGACGACGCGGAGTTCCACGCGGACTTCATCGGCTTCGCCGAGGACGCCGGCCCGTGGCTAGCTGAGCGCGGGTTCGTCCTCGTCGGGATCGACTACATGTCGATCGAGCGGTTTCGGTCCCCGACGCACGCGGTGCACGTGGCCCTGCTGGAGCGAGGGATCGTGATCGTTGAGGGGCTGGAGCTGCGGGAAGTGCCGGTGGGCGAATACCTCCTGGTCTGCGCGCCGTTGCGGGTTGTGGGTGCCGACGGCGCTCCCGCCCGCGTGTTCTTGCTCGGCGGCGTGACCGCGGCTTAGACGGTGATTGTGCGTCGCTCGCGCAGTCCTGTGACCGGCACCTCGACGACTTCGCCGTCCTTCCACACGTAGATCGAGCCGTCGGCGCAGGCCACCGGCGTGAGGACGATCGCCAACGTAGTACCGTCCCATGTCTCCGATGAGATTTCGGCCAAACCCTGCGAGAAGTGAAGGGTGCTCCCCACGACCAGCGGGTGATCGGCCACCGGCGTGACCCGGAACAGGCGGCAGCCCCGTCCGGGAACGCTCGTTTCGAACCAGCCCCTGCCCGGAACCTTCGTGGCGAGCCCTCCATTAACGATGCCCACGTACTCCTGCCCCCAGAATTCGAAGAGGTGCCAGTCTCCCTCGGGCATCCCGGTCCCTACAACCGCTTCGGCATCTTCCCAGTTGAACAGGGCCATCAGGTAGTGTGTGCCGCATTCCTGGACGAACACCCTGGGAACGTCCCCGGCGTGGAACATGTCCAGCGGCATGGCGGATACGCCGTGCGGAGGCAACATCTGCGAGATTATGCGCTGTCGCTCCCGGCTGAGCTTCGGCAGATTGTCGCTGCTCAGCACCATCCCGCCCGTCATCGCGATCACCGTCGCCAGCGTCCGCACCTCGTCGCCGGACAGTGCGATGTCGGTGTCGCGGACGAGCAGGCAGTCCGGGTCGTTGGCCCATAGTCGGTTGTGCATCCAGAAGCGGTTGATGCTGTTGCGTATGCTGTTGATCGCCGCCGGGTCGCTGTGGATGAAGTCGGGTTGCCTGCGGTTGAAGGGATGCCAATAGGGCGCGACGTCAGGCCCTACGCGCGCGCCGTCCACCAACCCGACGCTCGCCGCCTGCGGGTTGCCACATGCCAGGATGAAGCGGCTCCCCACCACCTCCCGGATCGCTTCGAGTCCGCGACGGTAGACCTGCGCCCGGGTCACGTTCGGGTCGTGGCGGATTCCGTCGATCGCGCCCCCATAGATGAAGTCGATCTTCACGTAGTCATAGCCCCAGTCGATGCAGATAGTGCGGAACACCGACCGGATGTGCTCGATCACCTCCGGGTTCGCCAGGTCCAGCGCGTAGCACGACTGCCCCCAGTTCTGGATCGCCAGCGCTGGCCCGCCCTCGGGCGACTGCACGAACCATTCCGGGTGCTCGGCGTAAAGAGCCGACCTCTCCCCGGCAATGAACGGCGCCAGCCAGATCCCAGCCTTGAATCGGCGCTCGTGCACCTGGTCAGCGAGCCACTTCATCCCGTGTGGGAACTTCTCGTTCGGGATCAACCAGTCTCCGATCTCCGCCTGGTAGCCGTCATCGAGCTGCACGTAATCGAACGGCAACTCGTCGCGATTGGCGGCGATGTGGTCCAGGTTGGCGATGAACTCCGCCTCGCTGATCCCCTGCCAGTAGTAGTACCAGCTGCACCAGCCGCTCGACACTTCTTCCGGGACAAGGGCGTCCATCTCGGTACCCAGGGTCTCGCCGAATCGCAGGAGCGACTGCACAGGCTCGTTCGCTAACTCGACGTAGAGCTCCTCCGAGGAGAGAACATCTCGGTGACGCACCTCGATCTCGTCGGCGTGCGAGATCGCCGTAAGGGAGCCTGTAGAACGGTCGAAGATCACGTGTGAGAACTGGTCCGCCGCAGAGACGAACCCGCAGACGACACCCTGGTAGGTAGCCGGGTCGACGACCGCCGCGACCCCGTCCGACACAAATCGCGCTGGCGCCGCCGGTGGCTGCGTCCCCGGTCCGACCACGGGCGGAGGGCTGGCGATGTCCTCGCCGTCGCAGTCCAGCACGATCGTTGGCGACCAGCTCTGCCAGCCGTGCTTGTAGAAGCGTAGACCGGGGCCTTTGCCTGACCACACACCACCGTCTAGCGGTCTCAGCTCCCGCACCCGCAGCGGCGCGACCGCGAGGTTCTGCACCTCGGCTCGGACTCCGATATAGGACTCGTTTTCGCAAAGCGTGATCAGCAGATGCACCTCGGGCTCGGTCTCGGCTGTCTCCCGCGAGAAAAACGCCGTAAGCCCCTTGCCGCGTGTTGCATCCTTCGTGCCGACAAACTCCAGGTCCTCGCCGCGCGTCGAGAAGATGCTACCGTCGGCGGTGACGACGGTGACTGCGGCATCCACGACCTCCTGGCCCGATGAGCGGATGGCGTATGTACCCCTGTTGAGCCGCACTTCGACGGTCACGAGGTCGTTGATCAGGAGGATCTCGTCGTCTGTCACCTCGACGCGCACCTCAGGCATCGGTCACCCGCAATCCATCCGAAGCGCGGCACACGTGCACGTCGGCCCGCAGCCCCGTCCGGCCCTCGTAATCCGCGACCACCGCCTCGGCAAAGCCAGCCACTGCATCCCGCTCGACCAGGTTCACGGTGCACCCGCCGAACCCAGCGCCCGTCATCCGCGCTCCGATCACTCCAGGCATCCGGGCGGCAATTTCGACCAGGGCGTCAAGCTGCGGCGTGGATACCTCGAAGTCGTCGCGCAGGCTCTTATGCGATTCCGTCATCAGCACGCCGATCGCAGCCTGGTCACCGACTCCGAGCGCGACTGCCATCGCGGTAACGCGGCCGTTCTCCGTGATCACATGCCGCGCCCGCCGCACCAGCACCGGGTCCATCTTCGCGATCTCCAGCGACTCCGGCGTCGCGGCGCGCAGTGAGCCCACGCCCAGCGCCGACGCCGCCTCATCGCACTCCTCGCGCCGCCGGTTGTACGCAGTGTCGCTCAGCTTGCGTTCTACCTTTGAATCGAGGATCACGATGCTGATGCCTTTCGGCAGCGCGACCGGTTCTACCGACAATTCGCGGCAATCGATCAGCAGCGCATGGCCCTCGATGCCGAGCGCCGACGCGAACTGGTCCATGATCCCGCAGTTCACCCCGACAAACCGGTGCTCCGCCTTCTGGCAGATCAGGGCAAGCCGCTTCCGGTCGATCTCGATGGCCGATACCCGCGATAGCGCGCCCGCTACCGCCACCTCCAGCGCCGCCGACGACGACAGCCCCGCGCCCTGCGGAAGATCGCCCGCGATCACCAGATCGGCGCCCCGCACGGCCAGCTGCTCGTCCTGCAGCGCCCAGGCGACGCCGCGCACATAATCCCGCCAGCCCCGGCTCCCCGGGAAACGGCGTACGCTATCCACGCGGAACTCGTCGCACTGGTCGTAGTCGAGCGACTTCGCGCGGATCAAGCCGTCGTCGCGCACCGCCGCCGCGGCGCAGACATATCTATCGATCGCACAGGGCAGAACCAACCCCTCGTTGTAGTCCGTGTGTTCGCCGATGAGGTTGACGCGCCCAGGGGCGGTGGAGACGATCTCGGGGCGACGCGAATAGGTTTCTTCGAACGCCGAGCGCAAGGATTCCAGGTCGATGGGCATGACGCGGCCAGTATATCGGCACCGGCTCGTTGAACTGACGCGATAGCCTCACCTATGATTAGCGGCAATCATGGCGAGGGGTGCCCTGGAAGGGCTGTCTGTTGTCGAGTGCGGCCGCACCGGCGCCGCCGCCTATGCCGCGAAGCTCCTCGCCGACCTCGGCGCTGACGTGGTCAAAGTCGAGCCGCCCGAGGGCGACCCTGCACGCCATCTCGGCCCATACCCCGGAGGCACGCCGAACCCCGACGCCAGCGGCACCTTCCTCTACCTCAACACTAACAAGCGCGGCGTCACACTTGACCTGGCCGCGGCCGACGGAGCGAGTGCGTTGGACAAGCTCATCGCGAACGCGGACGTCTTCGTCCACGACTTCCCGCCTTCTGAAGCGGAAGACCTTCGTCTGGACTATGCGCGTTTCTCGTCCTCCAACACGAACCTCGTCATGACCTCGATCTTCCCCTTCGGCAGCACTGGTCCCCAGCGGGACTGGAAGGGCTACGACCTGACGTTACTCAGCGCCGGTGGCTGGACCTGGCTGAACGGCTGGCCGGGCAGGACGGATATGCCGCCGCTGAAGCCTTATGGGTTCCAGGCGGCCTACCAGGGCGGGGTAAACGCCGCCCTGGCAACCATGGGAGCTCTCTTCGCACGGCGGCGCCGCGGTAAGGGCCAGCACGTCGAAGTATCCGTCCAGCAGTGCATCGCCTCCATCCTCGAAATGACGCTGGCGAACTACACGTACATGGGCGTGCCGACGGTCCGGTGGGGCCAGCGGCCGATCCAGCCCGTCGATATGTTCCAGTGCAAGGACGGCGGCTGGATCTTCGCCCTCTGTATCGAAGAGCACCAGTGGCAGGCGCTGGTCGAGGTGATGGAGAGGCCGGAATGGACAGAGTGGGAGGTGGCCGCCAACCGCTTCGTCCGCGCCTCTAACTGGGACGCGCTCCGCCCGTTCATGGAGGAGTGGGTGAGCCAGTGGAACACAGATGACCTCTATCGCGCTGCCCAGGCCCGCCGCGTACCATTTGCACCTGCCTCTACCCTCGGCGACCTCCTCAAGTCGGATCACCTCAATGCCCGCGGATTCTTCGTCGAGGTAGCGCATCCCGTGGCGGGCAAGCTCAAACAAGCTGGGGCGCCGTTCAAGATGGGCGCCACGCCGTGGGCGATTCGCCGCCCCGCGCCCACGCTCGGCCAACACAACGACGAGGTACTCGCCTGATGGCCGGCCCGCTCCAAGGCATCCGCGTCGCCGACTTCTCGTGGGTCTGGGCCGGCCCCATGTGCACGATGCAGCTTGCCCACATGGGCGCCGAGGTCATCCGCATGGAGACGACCGGGCGAGTTTGCACCCTCCGCATGTTCCCGCCCTGGCCCGACGGACAGCCCGGGCCCAACCGCTCCGGTTACTTCAACCAGTACAGCCAGGGCAAGCGCAGCATCACCCTCGATCTGCAGAACCCCGAGGGCAAGGAGATCGCCAAGAGGATCGTCGCGATGAGCGATGTCGCCGTCGAGAACTTCGCGGGCGGCATCATCGACAAGCTCGGCCTCGGCTACGAGAACCTGAAGCAGGTCAAGCCCGACCTCGTCATGATCAGCATGTCCGGCTACGGCCAGGTCGGCCCTGACAGCGCCTTTGTCTCCTACGGCCCCGCCCAGGTGCCGCTCTCAGGCCTCTCCTCGCTCACGGGATATGCCGGGGAAGGCCCCATGCACGTCGGTATGTCCTACGGCGACCCCAACGCTGGCCTGCACGCCGCCTTCGCAGTCCTTGCTGCTCTCTACCACCGCGACGAGACCGGAGAGGGCCAGTACATCGACATGTCGCAGTGGGAATCCAGCATGAACGTCATCGGCGACGCCTTCATGCACCAGGTGATGAACGGCGAGGCGCCGACCCGGGATGGCAGCCGCGTCCCCCACATGTCACCCCACGGTGTCTTCATGTGCGCCGGTGAAGACCGCTGGGTCTCCATCGCCTGCGGTTCCGACGACGAATGGCGCGCCCTGGCCAGTGCTATGGGACGTGACGACCTCGCGGACGACGCCCGTTTCAAGACCCTTTCCGACCGCAAAGCGAACGAGGATGACCTCGAGATGGCAATCATGGAGTGGACGTTGCAGGCCGACCCGGACGAGATTACCGAGAAGCTACAGGCGGCAGGAGTCGCTGCGTACACGACGCTGATGAACAAGGAAGTGCTGGAGAACCCCCAGATCGCTGCCGTTGGGGACTTTTGGGTCGAGAAGGAGCACCCGGAGGTCGGCGTCCGCCGTCACGCCGGAATGCCGTACCACTTCTCGGACACGAAGGCCGAAGTCTGGCGCGCCGCCCCGACCATCGGCCAGGACAACGACTACGTGTACGGCGAGCTGCTCGGCATGTCCGCCGAGGAGATCGCGGACTACACCGCTCGCGGCGTCTTCAAGTAACGGCCGCGTTCGCTCGCGGTGCTAATATGGCCGTGACATGAAGTTCGGCATTTTCCACGAACTGTCCGTCGGTAAGCCGTGGCGCCCTGAGTCCGAGTCCGAGGTCTACCACAACGCCCTCGAGCAGGTGGTACTCGCGGACAAGCTTGGCTTCGACCAGTCATGGGCCGTCGAACACCATTTCCTGGAGGAGTACTCCCACTGTTCCGCTCCAGAGGTCTTCCTCTCCGCCGCCGCTGCGCGTACCGAGCGAATCCGGCTCGGGCACGGCGTCATGATGGTCCTCCCGCCGTTCAACCACCCCATCCGTTGCGCCGAGCGTGCGGCGGCGCTCGACATAATCTCCAAGGGCAGGCTGGAGTTCGGCACCGGCCGCTCCGCCACCTGGACGGAACTCGGCGGCTTCCGCTGCGAACCCGACGACACCAAGGAGATGTGGGACGAGGCCGTGCGCGCCATTCCGAAGATGTGGACGGGCGAGCGTTTCTCGCACCAGGGCAAGTACTTCTCGATGCCGGAGCGGCCCGTGATCCCCAGGCCGTACCAGAAGCCGCACCCGCCGATGTGGGTCGCCGTTTCCAGCCCCGAGACTGCCATCCAGGCCGCCGAGCGCGGCATCGGCTGCCTCGGTGTCTCCATCGGCAGCCCCGGCGAGTACGAATCGCGCGTCAAGGACTACCGCCGCGTCATCAAGGACTGCGACCCGATCGGCGAGTTCGTCAACGAGCAGGTCAACGGTGTCACCTTCCTCTACGTAGACGAGACCGACGAGGAGGCGCAGGCCTACGGCACGAAGCTCGCTTACACGTTCGCCCACCTCGCCGCCCACCTCATCGGTATCAGCACCGTGTACCCGACGCCGGCCTACAAGACGCCGGGCCTCCTCTTCGGCCTCCGCGCTCCCGCTGGAGGCGAAAAGGCGCCCGGCGGTGGCGGCGTCATCCGGGAGGGCATGGGCATCGGCAGCCCGGAGACGGTGATCAAGAACCTCAAGATGTGGGAGGACATCGGCGTGGACCGCATGGTGTTCATCATCAACACCGCCGAGCAGATCCCGCAGGAGAAGGTTCTTCGCTCGCTCGAGCTGTTCGCTGAGCACGTGATGCCCGCCCTCGATAAATCCGTTCGCGAACCGGCCCCGGCCGCCCGCTGATGCCGGACCAAGGCACCCTCACAGAGGCGTCCGTAGCGCACACCTCGCCAGTACTCGCTCCGCTCTACCCGCCTCCACCATGGAAACTCCCAGGTGCGCGAATCCTGAGGGCCGTTTTCGAGACGGACAAGGAAGCCGTCCTGTCGAACGTCCCGCCCAAACTAACTCGCTCCTCACCTCCGTACGGACTCGTTTCGATTGAGCACTACGCGGACAGCCCAATCGGGGAGTTCTCCTTGGCACACCAGTTCATCGGGTGCCGCGCCGGCTTCTTCGTGCGGGCCTTTGCCCTGCAATCGGTGGTGGACTCGCCGGTAGCGCTGTCGGCACTGCGTGAAGTCTGGGGCTTCCCCTGCGTGCCGGGTAAAGTGACGCTGGCGGCCGATGGAAAATCGGGAAGCGTCGAGGGCGAGCGCGGAGTCATCTGCAACCTCGCTCTCGGCGGGGAGGGGGAGGAGCTCGCGCCGGATCTCGTACGATTCGACCCGATCCTGACGCTGCGTCTCGCTCCCTCGCTGCAGGAAGGTACAACCCACGACCTGATTCAGCTCGTCCAGGTCGATGCAGAAGTAGAGGCGTACACGGCGAGGCGAGGGAAGGGCGAGGTTACGTATCCTGATGGCTCGGACTGGTCAATCCTTGCCTGTCGTAACCCGATTTCGGCCGTTTCAAGCGTTGTTGACACCGAGCTACCGCTCGCTCGCTTCGTGATGCCTTATTAACAGGACAAAGCGTCAAGATTGACCAATAAAGGGCGCAATGTGCTACCGTCAGATTAGCGCTTGCCTTAGCGCTCGATAAGTATGGTCACAAAGCAAGACACCGCAAAGCGCACACGGCGCGGACCCCTAACACGTAAGCAAATCCTTGATGCCGCCCTGCGCCTGTTTTCGGAGCGCGGTTTCAGCCGGACGACAGTACGCGATATCGCCCGCGCCGCCGGCATCACCGACGCCGCGATCTATTACCACTTCGAATCGAAGCAGGAGCTGCTTCAGGCGCTCGTGGAGGAACGCGGGTTCCTGACCAGCTTGCAGAACCTGGAGCGGGTGGAAGCGGCTATGCCCCTCGACGAGATGGTCGTCTGGATGACTGCGGGAGCCGTCAACTTGATGGACGAGAATCGCGACTTCCTGAGGCTTATCACGATGGAAGGGCTAGGCGGAGATGAGGCGGCGCTGGCACAGTACAGCCAACTGTTGGACATGTGGGAGAACGCGCTGATCACCGTACTCAGGCGCTACGAGGACAAGGGCACCCTGAAGAAGCACAGTTCCGAGGATCTGGCAAGGCACATCATCTACACGATCCTGATGGCCTTCCAGGACAGCCTTCTCGGCCGGCACGGATTCTCCAGACCAACCGCCGCCCAACGCCAGGACGCGCTGAGAGAGTTCCTCGCTCCCAGCCTGACGCGTCTTCTCGCTCAAGACAGCATCTGATCGCACCGTGACCCTCAAGGTTGGCCTCATCGGCTGCGGCTTCATCGGGCGATTCCACTCAGCCGCCATCCGCGCCATCGCCAACGGAAGCTTGCTCGACATCCAATACACGGTCGTCTGCGACGAAGACGAAGCGCGCGCGCGCTCGTTTGCCGACATTACCGGCGCCCGGCCCGAAACCGACGCCCTTCGCGTTAGCTCATCGAGTGATGTCGACGTGGTTTATATCTGCGTGCCAACGGGCGGACACAAGAGGCTCGTCCTCGAAGCCGCGGCGAACGGAAAGCACATATTCTGCGAAAAGCCGCTCGCAACGAATCTCGCGGACGTCCAGGAGATGGTCGAGGGAGTAGAGAGGGCGGGAATCAAGGCAGGCGTCGGATTCGTGCTCAGGCACTCCCCCATCCTGACTGTGCTGAAGGACCTGCTCGAAGATGGCTCCCTTGGCCGGATGATGGCGATTGTCTTCAGGGACGATCAGTTTTATCCCATAACCGGGCACTACCAGAGCGAGTGGCGGAAGGACCACTCCCTGGCGGGCGGGGGCACGCTCCTGGAGCACTCAATCCATGATATCGACGTCTTGCGTTGGCTCGGCGGGGACATTGCATCCGTCCGAGGTGAAACCAGCAACTTTGCCGGAAACGAGGGGATTGAAGATCTTGCGACCGCGCAGCTCGAATTTGAATCGGGTGCGAAAGCGACCCTTGTATCGGTGTGGCACAGCGTTGTCAGCAGACCTTCAACCCGCCACATCGAAGTGTTCATGGAGAAGGGGGTCTTCTGGACTGACCACGACTTCCTCGGCCCCATCCACTACCAGGTGCATGCTCAGAACGACGTGACGATACCGGAGGAGGATGTGCTCGATCGATATCTGGGTATAGCCAACCTTCGCGGCGAACGGCTGGAGCGGATGATCCGCTTCTCGTTCGAGGACTACCTGTTCCTGGATGCGATCAGCCAGGGCCGTGCTCCCTTCCCCGGCTTCGCCGAAGCTCTCGAGGCACACAAGGTCGTGGATGCGATCTACCGGTCAGCGGCTGCTGACGGCGAGCGCATCGCCCTCTAGCTCTTTACGCGGCCTAATCTTTCGTTTTTCCCTCTGTTCACTGGCGG
This sequence comes from Chloroflexota bacterium, assembly GCA_036741795.1. Taxonomy (GTDB): domain Bacteria; phylum Chloroflexota; class Dehalococcoidia; order SM23-28-2; family RBG-16-64-32; genus DATKKM01. The sequence goes on from DAINRO010000016.1 coordinate 29,594, forward strand.
CGATTTACGCATTTCGCCAACCTCCGTCTTATGTAATACATCGGGCAACACGGAAGGGGTAGACAAAATGAAGGACGCAATCGCTTACATCATTCAGAGACTGCAAAACGACGGAGAAGACGGCCAGGCCCTCGCCGAGTTTACTCTCATCCTGGCCTTTATCGCGGCGGTCTGCATCGTCGCCGCCACGGCTCTCGGTGGCGTCATCGGCGTGCCCTACGACGCCTTCAGCGCCGGCCTGCAGGATTAAGCAACTCCAGGACTAGCACAGAGGGGGCGCACAAGCGCCCCCTCTGTATTTCTCTCGCGTGGCTTCCTGCCCACCGTCTTTCCCGCGAAATCGTGAACGCACTGTGTCCCTGGGAAGTCGAACCTCCAAAACGAACTTTAGCCTGGGACCACCCCGGGCCTGTCCGATAGAAATGAACCCTCGGCCTCGCCTCGGCTCCAGTCCAGCATCATGACGCGGATCTCCTGCCCCGCCTCCACCACGTCGACGTCTGCCGGGATCAACGTAAGTCCGTTCGCCCGCATCATTGACGTCAGTATCCCGGACCCTTGCTCGCCGGTCAGTCGCGCATAATACCTGCCGTCTCGCTCCGACACGATGCATCGCGCCAGGAAAACACGTGGATCGTCCCGGTTGACGATGCGGTCCTCGGTCACTGCCGTGACGACGGGGCGCCTGAAGTCCTTCTTGCCCATCATCTTTAGGATAGCGGGCCGCCCGAACAGCTCGAACGCCACCATGGAACTCACCGGGTTACCCGGCAGCCCGATGTGGGGAATGCTCCGGCCGCCCTCCTCGAACCGGCCGAACGCCAATGGCTTCCCCGGCTTCATCGCCACCGTCCAGAAGTCGATCTCACCTTCCTTCGCCAGGACCTCCTTGACGACGTCATAGTCGCCGCGGGACACACCCGCCGATGTCACGATCATGTCGGCAGAGCGGGCTTCGCCGATCTTCTCCGTGAGGGCCTCGACCGAGTCCCGGGCGATTCCGAGCAACCGTGGCTTCCCGCCAAAGCGCTCCACAAGCGCGCCGATGCTGTAGGCGTTCGCATCGTAAATCTGGCCCTCGCCACGAACCTCACCGGGCTCCAGTAGTTCGTCACCGGTGGAGAGGATGGCGACGACAGGGTGCCGGATCACCGACACACTATCGAGCCCGAGCGATGCGATCACGCCTATCTCCTGCGGCCGCAGCACCGTACCTCGTGGGACAACTTGCTCGCCGGACCGGATATCCTCCCCCCGCCGCCGGACGCTAGCACCCGGCGCCACTTGCTTGAAGATGCGTACTGTGCCAGCCAGCTCACCGGTGCCCGAGGGTGCCTTGTCGAACGGTTCGTCTGTTTCCTCGAACGGCACCACGGCATCGGCGCCGGCTGGCAGGGGCGCCCCGGTCATGATGCGGACGGCCGTCCCCGGCTCAACTTTGCCGCTGTACACGTATCCGGCCGCCAGTTCACCAACGACGCGCAGTCTCGCCGGGGTCTCCGGAGATGCGCCGGCCGTATCGGCGGCTAAAACGGCGTAGCCGTCCATAGAAGTGTTGTCGAGCGGAGGGATGTCGAAGCCGGCGCGCACGTCCTCGGCCAGGACCTGGCCGAGTGCTTCCATCGGATGCCGGGTCTCCGCGGGCAATTCCGATGCGTTGGCGAGGATGCGCTCGAGGGCCTCCTCGATACTGATCAAGTGCGGACCGGTTCTTGACGCTGAGTCGGTGTCATGGAGGCACCGCTCACACTGCTCAATTAGCCAAGGCGGACGACGAGGCAGGTGGTCGTGCGCTGCACCCCCTCGACCTGCTGAATACCGTCTGTGATCGCCCGCCCCATCTTGTCCAGGTCGTCCGATTCGAACAGCGCGACTACGTCAAACGGGCCTGTGACGGCATCCACCGAAACAATCTTGGTGTCGGCAAAGGTAATGCCGCTTACACCGCGGGCCACCTCGTTCGCCTTTCCGACCGCACATTCAATGAGTACGTATGCTCGCATCAACGGGAGCGCCTCCTTCTCAGCCGCAATCTGATGGTGGAGACAAGCATAGCGCGGCGGGGAAAGCTGTCAAGCGAGCCGTTTGCCACCCGAAAGCACCGCGAATATGCTTGTCGGCATGCAATACTCCACGCTCGGCACCAGCGATCTCAACGTATCGAATCTCTGCCTGGGAACCATGCAATTCGGCTGGACCGCTGACGAGGGGGCCTCCTTCGCTGTGATGGACGCCTACGTGGAGGCCGGCGGCAACTTCATCGACACCGCAGACATCTACAGCCGCTGGGCGAAAGGGAACCCAGGCGGCGTCTCCGAAGAGATCATCGGTCGCTGGATGAAGGAGCGCGGCAACCGGGACAGCCTGGTCGTCGCGACGAAGGTCCGTGGCGAGATGTGGGACGGGCCCGACGGCGAGGGTCTGAGCCGTTCCCACATCGCGCGAGCGGTCGAGGACAGCCTTCGCCGTCTGCAAATCGAGACCATCGACCTCTACCAGACGCACTGGCCCGACACCGACGTGCCTATCGAGGAAACCCTCGACGTCTTCGGTGAACTCGTTGCCTCGGGCAAGGTGCGCCATATCGGCGTGTCAAACTATCCGACATCGCACATGCAGCGTGCTCTCGAAGTATCGGGAGACGGCAGGCCCGCCTTCGTCTCACTCCAGCCCCACTACAACCTCGTTTGGCGCGCCGAATATGAGGACAAGAAGATGGACTGGTGCGACCAGAACGGGATCGGCGTGATCCCGTATAGCCCGCTCGAAGCAGGGTTCCTGTCTGGCAAATACCGCCGCGGAAGTCCGCTGCCGAAGACGCAGCGGGCGGGCAACGCGAGCAAATTCATGACCGAGGACGGCTTCAAGGTCATCGACGCTCTCGATGCTGTTGCTTCGTCTCATTCGGTCACGCCTTCGGCAATCGCGCTGGCCTGGCTGCTCACGCGGCCGGCAGTTGTTGCCCCGATCATCGGGGCGAACTCGGTGGCGCAACTTGAGGAACTCTTGCCCGCGGCGAAAGTGACGCTGACGCCAGAGCAGCTTGCGGCTCTCGACGAGGCCAGCCGACCCTTCACAAGGGAAGACTGACATAATTGCTGCTTCACACGCGGCGGCAATATAATTGCGTTCGCGCCCAGTGCCCCCGCCGCCCTTCTGATGAGTACTGAAACCGACGTAATTTCCGGCCTTGAGGCTGCCGCTCTACGAGAGCTTGGCGCCGTGAGCGACGCGGCTGCCCTCGAAGAGTGGCGGGTCGCCTTCCTGGGCCGAAAGGGCCGTGTTACTCTCCTTCTACGCAGCCTACCGGAGCTTCCGATGGAACAACGCCGCGACGTTGGAGCGCGGGGAAACGCACTCAAACGACGGCTCGATGAGGAACTCGAACTGCGTAAGCAGGCACTGGAGAGCCGCCGTATCGAAGAAGTGATCTCCGACCGGGTGGACGTCACACTGCCTGGCCCTCCGATCCCCCGCGGCCGGCTGCACCCCATCACGCAGACCCTGCGTGACATGCTCGGCGTGTTCAAGGGTATGGGATTCCATGCCGTGGAAGGCCCAGAGGTGGAGTGGGACCACTATAACTTCGAGGCCCTGCGAATCCCGCCCGATCACCCGGCCCGCGACATGTGGGACACCATCTGGATCGACTACGAGAAGGACGGCCGACGCCCCATGCTGCTGAGGACTCACACCTCACCGAATCAGGTGCGGTTCATGGAGCAGCACGAGCCACCTATTCGCATAGTCGTTCCAGGCAGGTGCTACCGCTTCGAGGCCACGGACGCCACACACGAGTGGATGCTCACCCAGATCGAGGGTCTTGCCGTGGATAAGGGCATCAGCCTGACAGACCTCAAGGGGACACTGGCTGCTTTCGCCCGCCGCATCTTCGGCCAGGACCGTCAAGTAACATTCCGCTGCTCCTACTTCCCGTTCGTCGAGCCGGGGATGGAGGTGAGCATCGATTGCTTCATCTGTCGCGGGGAAGGCTGTCGCACCTGTGGCCACGTGGGCTGGATTGAAATTCTCGGCGCCGGCATGGTCCACCCAGACATCCTCATGAGCATGGGCTACGACACCGACATCTACACAGGGTTCGCCTTCGGCGTTGGCATAGAGCGGATCGCAATGCTGCGCTACGGCGTCGATGACATCCGCCATTTCTATTCGAACGACCTGCGCTTTCTGCGCCAGTTCTAAGGACCTCAAGTGCGCGTACCTCTCAGCTGGTTAAGTGAATACGTTGACCTGAGGATCGATGCTCGGGAGCTGGCTCATCGCCTGACGGTCGCCGGCGCGGAAGTGAGCGCCATCGAGGAAGCAGGCTCGTGGGACGGGATTGTCATCGCCCGTGTCGAGAAGGTGGAGCCGCATCCCAACGCCGACCGCCTGGTGCTGGCGACAGTGGACATCGGAGATGGCACCGACGCCGAGGTCGTCTGCGGTGCCCCCAACTTGCAGGAGGGCCAGAAGGTCGCCTACGCCGGCATTGGGACATCGCTCATCGATGGCTACGAGGGCAAGCCTTTCGTCCTCAAGAAGGCGAAGATTCGGGGCGTCGAGTCCAACGGCATGATCTGCTCCGAGAAGGAACTGGGGTTGTCCGAAAACCACACAGGGATTCTCGTGCTACCCGAGGATTCCGTTGTCGGCCAGCCGCTGTCATCGGCCGTCGGCGATACGATCCTCGACGTCGAAGTGACCGCAAACCGTGCGGATTGGCTGTCGATTATTGGCATTGCTCGGGAAGTGGCAGCGCTCACTGACCAGCGCTGGCGAGATCCTTCATTGCAGTACACGGAGGGGAAGAAGCTAGCCTCGAAAATGGCCCGGGTGGAGATCGCGGACAAGGACCTCTGCCCACGCTACATCGGCGCTGTCATCGAAGGTGTTAAGGTCGGCGAGTCACCACCGTGGATGCAGGAGCGGTTGATCGCCGCCGGTATGCGTCCCATCAACAACATTGTCGACATAACGAACTACGTCATGCTGGAAGTGGGTCAGCCCCTGCACGCCTTTGACTACGATAAAGTCCGCGGCAAGAAGATCGTCGTGCGGCGCGCGGAACGCGGAGAGAAGATCAAACTTCTCGACGGTAGTAAGCACAGGCTGACTCAGGACATGCTCCTGATCTGCGACGGGGAGGGCCCAACGGCCGTCGCCGGTGTGATGGGTGGAGGTGACAGCGAAGTTTCAGCGAGGACGACGACGATCCTGCTTGAGGCCGCGAACTTTTCCGGCCCAAGCGTGCGGCGAACGAGCCAGGCCTTAAAGATCCGCACTGACGCATCGACGCGATTCGAAAAGGGGTTGAGCCGACAGTTACCGGCTGTTGGGGCCGCACGTGCCGTCAAGTTGATGACGGAAATCTGCGGCGGACGTCCCGCCCAGGGGCTGATCGATGTCTTCCCCGGCACGGAGAAGGACCGCCGGGTGACGCTCACGATGGAACGCCTGGAGCGCGTACTCGGCCTTGAGGTTCCGAATGGCGAAGTGCGGCGGATACTGACGTCCCTGGGATTCACCTGCCGCTGGCTCCCTCCGGATCGATTCATCGTGAAAGTGCCCTACTGGCGCACTGACGTTTCGATCGCCGACGACGTGATCGAGGAAATCGCCCGGATCTATGGCTACGACCAACTGCCGACAAGCCGCCTCAAGGGGGAGGTGCCCGATTACGTCCCGGTGCCCATCCTCGACCTGCGTGAGCGGGTGCGAGATGCGGCCGCGGCAGCGGGCCTCCAGGAGGTGATCACATACTCGATGACTGAGCTCGAGCCGATGGAACACGTTCTCGGACCCGAGGAGTTGGCAATGAACCCGCCACTCAGGCTGGCCAACCCCCTGAGCCGCCAGTACGAGTGGGCCCGGACGACGCTTCGCCACTCCGTGCTCCAGGCTCTTGCGGGTAACCTGCGAGGAAGCCAGGATCGCATCGGCCTCTTCGAGGTTGACCGCGTCTACCTCCCGCGCGTGGCGGAGTTGCCCGAGGAGCGCGAGATGCTTTGTGCCGTGATTGCCGGGCGGGCGCCGGACCGGTGGGGCTCGCCCACGGGCGATCTGCCCGGCTTCTACGATGCCCGGGCCATCCTCGATTCGGTCCTGGACGCCTTGAAAGTCAACGGCGAGTACAAGGAGAGCGTTGATTTCGCGCTCCTTCCCGGGCGCAGCTCAGAGGTCTTCGTTGGCGAGGATCGAGCCGGGTGCCTCGGGGAAGTGCATCCCCGTGTCCTGGGCCAGCTCGGCATCGACGTTCCGGTAGCGATACTGGAGCTTGATATCGGCGCATTGTTGCCGCACGTGCCGGAAGGCATTCACCACCAGCCGGTTTCGCCCTTCCCTGCCGTGGAAGAAGACCTGGCCGTGACCGTCGACGAGGCAGTGCTGGCCGGCAACGTCGCTGCGGCGATCGAGTCTTCCCCGCTCGTCGTCTCTGCCCGGGTCTTCGACATCTACACCGGTGAGCAGATCCCGCGGGGGCGCAAGTCCCTCGCCTTTGCGATCACCTACCAGGCGCCGGACCGGACGCTCAGCGACGGTGACGTGGCGAAGCAGCGTGGACGCATAGTGGAGCGGTTGAAGCACGAATTCAACGCCGAGCTGCGAGCGTAACTTCCAACCAAGAAAAAAGCGGAAGCGTACGCCTCCGCTAAGTTTCCGTCGATCAGAGTTCAGGCTGCTGCCGCTGTCTCCAGTTGCCCTTTGGCCGTCTCCGCCAGCTTGGTGAACGCGCCCGCGTCCTTCACTGCGAGGTCGGCCAGCATCTTGCGGTCAACAGTGACCCCAGCCTTCGTGAGACCGGCCATGAAGCGGGAGTAGCTCAGGCCGTTTAGCCGGGCGGCGGCGTTGATCCGCTGGATCCAGAGGCGGCGGAAGTCGCCCTTGCGGTCTCGCCGGTGCTCGTAGGCGTAGCGGAGGGCGTGCATGACGGACTCGTTGGCCCGCTTAAAATTCTTATGCCGGACGCCCCTGTGGCCCTTGGCGGCCTTGATGACCTTCTTATGGCGACGGCGGGTTACAACTCCGCCCTTTACTCGAGGCATGGTGGATTCTCCTAGGCGTAGGGGAGCATCTTCTGGAGCCGCTTCACGATGTGAGGCGACACTTCCAGCTTACCGCTCATATCGCGCAGTGTCTCGCCGCGCTTCTTGCGGCGGAAGTTATTTGAGCCGATCTTCCGGCGCATGATCTTGCCGGTCCCGGTAATCGTGAACCGGGCCTTCGCGCCGGAGTGCGTCTTCATCTTGTACTTCTTCAGCTTACCCAACTTTTTCCTCTGCCTTCTCCTCGATTTTCACTGGCTCCTCAGCGACCGCTTCTTCGGCGACCACCGGGGCTTCCGCCTTGACTGCCGCCGGTGGCTTACCAGTCGCCGCGTCCGCCGGCTTCTCGGCGGCTGATGCTTTCGCGGCCACCGGCTGCTTCACGTTCGGGACCAGGATCACGGTGAGGAAACGACCCTCCATCCCGGGCGGCTTCTCGATCGAAACCAAGTCGCCGAGGCCGGTAAGCGCCTTGTCGAGCACCTCCTGGCCTACTTCCGGATGGGAGAGTTCGCGCCCCCGGAACATCACCGAGAGCTTCACCTTGTCGCCCTCGGCGAGGAGCCGGGTGGCTATCCTCACCTTGAGGTCAATATCATGTTGTCCGGTCCGCGGGCGCATCCGCACCTCGTGGATCATCGTCCCCTTCTGGTGCTTCCGCCCCTCGCGCTCCTTTTTCGCCTGCTCGTACTTGAACTTCCCGTAGTCCAGGATGCGGCACACCGGGGGCTTCCCGTTGGAATCGACTTCGACGAGATCGAGGCCGGATTCGCGGGCGCGCTGCATCGCCTCAGCAAACGGGATCACCCCGTAGTTCTCGCCGTTGGCTCCTATGACGCGGACTTCGTTTGACCGGATCCGCTCGTTCGTACGAAGCTCTCGGGCGATGGTCTAGTTCCCCTTAGGTGTGGCGATTGGCACTTTTATGAACGGATGGTAGCACACACGTTTGCATACCATCAACGAACGAGGTAACAGTTTCGTTAGTTATCAGGCGTTTTCGTATTCTCTATCCGTTGTTCGTAACCGGAGCACTGGACCACCGGCAGCCGGGGGTATTTACGGAATGCCGGGTCCGTCTCCGAACGGCGACAAAGGTAGAAGGCGCTACCGCGGCGGCTCTCAATCACGCGGGAGAAGACGCAGTCCAGACAGAGACCGGCATTCGGTTTCACACCCCGACACTATAACGTCGAGGCGAACACAGAACTGGGTGCGACGGGAGTCGTTCCAGGCAACTCAGACAGCGAGCGGGAATTCAGCTCGTTGCCTACGTGGTCCTTCGAGGATCGGACAAGCGCCTCCATCGGTAAAGTTTGCCAGATGACTGTAGGGACACTAACGTCGACTTGACAGCGTTATGGCCTTGTGTGAGTCTGTTTACTGACGCTTAACCCCGTTGGGGAGGGTTATGTCCGCTTCCTCAGATTGCGTCGCCCTACACCCAGCCAGCTGCATAGAACCAAGGAGGTCCTTAATGCACGTCCAATCCACCAGTAGGTTCTGGCCGGCGGCGTTAGCCGCTGCGGGGGTGTTGCTAGCGCTAGCCGCTATCTTCTACCTCGTCCAGCCCGCCTACGCAACGGTGACCTTGACGGTCCCGTCCGACCTGCCGACCACGGTTAACGTCGGCGATACGCTAGTCCCAACCACTCTCGAGTTCGAGAACTCATCGACTGG
>DAINRO010000017.1:0-37934 GCA_036741795.1 Chloroflexota bacterium
GCTGGAGGACGCCCTTGTGGGGGACGATACCGATCTCGTCGGACTCGTCGGCGCCTACTATGGCGGCGTTCTGTAGCGCTGCTGCTTTTTGTCTATTCACAGATTTCACAGATTGACACTGATTTCACGGATTGCATTTGGATTTTGGCTGTCATCCTGAGTGCAGCGCAGCGGAGTCCACGGATCTCGAACGGGCTCATGATGCTGGTTTGAATTTAATGAGTGTGACTTCTTCGGTTATGTCTTCGAAGAGGGCTTCGAGGGGCATGTCGCAGTGGATGGCTTTAGGGTCGGGGTCGATGCCGACTAGGTTGGTGAAGATGCGGGGGCCCTCGTCGAGGGTGACGAGGGCGGTGACGTATGGGATCTCGTTGGCCCAGGCGGGGTGGAAGGCGCGGTGGTGGATGGCGTACGTGTAGAGGGTGCCGCGGCCGGATGCGCGGCGCCACTCGACGTCACGGGATCCGCAAGTGGGGCAGAAGTCGCGGGGGTACCAGTAGGCGGCGTCGCAGGGGCGGCAGTGGGGGAGCCAGAGCTCGTGTTGGTTCGCCTTGTCCCAGAAGAACTGGGTCTCGGGGCTGGGTGAGGGGAGGGGTTTGGCGTAGGCGTTTGCGGGCATCGGTTCTTACGTTTACGTTAGGGAGGGAATGAGGGTCAAGCCCGTTGCTACTCGAGGAGCGCGAGGGTTTCGGCAAGAGGACGCGACTTTACGAGCGGGTCGGCGTGACGGTGAAGGCGAAGCCACCGCCCGTTGTCGTCCGTGTAGACCTCGGTGACGCGAAGGCTCCAGGCGTGCGGTTCGGACCGGCCCTCGAACGTGACCCGGGACGTTTCAAGCAGGACTACGATCAAGAGATCGCCTGACTCGATCACGCGGATGAGTTCCTTCTCCCCGACTCCGCTCTTGAATTGAGAACGCACGCGAGCCTGAATCTCCCTGAGTTGCTCCTGAGCGCGGCGAATGGGGCCTCCGAAGGGGCCGTAGATCGTCATCTGTTCGTGCTGAGAACTTGGGTTGTCGCCTTCGATGTTGTTGATCCACTCGTGGTGGCGCTGCTTGAAGGTCTCAACCAGTGACTGGATACGCGGCGGAAGGATCGCTCCCGCTTCGTAAATTGTTGGCATGATTCACCCCCTCAGTTACGGCTGATCGGTGGGGTCCATTCTAGTCTGTGGATGACGGCCGCAACTCCTCGACCCTAACGGGGCGCCCTGCTATACTTCGGCGCTGCTAGAGATTTATTTCACAAAGTAGGATTTTCGATGCTTCCAGAGTGGGGACAGGCCGGCTTCATGATCGCTCTGGCTCTCATCTTCCCTATCGGCGGGATCCTCTCCTCGTGGGCCCTCGGGATCGTCGGCATCCGCCCCGACCGGCCGGACGTGATCAAGGAAGCGACGTACGAGTGCGGCGTCGAGACAGAGGGGCCGACGTGGGTCCAGTTCAATTTCCGCTACTTCTATTTCGCCCTTTTGTTCGTGATCTTCGACATCGAGGCGGTGTTTCTCTACCCGTGGGCCGTGTCGTTCGAGAACGCGGGTGTGATCGCCTTCGTTGAGGTGCTGACGTTCGTCGTGATCTTGCTCATCGGGCTGCTGTACGCCTGGCGCAAGAACGCGCTGGAGTGGATGGACTAGGGTGACGGCGACGGTCACCGGACTGGAAGTCGCGGGGGCGATCGAGCAGCGGTTCCCCGACGCCGTGGTAGAGGCGACCCCGGAGTACGCAGTGGTAGCGCCCGAGGAACTGATCGAGGTGCTGACGTGGCTGCGTGATGACGATTCGATGCTGTTCAAGTTCCTCAGTTCGCTGACGGCAGTGGACAGGGAGGAGTGGTTCGAGGTGGTGTATCACCTGGAGTCGTTCCGGACGAACCGGATCACGGTGATAAAAGTGAGGAGCGACGATCGCGACGATCCAATCGTGCCATCGGTGGTCGATGTGTGGCCGGGGGCGCAACTTCAGGAGCGCGAGGCGTACGACCTAATGGGTATTCGCTTCGAGGGCAATCCGGACCTGCGGCGCATCTTCCTCTGGGACGGCTTCGCGGGCTTCCCGCTGCGCAAGGACTACATGAACCTGGCGGGCGGCCAGATGGCCGGACTGGAACGTTTCCCGGGCGAGCCGGGGCTCGAGTTCAACAACCGGGGCACGCAATGACGAGCCTCCAGTCCGAACCTTTCGTCATCAACATTGGGCCGCAGCACCCGAGTACGCACGGGGTGTTCCGTCTGCGGCTGACGATGGACGGAGAGAAGATCACCGAGGCCGACATGGTCATGGGATATCTGCACCGGTCCATGGAGAAATTGGCCGAAGAGCGCACGTACACGCAGAACATCCCGTTCACGGATAGGACGGACTACCTGTCGGCGATGACCGGCAACCTGGCGTACGTGTTGGCAGTCGAGCGGCTGATGGAGGTCGAAGTTCCGGAGCGCGCGAAGTGGCTGCGGATGATCATGGCGGAGTTGCAGCGGATCGCCAGCCATGCCATGGCCGTCGGCATCTTCGCGAACGACACTGGCGCCTGGCAGACGCCGGTCATGCACATGTTCCGCGACCGAGAGAAGATCCTGGACCTTTTCGAAATGGCGTGTGGTGCGCGATTGACTCTGAACTACATGCGGATCGGCGGTGTCTCACGCGACATCCCCCCGGAGTGGATCCCGCAGGCGAAAAAGCTGCTAAAGGACCTCCCAAAGAAGTTCGCGGAGTACGAAGACCTGCTTCTCACGAACGAGATCATCGTCGCACGATCGCGGGGCATCGGCGTGCTCACGCCGGACCAGGCGATAGCGCACTCCGTTAGCGGGCCGATGCTGCGAGGTAGCGGGGTCGCGTGGGATATCCGCAAGGCCGATCCATATGCGGCGTACGACAAGGTGGACTTCGACGTCGCCGTCGGAACGAACGGAGACGTGTACGACCGTTTCGTGGTGCGGATGGCCGAAATGCGGCAGAGTTTGCGAATCCTCGAACAGGCACTGGAGATGATGCCGGAAGGACCAGTGCACGCGCGGCTGGGCGCCGCGACGGTTCAGCCTGGCGGGCAGTCGATTGCTCCGCTGGCGTATCGCCCGCCTGTTGGCGAAGCCTACGCTCGGATCGAGTCGCCGCGAGGCGAGATCGGCTACTACATCGTCAGCGACGGCAGCCCGGCGCCGTTCCGGTTCCACATCCGGTCGCCTTCGTTCATCAACCTGACGCCGCTGGCGCTGATGACCGTCGGGTCGACGGTCGCAGACGCGGTCGTGATCCTCGGAAGCGTCGATATCGTCGTGGGCGAGGTGGACCGGTGATGGGGCTGCTCGCGATGCTTCTGGAGGGGGAGTGGTACGACTTCGGGGATCTCGCGGAGCAGATCGAAGACTGGGGCGCGCCGGACGAAGCCGCTTACGTACTCGCTACGCTGGTCGCCACCGTGGTGATTCTGCTGTGGGCAGTATTGAGCGTGCTCGCCTTCATCTGGATCGAGCGCCGCGTCGTAGCTTTGATGCAGAATCGGAAGGGGCCGAACCGGGTTGGCCCGGCCGGACTCCTGCAACCGGTCGCGGACGCCCTGAAGCTCCTGATGAAGGAAGCCATCACCACGGCCGGAGCGGACCGCATCCTGTTCTGGGCGGCCCCGATCATTATCTTCGTCCCCACACTGGCAATCTTCGCTATCTTCCCGTGGGGCGAGAACATGGTCCTCGCCGATCTGAACGTTGGAGTGCTCTTCCTGCTCGCCATCGCCGGGATCAACACCCCCGCCGTCTTCCTGGCGGGCTGGTCCAGCAACAACAAGTACGCACTGCTCGGCTCAATGCGAACCATCGCCATGCTCATCAGCTACGAGATCATCCAGGTGCTGGCGCTCCTAGCGCCGGTGCTCTTCGTGAGCAGCATGCGGATGGCGGACATCGTGAGCTGGCAAGAAGACTACGTTTGGATCGTGCTGATCCAGCCGCTTGGGCTCCTGGCCTACATCATCGCCGGCGCGGTCGAGATGAACCGCTCACCAGCGGACAACGCGGAGGCGGAGTCGGAGATTGTGGCGGGATATCACACGGAATATGGCGGCATTAAGTTCGGATTCTTCTACCAGGGCGAGTACCTCGCAGGGTTTGCGATCGCCGCGGCGGTCGTCACGCTCTATTTTGGCGGCTGGACGCTGTTCGGGTTGGAGGAGTGGATCCCCGGTTGGAGCATCTTCCTCGGGAAGCTGTACACGATCTTCTTCATCTACATATGGTCACGCGGCACGCTGCCCCGCCTTCGGATCGATCAGCTTATGGGGTTTGCGTGGAAGTTCCTCCTCCCGCTGACGATCGCCAATGTGCTGATTGTAGGTGCGGAAGTCCTGATCTGGCGGGAGAACGAACTCTCGTCGTGGGAGGCTTTGCCCGCGATAGCCGTCGTTAACCTGGCGCTCGGCGTAGTCCTCTTTGCGGGGTGGGCCCGCTTCCTCGGTCACGGCAAGGGAACGCAGGCAGCCAGCGGCGCCATCCTCACGCAGGAGATCGGCACCGTCCACTTCAAACCCGCTGTGGGTACCGAGGCGGGGAGCTGATGGACGAGACCGGCGTTGTCATCGCGTTCTGGGTGCTGGCCATCATGACGATTGGGTCGGCGCTGGGCGTCGTCGGCGCAAGGAACATCATTCACGCAGTTGTATTCCTGGTTGCGTCGTTCCTCGGCTTGGCCGGCCTGTACGTGACACTTTCAGCCGACTTTATTGCCGTGGCCCAAATGCTCATTTACGTCGGAGCGATCTCTATCCTGTTGCTCTTCGCGATCGTCCTGACGCCGCAAGAAAACCGCAACAACTCTGAAGGATTCCTCCGCCTTCCGGCGCTCGCCCTGGCCCTCCTGGTGGGCGCCGTGATGATCTTCGCGGCCGTTGATACGGAGTGGGCTATCGCCGACAGAGATGGGTTCGAGGAAACAGCGTCGGCGATTGGCGACGCTCTCCTCGACAAGTACGCCCTGCCATTCGAGATTGCGTCGGTGCTGTTGCTCGTGGCAGTGATTGGTTCGATCGTCTTGGTCCGGCCAGAGCCCATGGAGGAGGACGAGTAGTGTCCGTTGACCTCGAGCACTACCTGATCGTCAGCGGCTTGCTGTTCTCAATCGGCCTGTACGTGACGCTCGCCAAACAGAGCTTCATCGGGGTACTGATCGGCATCGAGATGATGTTCAACGCTGTCAATCTCTCGTTCATCTCCTTCGCCCGTTTCGTCGAGTCTGGAGATCCGATTTCCGGCCACGTCTTCGTCGTCTTCACGATCACCGTGTCGGCGGCGGAAGCAGCGACTGCGCTGGCGCTGGCGGTGCTGCTCTACCGGGTCAAGGGAACCGTGGAGGTAGAGAGGATGGACCTGCTCAAGTGGTAGTCGAGAAGGTGTACTGACATGTGGGCGAAGATCATGGAAACGAAGAACGGGTACACGGCGGACGTGTGGCGTGAGCTGTTCAACGCTTGCGCGCTGAGCGTGCGCGTCGTGCCGAAGGATGGCACCGGCATTCCATCTGAAGGGGAGGCGTGCGACATCTACGTTCCCTGGGGTAAGACTCATGTGGCCGAGGAGATCCTGAGGAAGAGTTGATGGATCCGATCAAGGAATGGGCACTCTGGGCGATCATGTTGCTGCCGCTGGGCAGCTTCGCGATCATCTCGCTCGTTTCGTTCCTGGGGCTGACGCGTAACGGCATCTGGTCGCCGCGCATGAGCGGATACCTCACAATCCTCGCGATCCTGGGCTCTTTCCTCCTCTCTCTCTGGGCCTTCGACACGATTGTCGACTCCGATGGCGCCCGCGTGGGGTTCGAGGCGCACCACTGGCTCGAAGTTGGGCCGCTGGAGATCAACATCGGCGTCACCCTGGACGGGTTGACGGGCGTAATGCTGGTCGTTGTCACCGGGGTTTCGCTGCTTGTCCAGATTTACTCGCAGGAGTACATGCGCGGCGACGATGGTTACTCGCGCTACTTTGCTTACATGTCGCTCTTCACTGCTTCGATGCTGGGTCTGCTACTCGCATCGAGCATCTTGCAGCTATTCGTCTTTTGGGAGCTGGTCGGTCTTTGCTCCTACTTGCTGATCGGGTTCTGGTTTTACAAAGACTCTGCCCGAAAGGCGGCGACGAAGGCTTTCCTCGTGACTCGCATCGGCGACATCGGCTTCATGATCGGCATCCTCATCGTTTTCACCGAGACCGGGACGCTGGATATCCTGGAGATCCAGGAGGCGGCGATCGCGGGGGCGATTGGCTCAACTGCGCTGACGTGGTTCGCCCTCGGCATGTTTGCCGGGGCCGCCGGGAAGTCGGCGCAGTTCCCGCTCCACGTGTGGCTCCCTGACGCTATGGAGGGCCCGACACCCGTTTCGGCCCTGATTCACGCGGCGACGATGGTTGCGGCCGGTGTCTACTTGGTGGCCCGGATGTTCCCGGTCTTCGCCGAGTCAGAGGACGCGCTCCTCGTGGTGGCGATCATCGGGTCAATCACTGCCATTATCGCGTCGCTGCTTGGCATCGTGGCCACGGACATCAAGCGAGTGATGGCCTACTCCACGATCTCGCAGCTCGGCTACATGATGATGGGTCTCGGAGTGTTCGGCATGGTCGCGGCCATCTTCCACCTCTTCACTCATGCTTTCTTCAAGTCCCTCCTGTTCCTGGGGTCGGGGTCCGTGAACCACGCCACGGGCACGTTCGACATGCGAAAGATGGGCGGACTGCGAGGACACATGCCAATCACTTTCGTAACGATGCTCATCGGCAGTCTCGCCCTAGTCGGCGTCTTTCCACTCTCCGGGTTCTGGAGCAAGGACGAAATCCTCGCCGATGCCTGGGAGGACAAGCCCTGGGTGTTCGTCGTCGGGATGACCGGCGTTTTTCTCACCGCTCTCTACGTAGGCCGCATGCTATTCATGACCTTCGGCGGGGATTACAAGGGCGGAGAGCAAGATGAGGGTGGCCACGGAGAAAGTCATCACGGAACGCCGCACGAGTCACCGTGGCTCATGACAGGGCCACTCATGGTTCTCGCCGTGATGGCGGTGATCGCAGGGTTCTTCAACTGGGACGACTGGCTGGGCCACATTATCGAAGGCTGGCTGCCGCACGAGACGGAGGAACTGGTCACCCACTCCGAATTCAGCGTCTGGATAGCAGCGGTATCTGGCTTGCTTGGAATCGCAGGGCTCGCCCTGGCGTGGGCGATCTACGGCCTCCGGGTGTTTGAAGCGGAGAAGATCCGCAACGCGCTGGGACCGATTCCAACGGTCCTGGAGAACCGGTACTACCTGGATTACCTCTACCAGGACGTCCTGCTCAAGTACGTGCTCATGGGCGGCATAGCCCAGGTCACGGCAATGTGGGACAAGTACGTCATTGACGACTTCGTCAACGGCGTCGCCCGTCTCGCGTCGTGGTTCGGAGACAAGGCACGGATGGCCCAGACGGGTCAACCGCAGTTGTACGCGAGTGTCATGTTTGTCGGATCGATCGCAGCAGTGATCGCCATTCTGTTGGTGAGCGACCTGTAGAATGCTGTCCCTCGCTATCTTCTTCCCGCTTGTCGGTGTTGCGCTGATTGCCACGCTGCCGCACAGCCAGGAGCGCCACGCGAAGTCGATTGCTGCACTTGCTGCCCTGGCGACGCTGGCGCTGGTGGGATACCTGTTCGCTGACTACGACAGGGATGCCGGCGGTTACCAGTTTGTCGATTCGACCACGTGGTTCGACTCGGCGCTGACCGACTTCAACCTCAACTACACCGTAGGTGTGGATGGGCTGTCGTTGCCGCTAGTGCTTCTGACAGCGTTCCTTTCGCTGGTCGCGATACTGATCTCCTGGCAGGTGGAGTTAAGGCCGAAGGAATACTTCATCTGGCTGCTTGTCCTGGAAACCAGCCTTCTTGGAGTGTTCTCGTCCCTGGACATGGTGCTCTTCTTCGTGTTCTGGGAGGTCGAACTGATCCCGATGTTCTTCTTGATCTCGATCTGGGGGAGCGGAAATCGGATTTATAGCGCCTGGAAGTATCTGCTTTACACGTTCGCTGGCTCGGCGTTTATGATCGTCGGAATCCTTGCGCTCGGCTTCTCCGAGGGCACGTTTGACGTGCGCGAACTGGGGGAGATCGGCGAGATCGAGGGGGCGATCATTCCTGCCTGGGGCATCTTCTTCTTGATAATCATCGCCTTCTTGATAAAACTCCCGATCGTGCCCTTCCACACGTGGTTACCGGACGCCCATACGGACGCTCCGACGGCGGTTAGCGTGATCCTGGCCGGAGTGCTGCTGAAGATGGGCGGGTACGGCATATTCCGGATGGCGTTCAACATAATGCCGGACGTGGCGAAGGATGTGGACTGGCTGCTTGCGGGGATCGCGGCCGTGAGCATCATCTACGGTGCGCTGATGACGCTGATGCAGACGGACCTCAAGCGTCTGATCGCGTACTCCTCCGTCAGCCACATGGGTTACGTCCTCCTGGGTGTATCGTCTATCGGCGTCGTGGGAATGACCGGTGCCGCGACGCAGCTGGTCACACACGGGCTGATTACGGGGATGCTCTTCGTCCTCGTGGGGATGGTCTACGACCGTGCCCACACCCGTAACATCGATGAGCTGTCGGGACTGGCCCACCGGATGCCATTCATCACGGTGATGATGCTGGTGGCCGGGCTTGCGTCGCTGGGGCTGCCGGCGATGGCGGGGTTTGTGGCGGAGGTGACCGTCTTCCTCGGGACGTTCGAGCGCTTCGAGGCCCTCACTATCATCGGGGTTCTCGGCGTTGCCTTCGCGGCCGGATACATCCTCTGGATGATCCAGAGGGTTTTCTGGGGTGAACCTGACCCACGGTGGGCGGAATTGACGGATGCCTCGGCATGGTGGGAGCGTGGCCCACTGCTGGCACTTACGGCGGCCATCCTGGCCATTGGCATTTATCCCGCCTGGATAATGGACCTCCTGACCGATGGAGTAACCCCGATAGCGGAGCGGCTGGGGTGAACCGATGAGCGACTTCGAGAAGCTAGGGCCGGAGCTGGGCCTGCTCATTGCTGCGGGCGTGATCATCATCGTGGATGCGCTGCTTCCGCTTGCGGGAAAACGGGCATGGGGAGCGCGACACCACCTGAGCGTGTTTTTTGCAGTGGTTGGCGTATTCGCGTCGATGGCCGCATCGTTGGGCCTGGTCTTGGCGGACGAACCCGGCCCCGCGTTCGACGGAATGATTTCGATCGACGACTTCTCGCTATTCTTCAACTTCTTATTCGCCGGCGTGGCGGGAATGATCGTCCTGGGATCGATCGACTTCTTACAGAAGAACCGGTTCCACGGTGAGTATCTCGCCCTGGTGCTGACAGCCGCCGCCGCTATGATGCTCATGGCCGCGAGTCTCGATCTGATAATGATCTTTGTCGCCCTTGAGACACAGGCGATCGTTTTCTATGTGCTCGTTGGGTTCGGGAAGAACGAGAGGTCCGGTGAGGCCGCCCTTAAGTATCTGCTCCTGGGGGCAGTCAGCACTGCATTAACCCTCTACGGAATGGCGTACCTGTTCGGGTTGTCAGGAGAGACAAGCCTTGAAGGGATTGCGGCTTACGTCGATGGAGCGGACTCAGGAACGCGAACGGCTCTCGTGGTAGCGACGGTGTTTTTGGCGGGTGGCCTGGGATTCAAGATGGCCGTCATTCCTTTCCAGATGTGGGTCCCCGACGTCTACCAGGGCGCGCCGACACCTGTGACCGCCTACCTATCGGTCGCGAGTAAGGCTGCCGGGTTTGCTGTTGTAATGCGGATCTTCATCGTCGGCCTCGGGGAGGGCGTAATCACGAGCGACTGGGCAAACATGTTTGCGGCGATATCCGCTATTTCGATGACCCTGGGCAACCTGATGGCTCTCGCTCAGACGGACATCAAGCGGATGCTGGGGTACAGCTCGATTGCCCAGGCGGGGACATTCTTGATTGGACTGGCTGCGGTCGCTGCATCGGATCCGCAGGTTGAACTGGGATCAAGCTCGGTGATCTTCTTCCTTGGCACCTATGCTTTCACAAACATCGGGGCGTTCATAGCGATCATCGCAATCTCACAGAAGATCGGATCGGATGAGATCTCGGACTACGCCGGGATCTACAAGCGGTCACCGTGGCTCGCTCTGGGCCTCGCCGCCTGCCTGATTTCCCTCACTGGCATCCCCCCGACAGCCGGCTTCTGGGCGAAGGTATACGTCTTCAACGCCGCGATACAGGCTGACCTGGTGTGGCTGGCGCTTGTAGGAGTCCTCAACAGCGTGATCGCGGCCTACTACTATATGCGCGTGGTGCTGATCATGTTCACGCGCGAACCAGAGAGCGAGGCCACGTTCCAGCCGGGAATTAGCCTCGGTTTGGCGCTCACAGTCGCTGTGGTCGGCCTCCTTGCAATTGGGATCTACCCCACCCCACTCATCGAGGTCTCGGAGTCGGCTTCGCAGGTGTTTACCTCGTAACCGGCGGCAGCCGATCTCGTGACTACCCACGACATTCTGGTCTCGATCGACCAACGGTTTCGGGACAAAGTCGCGCCCGATTGGTTGATCGGGGTGGCGCGTGTGGCTCTGGAGACGGAGAGTGTTGGCGGCTGCCAGCTGGGCATCGTGATCACAGATGATTCGCAAATCCAGGCCCTCAACCGGGACTTCGCGGGCGACGACCACGCAACGGATGTTCTCGCGTTCTCGCTGACGGAGGGGGAGGAATTCGCGCGTCCGGACGAGATCGAACGGATTGGAGAGATCGTGATATCAATGGAGACGGCGGTGCGGCAGGCGGAAGATGCGCAAACCGGCACTGATCAAGAGATCGCTCACCTGGTCGTGCACGGCGTACTGCACTTGCTCGGCTACGACCACGTCGAAGCCGACGAGGAAACTACGATGCGGGGCCGAGAACAGAAGATCCTGGAATTGGTTGGGTTGTCCGCACACTGAGTGCCTCGCGCACCTATGAGCCGGTGCAGCGCCGGAATATAATTGCGGGAGTGACTGACACGCCCCTGTTCCCTGTCGAAGATGCCGCCGACGAGGTTGCTGATGCCCCGGCTGACGTCAATGCCGTGGAGGAGGAAAGCCGAGCGCCCGAGCAACGACAGGTACTGTATCGAAAGTGGCGGCCGCAGGCGTTCGCCGAGGTCGCAGGGCAGGACGCCGTGACGCGCACTTTGCGAAACTCGATCGCATCCGGGAATCTCGCTCACGCCTACTTGTTTTGCGGGCCGAGAGGCACCGGGAAGACGACGCTAGGGCGATTGCTGGCGAAGGCCGCCAATTGCGACGCTCCGGTCGATGGCGAGCCGTGCAACAAATGCGAATCGTGCCGGGCCTTCATTGATGGGCGGGCGATGGACTTTGTCGAGTTGGATGCGGCGAGCAACAACAGCGTTGATCATATCCGTCAGCTTCGCGAGAACGTGGTCCTCACGCCAATGGCGGGACGCCGCAAGGTCTACCTCCTCGATGAGGTGCACATGCTTTCCAACGCCGCCGAAAACGCACTGCTGAAGACGCTTGAGGAGCCACCTCCTCATATAGTCTTTGTTCTCGCAACAACGGAGGCGCACAAAGTCGCGGGAACGATCATTTCCCGTTGCCAGCGATTCGACCTGAAGCGCATTCCCCTGCGTGCTGTCGTGGACCGAATGACCGTTATTTGCGAGGCCGAGGGGTACAAGATTGACGGCGCTTCTCTTGAGGAGATCGCCCGTGCGTCTACTGGCAGCCTGCGCGATGGAATCAACGCCCTCGAACAGGTAACAACTTACTATGGCTCAGCACCAACGTCGGAGCAGGTGAAGGAAGCGCTCGGCATCGGGATTGATGCCCGGAGCGGGCAATTCGTCCGGGAGGCCCTTGCGGGGGATCTCGGAGCTGGCCTGGCGACGATTGCCTCTGTCCGAGACGACGGAGTCGACGTAAAGGAGTTCGCGAAGCAGGTAGTGCAATACTTGAGGGGACTATTGCTGGCGCAGGCGGGAGTGTCCGCATCCTTGAACCTACCATCGGACATTATCGAAGAGGTGAAATCAGAGGCGAAGGCGGTTTCCAGGGAAAGCGTTCTCCGGACTCTGAGGTCGTTTGGGTCGATCGAATGGAATAGGGACAGAGATGTGGCCGCGGAGTCGCTACCGCTGGAGTTGGCGTTGATTGAGGTGTGCGGCGACTCGGCGCCACTGGTAGGCGAGAAGCCTGCGCGGCCGGAGCCCGTACGCGAAGAGGAGCAGGTCAGCGTTCCGACCGCCGCGGGGGCGGTCGAGGTCGGCGTGCCACCCGCGGCCCCGCAATCCGCAGCCCCCAAGACACCCGACGAAGTGAGGAGTGAGCCGGTGGCGGAAGCTTCTACGATCGACACCGGCGAGGATCTACTTGAACAAGTGCGGGCAACTCTCCGGAAGTCGGACAAGAGTCTGGCGGCGCTCATCAACGGATCGTGCGACGTTAAGTCGATTGAAGATGGGCGCGTGACGCTCGGCTTTTATCACACTTTTCACCTCGAACGAGCGGAAACGGGCGGGACACGGAAGTCCCTTGAGGAAGCGTTCAGTGCTGTGCTCGGGACGAAAACCTCTGTAGCCTTAGAACACACACCCCGCGGACCTGAAGCGGAAAAGCCGCCGCAAGCAGGTGGACACCTGGTACAGGCAGCACGAGAGAAGTACGGCGCGCGAGCCGTGCCGCAGGACGACTAAAGAGGAGGGAAACATGGCTAAAGGAGGCGGACAGGGTGGCGATCTGATGAAGCAGATCCAGCAGATGCAGTCGAAGCTGGCGGAGGCGCAGCAGAGGCTAGAGGAGATGATTTTCGACGCCTCCTCGGGTGGGGGTGTGGTCCAGGTCCAGATGAACGCAAAGCCTGCTTTGCTATCGATCGAGATCAAGCCCGAAGCTGTCGATCCTGATGATGTGGAGATGTTGCAGGACCTCGTTATGGCGGCGATGAACGACGCACTGGAGAAGGTGCGTGGAGGCCAGATGCAGCAACTGGCCGGACTGGCGGGAGGCATGAACATTCCGGGACTTAACCTCGGTTAGAACGGCACGGTTCCGGCGATGGCGGTGTGGTGAACGAGTATTCTGGCACTACGGCTGCGCCCCTGGCGCGGTTGATCGAGGAGTTCTATCGGCTCCCGGGCATCGGCCCGAAGAGCGCACAGCGGCTTGCGTACTACCTGCTGAGGATGCCAGCAGAGGATGCTCGCTCGTTGGCGCAGGCGATAATCGAGGTGAAAGAGCGGGTGACCCTGTGCTCGATCTGCCAGAATGTGACTGAGATTGACCCCTGTCGCGTTTGCAATAGCGACACCAGGGAGAGGTCTGTGATTTGCGTAGTCGAGGAGCCGCTCGACATCATGGCAATCGAGCGAGCCGGTTCCTACAAGGGTTTGTACCACGTTCTTCACGGCGCTATCTCACCTATGGACGGTATTGGGCCCGAGGACTTGAAGATCTCCGAACTGCTGGCGCGGCTGCGTGACGGGTCGGTCACGGAAGTGATCCTGGCGACGAACCCAAACCTCGAGGGCGAGGCTACCTCGATGTACCTGAGCAGGTTGCTCGGCCCGCTGGGGGCCCGGATCACCCGACTGGCGCGCGGCCTGCCGATAGGGGGCGACCTCGAGTACGCCGATGATGTGACGCTGGCGCGCGCCTTCGAAGGCCGTCACGAACTGGAGGCTTAGGGTGGCACCGCCGGCGCGCCTGTACAAAACGGAAGCGATCATCCTCCGTCAGCGCCGTGTCGGTGAAGCCGACCGGTTCCTGACACTTTTCACTCCGGGGATGGGCAAGGTGGACGTGAAGGCGAAGGGGATCCGCAAGACGACGAGCCGCATGTCCGGCCATCTTCAGCCGCTGGCTTACTGTGCACTGCAGATCGCGCAAGGGCACACGACAGATGTGGTGACGGGGGTCGAGACGCTGGAGAGTTTCAAAGAACTTTCGAGGGATCTGGATAGGTTGAGCCTTGGGATATATGCTGCGGAGCTTACGGACAGGATGACAGTGGAGCACGCACCCTCCTATCCCACCTTCCGTTCCCTCTTGGACACGCTGCGCCGATTAAACGCGGATCCGGAGCCGTGGCAGGCTCTGAGATACTTTGAGGCCCAGTTACTTGGTCATGCCGGCTTTCGGCCGGAGTTCGGTGTGTGCGTTGTCTGCACAAAGCCGCTGGAGCCGGTGGAGAATTATTTTGTCCCGATCGCCGGTGGCACTGTTTGCCGAAGTTGCGTGGCAGGCATGTCGGGTCCCCGGCCGCTGAGCGTGAACGCGTTGAAGTTCTTGCGCCTGCTGCAGCGGGGGCCGTATAACGACGTAGCACGGGTACGTGTTGATCCGGACCTGGGAGATGAGGTGGAACGCCACCTCAGGAGCTACGTGATCTGCGTGCTGGAACGTGACATAAACTCAGCCGCGTTCATCGAGCGATTGAGAAAGGATGGGCTAACCCGCGCGAATCTGACTGCGCAGGCGATTCACTGAGATGCCACTCTACGAGTACTACTGCGATAACTGCGAGAACCTGTTTGAGGCCCTCGGCTCGGTCAGCAGTTCGGATCAACCCAAAGTCTGCCCGACCTGCGGCGAGGCCTCGGATCGCATCATGCCCACTACCTTCGCCTCGATGTCCAAGCGCAAGGGACTCAAGGAACGCGTGCCCTATCATCACCACGATGTGCGGGAGGAGCAGCCGATGAAGGCGGTGGCCCGGGTCAAGCCGAAGACGGCAACTAAACGTACCAAAGTTAACGCTAAGGACTGAAATGCCCCTTTACGAGTACTACTGCCAGCACTGCCACGGGATATTCGAGGAGATCCGCCAAATACGCGAGGCCTCGGAGCCCTCTGCGTGTCCCGTTTGCGACGGCGAGTCGGCGCGAATCATGTCGGCGTTCACGGCCTTCACGATGCGGGACGGTTACCCACGCAAGATCCCGGATAAGGGGACTTACTGGCATATGGGCCAAGAGGTGAGCGCCCCGGCCAAGCGGCTCATCGGCAATACTCATCCGGAACTGCTGAAGCCGAAGCCGAAGCCAAGGGTCACTAAGGGCGAGGTGGCGGACAGATCCGAAAAGATGCGTTCGGCGCGTTCGGATGTGCTCTACAAGGACAAGTGGGGGCTCAATCCCCAGGGACGACGGTCCGTCAAAGCGAAGAAGATCAAGCCCCAGCGTAAGGTCATTTAGTCGAGCTGATAGAGGCGGGCGGCAGTCTTGGCCGTTTCCTCGGCGACCTCTTCCAGGGGGATGCCGCGTAGTTCACCAACGAACTGGGCCAGATCTTTGACGAGCGCCGGCTCATTGCGCTGGCCGCGGATGCTCTGCGGCGGCAGGTATGGCGCATCAGTCTCGATCGTCATCCACTCCAGCGGGATGCTCGTTGCAACCTCCCGCGTCTTCTCCGCCGCCGGGTAGGTCACGGTCGCCGCAATCGAGATGACGAAGCCGAGTTCGATATAGCGCTGGGCAAGTGCCAGGTCTCCGGCGAAGCAGTGCATGACACCGCGAGGCGGCTCTCCGGCGTCGTGCGCCCCGCGTTTGGCGAAGTGCGCCGCGATGATGGCGTAAGCCTCGCCGTCCGCGTCGCGGGAATGGATGACAACCGGGAGGTCCGCCTCGCGCGCCACGTCCAGCTGTCCCCGGAATGCCCGATACTGCTCCTCTCGCGGCGATAGGTTGCGATAGAAGTCGAGGCCGATTTCACCGATTGCCACGACCCTTTCGTGTTTGGCCATGTCCCGGAGCCGGGCAACATCCCTGTGGGTCACGGTCTTCGCATCGTGCGGATGAACGCCGACTGTCGCGTAGATGTCAGGATGCGCATCGGCTATCTCGATGGCCCGCTCACTGCTCGGCATGTCGTAGCCGATCGTTACGATCGTCGTCACCCCGGTTTCGCGAGCCCGCTCAATGACATCCCTCATGTCCGCGCCAAACTTGCGGTCCTGGAGGTGGCAGTGCGCGTCAGTAAGCATCAGACGCCGAGACGGGCGTCTTCGAGCTCGACGATCTCAGGATCTAGCTTCTTGAAGAGTGCCTCTGGCTCACGCAGCGGTGATCCGGCTTCCGGCTTGACCATCGTCCACCCTGCGGCGCCAACTGGACCTTCGCCTCCCAGGTAGCCGTGGAGTTTCTCGCAGGTGAATGGAAGGAACGGGTAGAAGGCGATCTTGAGTCCATTGACGGCGGCGAGTGCAGTCCAGAGGACGGTCGCGCACCGATCCCGGTCTTCCTTGAGCAGCTTCCAGGGGGCGTTGTCCTCGAGGTACCGGTTCGCCTCTCGGGCCGCCCCCATCGCCGCTTCGAGTGCAGTGCGGAAGTTGCAGGCAGCGATCGCGTTTCCGGTGGCGAGGAGAACTTCTTCGACCGTGGTCAGCAGCTTGCGGTCGTCACCGGTCAATTCGCCCGCCTCGGGTACCCGCTGGTCGAAATTGCGGTAGGTGAAGGTCAGGACGCGGTTGACGAGGTTGCCCCAGGTGGCAACCAGCTCGTCGTTGTTTCGTTGAACGAATCCGGACCACGTGAAGTCGGAATCGGAGGTTTCGGGTGCGATAGCGGTCAGGTAGTAGCGAAGAGGATCTGGATCGTAGCGGGTGAGGAATTCCGGGACCCACACGGCCAGGCGGCGGCTCGTCGAGGCCTTACTCCCCTTGATGGTCACATACTGATTGGCCGGGACGTCGTAGGGCAGGTTGTACGAGTCGCCGGTCGCCTTGCTATAGCCCATGAGCTGGGCGGGCCAGATGAGGGTGTGGAACCAGATATTGTCCTTGCCGATGAAGTAGTAGCTCCGGCAGGCGGGATCCAACCAGTATTCGCGCCATCGGTCGGGCTCGCCGCTTTTCTGCGCCCATTCGATTGACGCTGATAGGTAGCCGATGACGGCCTCGAACCAGACGTAGATCCGCTTGTCATCCCAGCCTTCGAGCGGGATCGTTACCCCCCACGTGAGGTCGCGTGTTATTGCCCGGTCCTTTAGCCCTTCGCCTGTCTTTGTGGTGCTGATGGAGAGGTTGAGGACATTCTTCCGCCAGTGCTCCTTGCCGGTCGACAGCCACTCGCGGACGGCCTCGTTATAGGCGCCCAGGCGGTGAAAGAAGTGCTCAGATTCCCGGATTTCCGGTTCGGAGCCGTCGAATTTGCAGCGACGGTTCTTCAGGTCGATCGGGTCAAGGACGTTGCCGCAGTTGTCGCATTGGTCACCGCGGGCGCCGTCGTAGCTACAGATCGGGCAGGTGCCCTCGACGTAACGGTCGAGGAGGAACCGCTGCTCCTTGGCGCAATACGGGAGGTCCATCGTGTCCTTGTATATATCGCCCGAATCGAGGAGCGCCTTAAACATCTCCTGGGAGACACGGGCGTGATTCTCAGTGCCCGTAGTGGTGAAGAGGTCAAATTCGATCCCCATGCCCTTCCAGGTTTCAAGAAACTCCGCCTGGAACTCGGCGGCGATTTCTCCCGGGGAACGGCCCTCCTGCTCGGCGCGGACGGTGATCGGCGTGCCGTGTTGGTCGCTTCCCGAGACCATCAGGACGTCGTTACCGATGGTCCGGTGGTAGCGGGCGAAGATGTCGGGCGGGAGGTAGGCGCCGCCCAACTGGCCGATGTGGATGGAGCCGTTGGCGTAGGGCCAGGCGACGCACACGAGTATTCGCTCAGGCATGGGGTGTTGCGTTCGATTCTATCGGATGCTCAAGCCTCAGTCTGGCGCCTGGCTCTTCACGGCCAGGCGGTAGACGCGCTGACGGGAAAGTCCCGTATCCTCCACGACCCGGGCAACCGCGTCGCGAGTTGAGGTGCCGTCATTCGCGAGAGATGTCAGCATCGCGACGATCTGATCGTCCGATAGCTCCGGGGGTGCATTGGTCGCTCCCTCCACGACGAGAGTAAATTCCCCGCGAGGGGCGGTGAAATGGCTGATGGCCTCGCTCACGGTACCGCGGTAGGTTTCCTCGTGTAGTTTCGTCATCTCGCGGCAGGCGGCCATTCGCCTGTCTCCGACTGTGGCGAGCAGGTCCTGCAGCGACTTCTGGATACGATGCGGGGATTCGAAGGCGACCAGAGTGCGAGGCGACTCGCGCACGGACTCGAAGAGGCGGCGGCGGTCGATAGAGCGGCGCGGGAGGAAGCCCAGGAAGGTGAACTCGGCGGAAGGGAGGCCCGACGCGACTACTGCGGCGATTGGCGCAGCGGGGCCAGGAATGGACGAGACTTTGTGGTCTGCCTCGATCACCGTCTTGATCAGCTCGAACCCGGGGTCGCTGATTCCCGGCGTCCCTGCCTCCGAGACGAGCGCGACGTCACCCCCGGCCTCGAGGACCTTCATGATCTGCGGAGTGCGTTCCGCCATGTTGTGTTCCGTGTACGACAGTACACGGTTTGAGATGCCGTGATGGGCCATCAGTTTTCGTGCTGTCCGCGTATCCTCGGCGGCGACCAGTCCCACCTCCCCGAGCACTCGCAGTGCACGCAGGGTGACGTCCTCCATGTTCCCGATCGGAGTAGCGACGAGAAAGAGCGTGCCCATGCCTAGATCATGCCGGGCGGAACCGAGCAGCGCACCTGTCAATCTTCACTATTCACTATTCAACATTCACAATTTCCGTTGACCGCCTCGGGCAGCGGTCGATATACTTCTAAAAAGTCCCCCCGCCCCAACGGGCCCAAGTGTAATTAAGGCGAGGTGTTATGAGTCTAACGGTTGGGATGCGAGAGTTGAGGCCCGCCTACGGGTTCGATGAAGTTGCGATCGTGCCCGGGAGCGTGACGGTGAATCCCGAGCTCACCGACGTTCGATTCAGCATCGCACACATCACCTTCGAACAACCGATCACCGTCGCCGCCCTTGATGCCGTGGTTAACACGAAGTTTGCCATCGAAGCCAGTCAGCGCGGCGCCCTCGCCGTCATGAACCTCGAGGGCCTCCAGTGCCGCCACGACGACCCCGACGCTGCAATAGCCGAGGTCGTGAACGCCTCCGATGAGGACTCCGCGGCCGTCATCCAGCACCTCACCGCCGCCCCGCTTCGCGAAGAGCTTATCGGCCGCCGTGTGCGCGAGATCAAGGACGGTGGAGGCATTGCCGCCGTCTCCTGCACGCCCGCCAACACCAAGAAACTCGCGCCACTGGCTGTTGAGGCGGGTGCTGACTTGTTCGTCGTCCAGTCCACTGTGACCACCGCCCAGCATCGATCGCGCAGTGTCCGCGGCCTTCGCCTCGACGAGCTTGTCCAGGGTCTCGGTATTCCCGTCGTCGTCGGCAACACTGTCGGCTACGAGGCGACGAAGGAGATCATGGAAACGGGCATCGATGGCGTCCTGGTGGGCGTCGGTCCCGGAGCGATCTGCACCTCTCGCGAAGTGCTGGGCGTCGGCGTCCCGCAGATCACAGCCACGATGGAGTGTGCGGCAGCGCGCGACGCTTATTACCGCGAGTCCGGCCGCTATGTCCCAATCATCACGGACGGCGGAATGCGTAACGGCGGCGACGTCTGCAAGGCGCTGGCAGCCGGTGCCGATGCCGTGATGCTTGGAACGGCTTTTGCCCGCACCGAGGAGGCGCCCGCGAAGGGCTACGCCTGGGGCATGTCAACCGGACATGCCGCGCTCCCTCGTGGGGTACGCATCAAGCCGGGAGTGGACACCACGCTTGACCAATTGCTCTTCGGCCCGACGTCGCGGACGAATGGAAGCGAGAACCTCGTTGGCGCGGTCCGGACCTGCATGGGCATGGTCGGCGCGCAAACACTGAGCGAGTTCCACGACGCAGAGCTCGTCGTCGCCCCCAGCATCAAGACTGAGGGCAAAGTCTACCAGTTGGCTCGATAGAGACTAACCGGGGAGTTGCTATTCCCCGCCGTGGTACTTGAAGGACAGCTTCACTTTCGCGCGGTAGGCCGTCACCTTCCCATCCTCGATCACAACGTCTTGCTCCACTACTTCTGCTATCCGGAGGTCGCGGAGTGACTGAGCGGCCATGTTGATCGCCGCTGCCGCCGCCTTTTCCCAGGATTCGCTGCTCGTGCCCACCAGTTCGATTACCTTGTAAACGCTCTCGGCCATGTATGGCTCCTTTCGGCTATTGAGAAGCTTCGCGCCTAGATAATACTCCTACCTGCGCCAATGTCGAGTGTTCAGAGGTTACAGCCACCTATGATATCGATACCAGCGGTAGGTCAGGGATGCACCCTCGCCGATCTGGACACCGGGGCGCCAGCCTGTATCCGCCGTGAGCGTTTCGCCGAAGCAAACCCACTGCTCCTGGGCCATCTCATCGACCTTTTCAGGCGTGAACACCTCTGCACGATTGCGGATTTTGGCAAAGGAAGCAGTGACGCTGGCCGCTGCTGCGAAAGCTACCCTGGGCAACGGAACCTTGGTCGCCCGGTGACCGACAGCATCCTCCACCGCTCCGACGAGGTCGCGCCAGGTGTGGACGGATCCATCCTCAGGCGTATACGTTACTGGACCCAATGCGGTTGGACCGTCGATGACAGACTGGACCGCAGTTGCGGCGTCAGTGGCGTAGATGAGGGAGATTTTGTTGCGGCCCCCGTTCAGCAGCGGGATGAACCTGAACTTTGCCCCAAGAAAGACTGGAAGCAATGCCGGATCGCGAGGTCCATAGATCACCGGCATCCTGAAGATCGTGGAGCGCTCGGCCAGACTGGATTCGAGGAGGCGCTTTTCGCCAGCGAGTTTCGTTCTCCCATATTCAGTCACCGGGGCAGACGGGCTGCTGCCATCGCCAGGACCGCGTGCGGCGAGGCTGGAGATGTAGATGAATCGAACTCCCGAAGTTACTTCTGTGCAAGCCTGGACGATATTCGCGGTTCCCTGATCGTTGACTGCCGCGAACTCGGCTGCGCTGCGTGCCTTGATCAACCCCGCCGCATGGACCACAACATCAACGCCCTGAGCTGCCGCGCCGAGGGACTCGGTATCCGTGACGTCACCAATCGCCACTTCATGATCGAACTTGAGGAATTCGCGGCTGCTCGACGGCCGCAGGAGCAGTCGCACCGCGTGTCCGGAGCCGGCCAGGATCTCCGCGATATGCGACCCCAGGAAGCCGCTGGCGCCAGTGACGAGGACGCTCACGCGAGGACCTTCAAGTCAGGGGCTTCTCGTAGATACGGTACCTCTTGTACTGCTCGCAACCGATCCTGCGGATCAAGGAGTTTACCAGGCCGTTGTCCTCCAGCGTCCACCCGAACTCCGCACCGGTGAATCCTGCCTCCATCGCTCCCAGGTAGACTTCCTCGGCCAGCAGGTAGGCCAACCCCGCATACTCCCGCGTCCTGTACTCCTTCCGGATTCCCAGGATCAACATCCGGCCGGACTTCGGCCTTCGGACCTTGAGGCGCCAGAGGAACCTGGCCCACCCGATTGGAAACAGACTGCCTTTAAGCGGTTGCATCGCCCAGTTAGAGTCGGGAACGGCCACCGCCGCTCCGGCCGGCACGCCGTTGATCTCTACGAAGGGAACGATCCGAGGGTCGACCACCAGCCGCAGGTCCGACGAAACCTCGTCCGCCTCCGCTTCCGTCGCCGGCACAAAGCCCCAGTTGTCCTTCCAGGCGTCGTTGTACATATCCAGGATAAGGCCAACTTCAGCGCGAAAATTGTTCATGCGCGCACGGCGGACCACCACGTCCGGCCGCGACCGCAGCTTGTCGATCGCTCGGCGTGCCGACTCATGGGGTACCTGGTGCGGCTCCCACTTCCACGCGTAAAGGTCCTTCGCCTTGCCGTATCCCAGCTCTTCCAGCAGCCGCGCATAGTACGGCTGCGAGTACGGCATCAGCGGCTGAGGCGGGTACTCGAACCCCTCGATCAGCATCCCAACCTCGCCGTTCATCGAGAAGTTCAGCGGCCCGCGCGCTGCATTCATTCCCCGGTCGCGCAGCCATCCCTCGGCAGTCTCGAGCAGCGCCCGCGCTACCTCGATGTCGTCGATGCACTCGAAAAACCCGAAGAAGCCAGTCTGATCCCTGTGGTGGCGGTTGTGTTCGTGGTCCACCTGGGCGCTGATCCGCCCTACGGGTTGGCCGTCCCGCAGCGCGACGAATAGCTCTACGTCCGCGTGCTGGTAAAACGCGTTGTGCTTCGCCGAGAGCCTGCGCTTCTCCATGAACCGCAGTGGCGCCACCCAGTTCTGGTTGCCTGCATAGAGATGCTCAGGCAGGCGGATGAACTGGTCGAGGAGCTTCCCGCTGGAAGCAGGGACGACGTCGACGCCTGTCCTGGTCTCGATGCTAGGAGATGACGCCCTACCCAATTACACCCAAATTGCGGCCAACGGTCTGGAAGGCGTCGAGCGCCCGATCGATCATCTCGTCTGTGTGGGTCGCCATGCAGCTCGTGCGCATCATCGCTTCTTTCATCGCGACCGCCGGATAGATTGCCGGGTTCACGTAGACACCCGCCGCCGTCAACCCTTTCCAGAACATAAGCGTGCGGTACTCGTCGCCCACGCTCACCGGGACGATCGGCGTTTGCGAACCGCCGATGTCATATCCCATGTTCGCGAGGCCCTGTCGCCAGCGGTCGCCGTTCTGGCGCAGCCGCTCCACCATCTCCGGCTCGTCCTCGAGCACGCTCAGGGAGGCCAGGGCTGCGGCGGCCAGGGCAGGCGGAAGGCTGGCGGAGAACAGAAGGGGCCGCGCGAAGTGCTGAATCCAGTTCATGACGGGGCCCGTCCCGGCGACGTATCCCCCTATGGAGGCCAGCGACTTGGAGAACGTCCCCATGATGATATCGGCGGCATCCTCCAGTCCGAAGTGGCTGGCGGTGCCGCGGCCACCCTCGCCCAGGACGCCCATGCCGTGCGCGTCATCGACCACGATTCTCGCACCGTGGCGCATGCTGACCTCGACGATCTCGGGCAGAGGAGCGATGTCGCCGCCCATGCTGTAGACCCCATCGACGATCACCAGCGCCGGTTTGTCGAGCTTGCCCAGCACCTGGTCCAGGTGGGCCGTGTCGTTGTGGCGGAACCGAACCATGTCCCCGTCGGAGAGCTGGCAGCCGTCGTAGATGCTCGCGTGGTCCGCCTTGTCCACGACGGCGACCGACTTCTTGTCCACGAGCGCCGAGATGATGCCGAGGTTCGCCTGGTAGCCTGTCGTGAAAACGAGGGCCCGCTCCTTCCGGAGAAAGGCGGCTATCCGCTCTTCCAGCTCCTCGTGCAGCTTCGTTGTCCCGTTGTAGAGCCGGGAGCCGGTCATCGAGGTGCCGTACTCGGCGATCGCCTTCTGTGCCGCCTCCATCACCCGCGGATGCCGTGTCAATCCCAGGTAGTTGTTCGATCCGAACATGAGCACCCGCTTGCCGTCAACAATCGCCTCCGGGCCATCGTTGTTGTCGAGGGGCCTGAAGTAGGGGTAGAGGTCCAAACTCTGAGCGCGCTCGATGATGTTGAACCCCTGTGTCTTGGCGAAGACGTCTCCGCCGTCGGAGGCGTCATAACGCTCCCGGATCATGCCTTCGATGCTAACGTCCGGGGGGAGGGGAGGCAGAGGCGCCGCTTCGGTGTTAGGTGCGCGCTTGGTTTCTCTCATAGCCATACGGCCGACTTGTATTCACTATACGGAAGATGCGAATGACGGAAAAGTGCGGCTTTGTGGATCAATGCAGGAGGGCATGCTCAACGTGACGGCCTTGGCCTGGCTCGACCCTGTGCACCGGCTCCGGCGATAGTGGATGCGGTTTAGCGGCTGGTCGGCAGAAAGTCAGGCAGGCTCCGCAGGTGCGGGTGTATGGGATTTCGTTGCGAGGAACGTTAGCCGATCGCGAGCATCTCGCTGTATGAATAGTGGGACGAAGTCTGAGATGCGAGCGTCCCGGTAGGAAGCCAATGTTTGGGCGAACGTGTCTTCGACGGCCCGTGGTCCAACAATGGCAACGAACTCCTGAAGTAGCTGAACCTGGACCTGGTTTACTCGATCTGTCAACGGGTCCGATGCCACGGCAAGATCTCCTTCTTCAGGGCCAGGGAGCGTTTGGGGGGCGGGTGCGCCCTGACCCAGCGTGTTGTCCGCGGTGGCTTTATAAGCGAGGGCTGCGATCTGAGGCAATAGCTCACGGGGTGGAGGGAGTGCACAAAACACGAAGATTTACAAAATAGTTACATTGAGTTACAAAACAGTTGCATCGACCCATCTACCATTCTGCTTGTCGAACCGCCCCTCATTTCGACAAAGCAGAGATCGGAGAGCCCAACGTGCCCAAGAGTCGCGTCCGTGTGATGAATGAAATGAGCGCCGAGGAGGCCGCGGAACTGATCAGCCACATTGCGCTGGGGATCGCCACGGGCGAGATCTGGATCGAGGGCGACGACTCCGATGAGTCACTGCATCCCGGACGATCCATCGCCGTTGACATCAAGGGCGGTGAGGGAAGAGAGCAAGGCAAACTGAACATCGATATTAAGTGGAAGACAAACCTGCGTATCATGGGTCAAAGCGTGAACGGCGACGGTGTGAACGACAGTCGTAAGGAGGAAAAGAATGGACAACGGCGAAAAAGACGGTGACAGGAACTTCGAGTACACGGCGTACACGGAGCCCGATGCCGTAGGGAAGTACCTGGAGGACCTCGCCCGTTACATCAGGGAAGGTCACGTACACCTTGCCGTGGGTAACGAGGGGATCCAGCTGGACCTCGGTACCAATGTGAAGTTGGAGTTGGAAGCGCGAGTGAAGGCGGACAAGGGTAAAGGGAACCTGCAACTTGGCATTTCCTGGCGACAGGCACAACAAAACGGGGATGCCCTCCGGATAGAAGCCACCGGTCCCGAACCGGCAGAAGACAAAGATGCTGTCCAGGAAGAGGCAACGCTGGACATTGGAAGGCCGAGCCGCCCCAAGACGTCCAAGCGCGCCGATCCGGTCAGGGCGAAGAAGAAGGCCGCGGCCAAGCGGTAGTCGCGAACTGAGAACGGAATGCGAGGCGATGATACGGTCAAACAGGTCGCCCATCTGCGAGAGGACATTTCGCGGATGGGCGGGTTGGTTTCTGCCCAGGTAACCCACGCGCTCAAGGCGTTCGAGTCGCTGGACTATGTCCTTGCAGAGTCGGTAATCGAGAAGGACGACCTGGTTGACAACCTGAACCTGCGCGTCGAAGCAGAGTCGTTCGAGCTAGCAGCGATGCAGGGGCTTTCCGAGGCAGACACGAGAGCAGCGCGGTCGGCACTTAAAGTTGCAACGAACCTCGAGCACGCAGGTGACTCCGCGACGCACATCGCGAAGCACATGCGAATCATCCGCCGCGAGGGGCTGACCTGGGTCCCATACGACTTTGGGCTACTGGCGAAGGTCACGCCCCGGGCGTTGAACGAAGCGGTAAAGGCGTATCTCACGGAAGACCTCGCGACCGCCAAACGGGCGTGTCAGCGGGAGCCACAACTGGACGAGCTGTACGTCGAGAGACTGATGGACTTGCGAACGCGGATGGCCGAAGAGCCATCGAACATCCCGTACTGGCTTCATGTCGAGGCGGTCCTTAAGCACCTCGAAAAGATAGGGGACTACGTGCTCAATATCGGCGAGCAGGTGATCTTCCTCGTTACCGGCCGCCGTCTGAAGTTCTCCCAGTTCCAAGCGCTGGATAGCCTGCTCGGAGAGACCAGCGCCGAGAGTGGCTTCCGCCCATTCATGGACGGGATCAGCGGTGCGGTTGTCGCTAAGGTAGGAAACGGTGTGCCGCTCATTTACAAGGAGGGCTCGAAGCAGAAGATCGCCCAGGAGATCATCAAGAGCGAGGAATGGCGGAAGATCGACGCGAGCCTGACCCCGAAGGTGCTGACCACAACATCTCAGGCGGATCGCCAGGCCTTGTTGCGTGAATGGGTTGACGGGATTCAGCTATCTCGCCTCTATTCCGAAGAACCGGATTCCGTGATGCAAGCCGAGGTGACGGATATGCTCTGCCGGACCTTGCGCAATCTTTGGCAGCGCAGTTTCAGCGCGGAGCCGGCCGAGGTGGACTACATCTCGCAGATCGAGAAGCGCCTGCCCGACGTCTATGCGTTCCACCCTGCGCTCCGCAAGCTGGCCAGTTCACGGATCAGGTATCGGGGCGGGATTTGTTCGCCGCTCCGCCAGCAGCTCGATGCCATCGCGGCGATCGAGGCAGAACTGAGGCCACCGTTCTCCGTCTGGCTGCACGGAGACTTTAACGCAAATAACATCGTCTACAGTCAGCGAGACCGGCGGCTGCGGTTCATTGACGTTCACCGCTCCCGATACGGTGACTACCTGCAGGACGTGACTGTATTCCTTGTCGGCCTGGAGCGCGACCCTGATGTGGCGCCGACGGCAAGGCGCCAGCTGCGGGCGGTCAAAGAGGCGGTTCTCTCACACGCACGCTCCATTGCCAGGGAGCACAGCGACCACCGGTTCGAGGCACGGCTGCAGCTGGGACTGGCAAGGTCGTATCTCACTTCGGCGAGGATCATCCTCCAGCCAAACCACGCCGAGTGGTTGTTCAGGCAAGGCAGGGTGGCACTCCAGAAGGTCATCAATCTGTCCGGCCCCGCTGCAGTTGAAATCGCACCACCTGTATCCGTTAACGGGCATCGTTCGTGAAACGGGTGATGGTCGCCGGTACTCCCGGCGCGTGGTCCAGCGAGACCCTTGCGGGAGCACTGCGGGACCTTGGCACCGACTCATTCGTTGCGAACACCTCTGAGCTGGTCCATGACCTTGAATCGGGGGAGGTGACGCGGGGAGGGGCCCCGCTCGGACAGCTCGATGCCGTTGTTGTCAAGAAGCTCGGTGACGCGTACGACCATTCGACTGAGAACAGACTCCTGGTACTCGAAGAGATCGAGCGTGGAGGAGTGACCGTGTTCTCGAGTCCGCGCTGTATGCGCGATGCGGTGAACCGCTACCGCATGTCCTTCCTGCTTCGTGCTGCTGGTCTGCCCATGCCCCGCACGAGGGTTACGGAATCAACCGAGGCTGCCCTGTCGGTGGTTGATGAATGGGGCGATGTCGTCCTGAAGCCGGTCTTTACGTCGAAGGGGAGGGGCATGGTCCGGTTGAGATCAAGGTCTGATGCTGAACCTGAACTGGCCGCATGGCAGATGGCGAGCCGCGGGCCGATGTACCTCCAGGAGTTTGTCCCGAACGCCGGGCGCGATCTAGCAGTTGCCGTGCTCGGCGACGAAGTCGTCGGCTCTTACTATCGGGTGGCTGAGGCTGGCGAATGGATGACCACGACTTCAGCCGGCGGTCACTATGAGCCGGCCGAGATCACTCATGACGTGCAGACGCTGGCTCTCGAGGCGGCTCGCGTCTTCGGTCTCGCCTTCACTTCCGTCGATATGGTGGAGTCGGACGGAGGGTGGCTCGTCTACGAGGTGAGCGCCTTCGGGGGATTCACAGGGCTGCGAGACGCCTGCGGCGTGCACGGGGCGGCTCTGTATGCCCGGTACGTCATGGAGATGCTCTCGTGAGGGAAGTGCAGTACCTGGACGGCCTCAGGACGCCGTATTCAGTTCCAATGCAGATTGGTCGGTTCGAGGTGGTGGTGAACGTAAACCACCGCCAATTGGAAACGATTGTGAAGCGTTACTTCGCGCCGTTTCTTGTCGATGAATTGCGGGGCGGCGATGCCCTGGAGATCGTTGGGATCCAGGGAGATCCCCTGTTCGATACCGCCCGCATGCCAAGTGTGGGCCGTGTCGCTAAAGTGCCCAAGATCTGCTTCTACGACCGCGACGAGGTCCGGGTTATAAGGAAGAACCGGACCGGGGTGCTCCACTACATCTACGGTGACCGATTCGTAGCCGTCGGCGACCTCGTGAGATACCCGCAACAACTTCTAAACCTGGTTTCGACGGCTTATGGTCATAGGCTCCGCAAGGAAGGACATGTAGCGATTCACGCCTCTTGCGTGTGTGGTGAGGAAGGCGCTCTGGTTTTTGCGGGGCAATCGGGTTCCGGGAAGAGCAGCGTGTCGCTCGCGCTCATGGAGTTTGGATTCGACTACGTGACGAACGACCGTACGTTTCTGAGACGACAGGACGGGCGGGGTGTGCTCGTTGCGGGCGTCCCGAAATGGCCGCGGGTCAACCCCGGGACGCTCCTGGCAAACGAGCGCCTTCGTAAACTGCTGTCGCGCGCTAAGGACGAGCAGTACAGCCGCATGGACCCACGGGAGCTCTGGTGGGTGGAGGACAAGCACGACGTGCCGGTAGAGAGCGTATATGGGAAGGGGAGGCTCGCGCTGCACTCAAGACTGCGGACTCTGTATGTGCTCAACTGGCGACAAAACAGGCGACCTTTGCGCCTGCGGGAGATCTCCCAGGACCGCGCGTCGGAGCTACTTTCGCCGTTCTACAAAACAGACGTGTATGACGCGCCACCTGTTGAGCCGGGTGTGCAAGCCAATCTCGGTGAGATTGTGCGAGGCTCCCAGATCATCGAAGTGACGGGGGGCGTCGATATCCCCAGATTG
Organism: Chloroflexota bacterium; assembly: GCA_036741795.1. Classification (GTDB taxonomy): domain Bacteria; phylum Chloroflexota; class Dehalococcoidia; order SM23-28-2; family RBG-16-64-32; genus DATKKM01. The sequence goes on from DAINRO010000017.1 coordinate 28,501, forward strand.
CTGAACCTGGTCGTCGGAGCGCCATCGACAGCGCGCGCGACGGCGTAATACTGCCGATACGGAACTGGGGGAGAGTGTTGATGCGGGTGAGATATCCCCAAGAAGATGATTAACCAGGGTATTCACTGGTGCGTTAAAAATGAGTAGAATGCGGCTAGAGGATAAAGTGTCTATACAGATTGACCTTCACGTCCACAGCAAAGTGTCGAAGGCCATACCCTTTGACCTGAGCTCCTTCGAGCGCACCGCCGGGCGAGCGATGAAGGTTGGGCTCGACGGCTTCGCGGTTACCGAGCACATTCACTCATTCGACTACTGGCGCGCGATGGGCGTGCTTGCTGCCCGATTCGAGCACGACAACGGCGTCCTCAGGGTGGGGAAGCGTGGATTCCCTGTTCTCACCGGGATGGAGCTTAGCGTTGCGATCGGCGAGGAGCGCGGCGACACGATCGTCATCGGTCCTATCGAGAAACTCTGGGCACTCGACCACTCGTTCAGCCCGACTTTGAACGAGGGATATCACCCGTCGCTTGAAGAAGCGATATCGCAGATTCGGAAGCTCGGCCTGATAGTCATCGGAGCGCATGCGTTCCGGCCCGGGAAGATGCTGTCACAAGTCGGCGAGAATGCTCTGGCACAGCTCGATGCCCTGGAGGTAAACGGCAAGGATATGGCCGACTGGCGGGCGGACGAGACGATCGTCCCCCTGGCCAAGAAGCTCGGGTTGGCGGTCGTCGGCAGCAGTGACGCCCACCTTTGGCCCCAGGTAGGCGTCCAGCGCACGGTCGTACCTGGAACCGACGTGTCATTCGGTGCCCTGAAGGAAGCAATCTCCGCACGCGAGACCGCGTTTGCGTCGCATCCGAATTGCCGGACACTTGTGCGGGTGAGTAAGGCGCACAAGACTATCATCAAAGCGCGAATCGGCCGGACGTCTGGCCAAACGCAGACCGTTCCACGGACGCCGCGGCGCGTCATTCGGCGAAGTCGCCGGCTCGCTCCGGCCTAGCTCTGCACTAACGCTGATTTACCCCGCGGTCCCACCCGTTAACGGAACGGTTACACCGGTTAACGTTGCCTTAGCCTCTATCTGCGGTCGTTGAGATACGTTTCCCATTGGCGTGACACGCATTCTCATCGTCGACGACGAACCTACCCTGTTGGCAACCCTGCGGTTCAATCTCCAGAAGGAAGGCTACCAAGTACTTTCCGCGGAGGATGGTGAGCAAGCCATTGCGATCGCTCGAGACACCAAGCCTGACCTCGTAATCCTGGATCTGATGCTCGGCGAATTAAGCGGGTTCGAAGTGTGCCGGGTTCTCCGCTCTGAAACGGCTGTGCCCATCATCATCCTTTCCGCCCGTGGCGACGAGACCGACCGTGTCGTGGGGTTGGAAATCGGCGCCGACGACTACGTGACCAAGCCCTTTAGCATGAAGGAACTCGTCGCGAGGGTACGCGCCCGGCTGCGGCGCAAGGAATCGAGGGCGGCTGAGGACGAGACTCTGACGACGGCAAGCCTGGCAGTCGATATAGCCCGGCGCGCGGTGACCAAGAATGACAAGCCGATCTTCCTCAAACCAAAGGAGTACGATCTCCTCGTCTACCTGATGCGCAATCGCGGCAAGGTACTCTCCAGAGCTCAGATCATGCAGGCCGTATGGCACTACGACGGCTTCGATGAGACACGGACTGTGGATGTCCACATCGGCCGGTTGCGAAGCAAGATCGAGGAGACCCCAGACCAACCGTTGTTAATCCTGACCATGCGGGGATGGGGTTACTGTTTCGCCGATTGACAGACACCACAATGCAGAAATGGGTGCATGTCGGACCGGATGCGGCGTGTCTGCCAGCTATGGCGCAAATGCAGACGGAGCGGGCCGGGGGTGAGGCTCGCTCCGTCCTGGCAGCGGGACGGAATTTCTTAATCCGTCCGGAGGGGCAACTACGCGGGGCTCAAAATATCTGGTCCAAACTGCGCCGAGAACTTCTGGCCATTCTTCGTGAACGGTTCGGCGATGCTGTCGATTACGGCCGAGGCGGCGCGGACAGCGGCGCCGCCGGGGCTCTCCTGCTTGCCGTTGGGGTTGGGGCTGGGCGTCTCTTCCTTGGCGGCGGCGACCTCCTTCACGGTCCGCTGCTCTGCATCTGCTGACAGTGACACCACGGGGCGGTGGCGCACTTCCATCTGCAACTCATCTCCCAGGAATACCCGGATTCGCTCCTGCTCAAATCCAGACTCGATCAAACTCTCCACTAGACGCGTTGCTTCCGTTTCGTCCTGAAGGACATTGATCTCGCCGCGAATGGCGTTATCGAGATCCGAGACCAGTACGATTACATTGTTGCCCATTGCCCGCCTCCTGCTGATGGCGTAATTTCGCTGTCGAGGCCAGTGTCGCAGGCCACTCTCGCCAAAATCTCTCCGTTAATTCCCCGTCAAGCCGAGACTACTGCGCGCAACGACGGGAATCGCGTTGACAGTCTGGCTGAGGCTCCATATCCTTGCGCCATCCGGATGCCTGACGTTTATTCCACCCTCGAATCGATTGCCGCCTCGAGGAAGGACGATTCCCTCCGGCCCATCACCTTCGTCACACCGTCCCACGCTTCGGGGCTGCAACTGCGCCGAATCCTCGCCTCGCACGGCCCCTTCGCCGCTGTGCGCTTCGAGACACTGCCCCGCCTCGCGGAGCTGATCGCAGCCGGCTTTCTCGCCGAGAACGGGCGTGCCCCGCTCGCTCGTCCCATCGGCGACTACCTGGCGGAGCAGGTGGCCCTTGAGTCGAGGGAGGGACTGAGCCGCATCAGCGACCTTCCCGGCTACGCCCGCGCCCTCCGCCGGATCTTCAATCGGTTCCGTCGCGCCGGAGTAATCGATGGAAGCGCCGCGACGGCAGTGCCGGGCTCGCACCTGGCCGAAATCCTGCGTCTTTACGGCCTGTTCAGGCAACGGTCGAGCGCCTTCTATGACGCCGAGGACCTGCTGCAGTCCGCCGCTGAAACCCTGGATGCCGGCCGGGCCGGAATAATGGCAGACCTTGGAGAGATCTTCGTTGTACCACCGGGTCCGCTTACGGCCTCCGCGAATCAGCTCACCGAAGCCCTCGGACGCGTGAGCGGCTCCGTCCACCTGTTGGAGCGTCCCACCGGATCGTGGGAGACCAGGGTCGCGATGTCGTCAGATCCCGCCACCGAGGTAGCCGACGTCGTACGCAACATCCTGCGCGATCTGGAAGCCGGCACCCGCATCGACGAGATCGCTGTCTTTCACGGCGACAGTGACCTCTACCCCCGCCTGCTGCGTGAGGCGTTCGCCGCGGCGGACGTTCCGGCCGCGCCACTGCCCGGGGTTCCCGTGATCGAGACACGCGCCGGGCGCAGCCTCGTCCAGCTCGCTGAGTTGCCCGGCAACGACTACTCGCGCACGGCTGTGTTCGACTTCCTCGAAGTTGCGCCCCTGAGGTTCAGCCTGCCGACAATCGGCGGCGATACCGTCGCCCGGGTGACAAGCTGGGACTCCATTACTCGCGAGGCGGGCATTACCCACGGCGCCGCCACCTGGGCCGACCGGCTGAGCGGCTTCGCGGTGGATCGTGCCCGGGAAGCCAGCATTCTCACCGGCCGCGGCCCCGACTACGAGAGCCGCGCCCGCCGCGCCGAGTACCAGTCCCACGACGCCACGGAAGTCGCCGGCGTGGTGGCGGCCCTGATCGAGCGGCTGGTGCCACTGGAGCGAGAGCAGCCCGCCGGCGACTTCATCGCAAGTTTCAAGTCGCTGGTCCACGATTATCTGGAGCCTTCGCGCGACCCGGACCCCGGCGCTATGAAGGATGGCCTCGACGAGGCGCTTGAAGAAATAGACCAGCTCGGCGCAATCGGCGCTGTTGGCGGCACCTTTGCCTTGCAGCGCTTCACGGCCGCGCTCCGCGCTAACCTCGAAAGCGCTCACATCCGGCCCAGGAAACTCGGTGACGGCGTTGTCCTCGCCAGCTACCGGTCGGTCGCAGGACTGCGCTTCAAGAACGTGTACCTGTGCGGCGCATACGAGGGCGCCTTCCCGTCCGGCGCCGGAGGCGACACTCTCCTCGACGACAGCGTCTGGCGCGCGCTCAAGACCGAATATCCCAGCACCGAGGACGTCCAGACTCGCCTGGAGCGCGGCCGCGAGGCCGTGCGCGCCGCCGAGGGCAGCGCCAACGGTGGCGTTGTCACGTGGTCCTGTCCCGCATACGAGCCGGGAGGCGCGCGCGACTATTACCCCGCCCCCGAGATGGTCCGCGCCGCCGGCACCACGTTCGGCTCCCCCGTAACGGCAGCGCAACTTCGGACCGGCTCCGAAATCTCGGGCGGCCGCCCCTCTCCCCTCGGCGCGTCTCTGCGCGGCCCCGTGCTCAACGCCGCGGAGCTGGGCCTCCGCCGGGCAGTGGAGCTCGCGCGGGAGGGTCGCCAGGTCCACGCAAACCACGACCGTTTCCGGCCCGTTACGATGCTGAATTCACGGAGCGGGAACCTGTTCACCGAATGGGAAGGGCGCGTCGGAACTGGCCTCGTCGATGTCGCCGGTCGCCGCGTCTCCCCGACTTCACTGGAGAAGTACTCCGAGTGCGGCTTCAGGTACCTTGCCTCCTCCGTGCTTTATCTCCGCGCGGTGGAGGAACCGAGCGCAACCGAGACGATAAGTCCGATGGACCGGGGCAGCCTCGTCCACTCCGTCCTGGAGCTCTTCTTCAAGGAGGAGCAGGCAAGCGGCAGGCCCGGCGTCAGGGAGCGCTGGACCGCCAACGACCGCGACCGGCTCCATGCCCTGGCGGACGAGGAGTTCCAGCGCGCCCGGGCGCGCGGCATCGCCGGGCTTGGAATCTACTCCCAGCACGAGGTCAGGACCATCCAGGCGGACCTCGAGCGCTTCCTGGAGGAGGACAACGACTTCCGGGCGGAGACGGGCGCGGTGCCGGCCTCCTTCGAGGACTGGATCCCCGAAAGTGAAGTCTCCGGGGTCATCTTCCGGGGAAGCTATGACCGCATGGACGCCACGCCAGATGGCCGAAACGCCTGGGTCATGGACTACAAGACGGGCAGCACGTTCGGGTTCAAAGGCTTCGAAGAAGATCCCCTTCTCGGCGGCCTGAAGCTCCAGGCAGGGATGTACGGCTACAACGTCCCCGGCGCCGACCACGTCACCGCCATCTACTGGTTCATAAGCAACAGGGGCGAATTCGAACGGAAGTCCGCCGTGATCACGGACGACGTACGAAAGCGGCTGGAGACCGTTGTTGGAAAGATCGTCGATGGAATCGCGACGGGCGTCTTTCCCGCTGTCTCCGGTGACGCCAATGACTTCACCGGGAGCTTCGATAACTGCAAGTTCTGCGACTTCACCCGCATCTGCCCGGTTAACCGCGACGACGCCTTCGAACGAAAGCGGGCCGATGCCGCAATAGCGCCCTGGCTCGCCATTGCCGAGGCGGGAGCGCTACCGTGACCCAGTCGCCAGGAGCGCTCACCGGGCACGAGAGGATCGCCGACGCCGCAAGCGCCCGGGAGACCTTCTTCGTCGAGGCCGGCGCAGGCACCGGGAAGACCACGGCGCTCGTCGGCCGCGTCGTCGCCCTTGTCAGCTCTGGGATCCCCATCGAGCGTATCGCCGCCGTCACCTTCACCGAGCGTGCCGCGGCAGAACTTCGTGACCGCGTCCGGGAAGGCCTCGAAACCGAGCGCGCTAAGGGCAACGATCCCCACGGCTACATGAAGGACGCCCTCGAATCCCTCGACCGGGCGCAAATGTCCACTATCCACGCCTTCTGCCAGGCGCTCCTTCGCATCTTCGCCGCCGAAGCGGGCGTCGCGCCCGACTTCCAGGTTCTCGACGAGATAACAACCGAGCGCCGTCAGGAGGACACCTGGCGAGAGTTCCTCGAAGACCTCGCCGGAGATTCGGACGCCGAGGAGCGCATCGACCGGGTGCTGCGCCTCGGACTCTCGACTGGTGATCTCGCGGCCTTCGCGGACGCCATGGTCCGTGCAAACGACCTCGCCCGCAAGCTGGAGGCGAATATGCCAGAGGCTGCCGAGCCCACCTGGCCAGACCTTGATCATCTCGCAAATAAGCTCGAATCCACCGGGTATCGCTTCGTCCCGAGGGACGATGCTATGCGGGGGAAGTTCGTGAAGCTGGCCGATCTGTTGGCCCGCCTCGCCTCAGCATCCGCCCGCGAGCGCGAGGTGGTCCTGGCCAACGCCGGCGAGCTGAAGTTCAAGGGCGCCGGGCAACAGGGGAACTGGGGCGGCAAGGAAGGGAAAGAACAAGTTGTCGAAATCGGCCAGGATGTCATGGACCAACTTGCTCGCCTCCTTGGAGAACTGAGGAGTAAAGCGCTCGCCGGCTTCGTGCCGATCGTCGTCCGCTTCGCCCGGGCCGACGAAGCGCGCCGCTGCCGCGAAGGAACGCTTACTTTCAACGATCTCATCGTCCAGGCAAGCGAGCTTCTCGCCAACAGCGAGCCCGCCCGCGTGTCCCTGCGCAACCAGTACGACAGGCTCCTGATCGACGAGTTCCAGGACACCGATCCCCTCCAGGTCCAGATCGCTCGCGCTTTCGCCACCGATCCCGAGACCGGCGCGGTAGAGCACGGACGGCTCTTCCTCGTGGGCGATCCTAAGCAGTCGATCTACCGCTTCCGTGGCGCCGACATGGCCACCTTCGCCGACGTCCGCGCCTGGATGGAGGAATCGGGCGCAACGTTCGTGGATCTCGACGTCAACCGCCGCTCCCGCCCCGCCATCCTCGAATGGGTAAACGCGGTCTTCGAGACAGTTATCGGCGACGGCACCAACGCCGGGGTGCAGCCCCCCTACCGGGCCATACATCCGGCCAGGGAAACAGACCTGAAGGGCCCATCTGTCGGCGTGATCGGGGAGGCTTACCCGGGAGTGGTAGCTCCGACGCGGGCCCGCGAAGTCGCCGATACCGCGGCGCTGTGCCGCACGGCCGTGGACCTCGAACCTTGGCAGGTGCAGGTTAACGGAGAAGTACGGAACGCCCGGTACGGCGACATCGCCATACTCATCCCCACCCGGGGCAATCTCACGGGTCTCGAACGAGCGCTCAGCAGCCGCCGCATCCCGTACCGGGTGGAGGGTGGCAGCCTCGTCTTCCGCACGCAGGAGATCCGCGACATAATCAACTGCCTCTCCGCCATCGATAACCCCTCCGACGAAGTGGCCATCGCCGGCGCTCTCCGAAGCCCCGCCTTCGCCTGCAGCGATCGTGAACTCGTCGAATTCAAGCAATCAGGAGGGCGCTTCAACTACCTGCACCCCGGAAACGAGCAGCAATCCGGTCATGTCGCCGGATCCCTCGCCGTGCTCAAGGGCTACTTCGAACGTAAGCACCACGGCTCGCTGGCCGCGCTCGTCGAAGGCTTCTGCTCGGAGCGGGGCCTCGTCGAGATCGGCGTGCTGCACGACGCCTCCCGCAACAGCTTTCGCCGCGCCCGTTACATGATCCAGTCCGCGCGCGATTTCGAGGCATCGGGTCCGCAGAGCCTCCGCTCGTTCATCTCCTGGATCGAGCGCCAGACAGTCGGCAAGGTCTACAACCGGGAAGGGGCAGACCTCGATGACGATGAGGACTCCGTGCGGATCATGACGATCCACGCCTCGAAGGGGTTGGAGTTTCCCATAGTGTTCATGGCCGGGCTATCCGCAGAGCCCCGGGGCACCCAGTCGGAGATGATCTTGAGGAACGATCTGGCCGGGAGATTCGCCTTCTGTCTCGGCGCCGCCGCCCGCCGCTTCACGCTCGGCGATTACGCAGATCTACAGGCCCTTGCTGCCCAGCACGAACGCGCCGAGCAAAACCGCACCCTCTACGTGGCCGCCACCCGCGCCCGCGATCACCTGGTGGTATCCCTTTACCGAAAAGAGCCTTCCTCGAGCCCCGCGGATACCCTGGCCAGGGCCGGCGCCGAATCGGCCGCCGGCAACCGCCTGACGGTGCCTGACGTGGCGCCTTCCCACATCCTGCCCTTCGAGGGCCTTACCCTCGAGATCGATCCCGAGCAGACAGCAGACACTCTCGTCGCCCAACGGAGACGAGTGCTTGGTGCCGCGCGGGCGATGAACTACACCAGCGCTACCGCCCTGAAGCGACTACTTCCGGCAGATGGCGACGACGACCGACCGGGCCGCGAGGATGACACCGAGCCGTGGTCGCGAGGGCGGGCGCGCACTCGCCTTGGCCGCGCCGTTCACGCCGCCATCCAGGGCCTTCCGATGGGCGCCAATGATGGTCTCATCGCCTCCTTCAGCCGCGCCCAGGCCGTTGCGGAGGCCGTCCCTCACCTCGAGGCCGACGTCACCCGCCTGGTCACCTGGGTTGTGAAGGAGTCGGACGCTTGGAAGCGCGCCATCGGCGCGGGACGCGCCCTCCGCGAAGTGCCGTTCGCCCTCCGCGACGGCTTCACTGTGCTCGAAGGCTTTATCGACCTCGTCATCGAGACGCCTGAAGGACTCGAAGTAGTCGACTGGAAGACAGACCGGATCAACGAGGGTGAGGTTGAGGGCCGACTCGAAGATTACAAGCTCCAGGCCGGCCTTTACGTCCACGGTCTCGAACAGGCCACGGGACGGCTTGTTACCGGCGTCACCTACGTCTTTGCGGAACCCCGGATCGAGCGACCGTTCGATGATCCCCGGGGGCTAGCCCGCTCCGCCATCGCGCACCTGCGCGCCGCATCGCCCGCGGTGTAAGCTTTCCGCGATATGCCGCAGATCAAAGTCGCTACGCTGAACCTCTTCAATCGGATGGGCGACTGGGATGCCCGCTTCCCCCTGGTAGTCCAGGGGCTGGACGAGCTTGCTCCCGACGTGATCGGCCTGCAGGAAGTTGACCTGGGTATCGACCAGGGAATGCAGATCAGCCGCGAGATCAACCGGCGGCTTGGAGATACTCCGCACTACCGGATTAAGCACGCCACCTCGCCCGGAGTCCGAGCTTCGATATTCGGCATCGGGACGCTAGCGCGCATTCCCGTTGTGGAGCACCAGGTGCTCGACCTCATGACCTTCGACCGCATCGCACAGCGGATGGTATTCGAGGTCGGGGGGAAGAGAATGGCGCTGGTGAACACGCACCTCCACCATCCGGACGACGCTGCGGAAGAGCGCACGGAACAGGCAATCTACCTGCTGGACTGGCTGGACAGGCAGGAGAAGCTCCCGTTGGTCATCCAGGGCGACTTCAACTCGTACACCGGTGAGAAGACAATCGAGGTCATGAAGGCGCGGTTCCGCTCCGCATTCGAGGCGGTGCATGGACATGAGCCGGACAAGACCTGGCCGACGCCGGTGAACGACTGGGACAACTCGCCGTCGGGGACCCTGGACTACATCTACGTATCGGAGGAGTTCAAGGTAATCGACGCGGG